>JBBRVJ010000157.1:0-8852 GCA_038246975.1 Rhodobacterales bacterium | reverse complement strand
GTCACCACCGGACCGGGGCGGATCGACACGATTTCGCCCTTCACGCCGTAATCGTCGAGCACGGATTCCAGCATCCGCGCGTTTTCCTCCAGCGCCTCGTGCGACAAGGTGTGACGCTGAACGGTCGAAGGCGAGGTCAAGAGGCCAAGCGGCGGCAGTTCATAGGCCAGTGTGGGGTCGTCAAAGCGCAGGGCGGGTTGCGCCTCGGCTTGGGCTTGTCTGGACGGCGCGGTGGGCTTTTTGGCGGTTGGTTGTACCACGGCGCGGCGCAGTTCGGGGTGGGGTGTCGCGCGGGGCAGATCGGTTTCCCAGTCGGCAGCGATGGCGGGGTCATCCTCGTCGTCCAGGTCTTGCAGGACGGTGGGAACCGGGGCTGGGGCAATCTGGCGCGGCGCATGCGGAGCAGCGACCGGCGGGGTTATCCGCACGGTGGGGGTGGGGCGCGAAGAATTTTCGGATGAAGATCTTTCCACCGGGCGGGTGTTAGCGATCAGCGGCGTCGGGGCGCGCGGCGGGCGGACCATGGGGGGTTCGCGCCGGGCGGCGATGGCAGCTTGCAGGGGCGAGGTGGCGGTCACGGGCGCTGCGGTCCGCGCGTTGATCACATCGGCAATCCGGGCGCGGATACGGTCTGGGCTGGGCAGGTTGACGGGGGTCGGGGGCGGCGTCGGGTCGATCAGTTCGGGTTCCGCACGGCGCAGCAGGTGTGGCATCCGGGCCAGCAGGCCGGTGCGTTCACGGGGCGGGGCATAGTGGGGAGCCTCGGCCAGCGGTTCGTGATAGCGCGGGTTGGCGACCAGCGGTGTCGGGCGCAATGCTGTGGGGCGACCATAGGCGGTTTCGGCGGAGACAATCGGCTCTGCGGCTGCCAAGGGGGCTGCGCGGCGGCGCTCGGCAATGGCGGATGCGGTGGCGGATGCGGCCCGCGCGGTGCGGCGGGCTCCCTGACCCAGCAAGGCCACAAGGGTTGCATAGGCCACGATCAGCCCGTGTTGCAAAAACCGGCCCAAGCTGCGGAGTTCGGCCAGATCAAAGCCGGTCACGAACAGCATCATGCCCACCAGGGCAGCCCCCGACAGCACCGACAGCAGTTTCAGACCCAGCCCCGCCCCCAGCGGCACCACGCCCAGCGCCGCCCCCAGCACCGTATCGCCGAACAACCCGCCCAGACCAAAGGAATGCGGCCAACCCGCCCCCGGCACCAGCGTGGCGGCATAGACCGACCCCAGCGCTACGGCGATAACCGCGAAAACCATCCGGCTGATTGCGCGGTCGGCCCCGCGATGCAGCACGAACCGCCCCCCCCAGACGGCCAGCACGGCAGGCAGACCCCAGGCCCCCATGCCGCCGATGATGATCAAGGTCGAGGCAAAGGCCGCGCCAAAGCGGCCCAGCAAGTTGGCGGCAGGCTCGTCCGTGGCGACCATCCAGCCCGGATCGTCGGGCGAATAGGTCCACAGCATCAGAAAGAACGCCCCCGCCAGCATCAGAAGGCCCAGCCCCAGCAATTCGCGCCCGCGCCGTTCCAGCATGGCCGCCGTGCCCTGATCCACCAGAGGATCGCGTTGCCGAACCTGATAAGATGCCATGATTCCCGTCCCTTAGTCGTAAAGGCAATCGCGCAGCATCGTCAGCCCGCGCTGCGTTTCTTGTTTTGGGGCTACGAGGGCGACCCTGATATAGCCTGCTCCGGGGTTGTCCCCGTTGATCTCGCGCGACAGATACGTACCGGGCAGAACCCGCACGCCGGTCTGTTGCCAAAGCGTCAGCGCCGCCTGTTCGCCATCGGGCACCGGCAGCCACAGAAAGAACCCGCCTTCGGGCAGGGTGAAGCCTTGCAGGCCTGCGAACACCTGTGCGGCGTCGTGGAATTTTTCGTGGTACAATGCGCGCGAGGCGTCGACATGCGCCTCGTCCGCCCAGGCGGCTTCGGACACTTTCTGGATCGGCAGCGGCAGGGGGGCCCCGGCAAAGGCGCGCAACTGGCGAATCTGTACCATGGACTGCGGTCCTGTGGCGACAAAGCCTGACCGCAGGCCGGGCAGGTTCGACCGTTTCGACAGGCTGTGAAACACCGCCACCCGCTCGGGGTCAGTGTTGGTCTGTGCGGCAATTTGCAGGGCACCGGGGGGCGGCGCGCTGCGCCAGATCTCGGAATAGCATTCGTCGGCGAAGATGCGGAAATCGTGCCGTTCCGCCAGCGCCATCAGATCGGCCAAATAGTCGGCGCTGGCCACAGCGCCCTGCGGATTGGCGGGCGAACAGATATAGGCAATCGCCGTGCGGTTCAGCGTGTCTGCGGGCAGGCTGGCATAATCCGGCAGAAACCCGGTGGCGGCGGTCGCAGGCACATAGACCGGCTCTGCCCCCAATGCGAGGGCGGCCAGCGCATAGACCTGATAGAACGGGTTGGGCATCAGAATGACGGGTTTCTGCCCGGCCTTGGCCTCGGGGCAAAGGGCGATGGCCGCGTTGAACAACCCTTCGCGCGTGCCGTTCAACGCCATGATCCGACCGGGGTCAACCGCAACCTGATACCGCTTGCCGAGCCAAGCGGCGATGGTGGTCAGCAACTCGGGCGTGCCGTCGTTCGGCGGATAGACGCCAAAGCCCGCAAGGTTTGCGGCAAGGATCGGGCCGACGAAGTCAGGCATCGGATGGCGCGGTTCGCCGATGGTCATCTGGATCGGGGTTCCCCCCGGCGCATGGGCGTCCAGCAGCCGCCGCAAACGCGGAAACGCATACTCCGGCAGGTTCGAGAACCGCTCAGGTCGTGCCATCAGTGCCTCATGCTTCGGGGTCATGTCGCCCCGTATGCGGCAAGAATAGCCAGAACTGCGGCACGGGTCCACAAAATCCCTGTGAGGAACGGGGGTTGCAGTGCCAGGGTGTGGCTTTTGCGTCTGGGGTGGGCCTTTGACAGGGGGAGGGATTGGTGGCGACTGGGCGTCATGGGGGAGTGGGACGGCAGCGGACGATCCTCCTCCTCCGGGTCGTTCAGTCACGTCGAGGGGGGCCACCAAGAATTTTCGACGAAAATTCCGGGTCTTCCCAAGCGCCGGGCGGTGAAAAGTGGTTGTGCAGGCCGGCTGGCTGCCAATGTGCGGTCAAGCAAAACGATCAGCCGAGCCCAGCTCGGGGTTGCCCGGAGACGCGCCACTTTCAACGGGGATGCCCGCTCTGACGCTCGCTTGCGACGAAAAGCGGTTGGCAATCGCTCCCAACCCCGCGCCAGGTGAGACACGCTCCCCGAAATTCGCACCGCAAAGCCTGTGTTTTTGTGCACTTTTAACAATGGTGGGCGGTGCATCATTACCCAGAATCGCCTACTTCGGCCGCCGCACCGAATTTCCTCCTGAGATGATCTGGTCGATCAACTTGGACACCGCGGCGTGCAGACCGGTTCGGTCTTCCGCCTCGGCAAGATCGGAGTGAGCGGCAGAGGCGTCTTGCAGCACCCCGACAATCTCGCGTTCCGGCAGAATGTTGCGGTCGTTCAGCGCCAGCAGAAGCGCCTCGCAGATGGCAAGCGCCGCAGTTCCGGCGACGTCAGCAGGGTTTTGCATTTTGGTTCTTCTTTCCGGAAATCGGGTGTAACATCATGTCAGATGCGACTGGTGATTTCCTGATACTATGCCACGCTATTTCTGTTGATAGCTGATCTGAATCAGGGTCGGACCGTTGTGGCCCGCCATACCGGTTCCGACAGGAAGGCCTGCGGCATGTGTCGCGGGCGTGTAAAAGGTGCGTGCGATGCCGGTTCAGGACAGCCCTTTTGCGCGCAAGCTGTCCGCCTTCGTCAGCCTGTCGCAGGATGACCTGATATCCCTGTCCGATATCTTTCGCCGCAGACTCAAGTTTCCGGTCGGGCGGGACATGGTGCATGAGGGGCAGACCAACCAGTCGGCCTATATTCTGGCGTCCGGATGGGTGTGTTCGTACAAGTTGCTGCCGGGCGGCACCCGCCAGATCGTGGATTTCCAGATTCCCGGCGATTTTCTGGGCCTGCGTTCCGTCCTGTTCCGCACCGCCGATCACAACATCGAACCGATCACCCCGGTCGAGGCGTCAGAGGTTCTGGCGTCAGATCTGCTGTCCGCCTTCACCAGGACGCCGCGTCTGGCCACCGCCGTGATGTGGGCCGCCAGCCGGGACGAAGCGATGGTCGTCGAACATCTGGTCAATCTGGGGCGGCGCAATGCTCTGGAGCGCACCGCGCATTTCATGCTGGAACTCGGCGCCCGGTTGCGGCTGGTGGGTCTGGCCAGCAAGACCGGCTTTGACTGCCCCCTGTCGCAATATCTGATGGCCGATGCGCTGGGGCTGAGTGCGGTTCACATCAACCGGGTGATGCGCGAACTGCGCGAGGCGGGGTTGATGACCTTTCAAAAGGGCCGCGTGGAGTTTGGTGATTTTGACCGGCTGGTGACGCTCGCCGATTTTGACAGAGGCTATCTGGACCATGAAGGCCCTTTGCTGCCCTGAGCCGGAAATCCCGTTCAGAGGAAGTGCGCAAGCGATGCTCGACCGTGTGGCAGTCAGATCCGCACTTGCGGGCCGAAAATCGGGAAAAACCCTTGCTAGACAACAGTTCCTTAACTGATACCATGCATCCGCAATCGGGCATTGACGCTAGCGCAGGTTAGCCCAATCACTTTTTTCAGGTCGGGACACCGATCGGGTCAAAAAATCTCCCCATTCTCGCGGAACCGAACGCCCAGACCCGAGTTTCATCGCTGTGAACCCGGCGATTCGCGTCGGGCGCCAAAACACCCCTTTGAATCGGAGCGCCCTCATGGCCCTTGAAGTCTCGAAAACCGTCGCCGCCGACTACGAAGCCGTTACCGCACAATTGGCCAGTCTGCGCGAAGAGATGGCTAAATTGGCGTCCAGTGTTGGCAAAGCGACCGTCCGTCAAAGCCAGTCGATCATGGATGACGTGACCGACGGCATGAACGAGGCAGCCCGTTACGTTGGCAAGAAGGGTCAGACGGCAGAAGCCCAGTTTGAAACCGCCGTTGCGTCCAACCCGTGGGCGGCTATCGCGATTGCCGCCGGCATGGGCGTGCTGATTGGCGCGATGACCCGGCGGTGAACCCCCTTTTCGAACATTTGCGCCTTGCAGCGGCCGGCCTTCGGGGGTCGCTGCGGGTCATGCTGGCCGATGCGGTGCTGTGCGCCGTCATCGGCCTTTTCGCCGTCATGGCGGCGGTCTTTGGTCTGGTTGCGGGGTATGTTGCGCTTTTGACCGTGGTGGGGGCGATCTGGACCCCGGTGATTCTGGGTGGCGTCTTTGTGGCTTTGGCGCTGATTCTCGCCGTGTTTCGCGCACAACGTCGCCCGCGTCCGATTCTTGTCCCGGTTACAGCCCCGCCGGTACAGCCACAAACCGCCGATGCCGGCCTGTCTGCCGCCTTTCTGGTCGGTTTCCTTTGCACAAGATGGCTGTTCAGGTGATAGCTTTGGCAACTCAGGGTTGATTAAAATTTACCATCAGGTTTCCCAACTGCCGCCACAAAGCCGCCGCAGTCTGGCGACAGTCTGGAACCTCTGAACGCACGAGGGACATCATGGCGATCATATTGGTACTGGCTTGCGGCATCCTGGGATTCACCTCGGCCGTAGCATCCCTGGTGTTTTTCGAGGCGACTTTGATCCAGGCCCTCGGACTTTGGGTCTTGTGCGGGTCCGGTGCTTTGGTGTCTTTCATCGTTCCCGCGCTGTTGCCGCGCCGCCCGTTGGCAGAAGATCGCCAAACCGAAATCGCTTGATCTGCAACAGGCTTGATTTTTTGCGACCACAGGCCCATAAAAATCAGGCGACGTTATCTCTATCGACCACTGTCTGCTGTTTTCGGCCGCAGCGCACTCGATGCTTAGCTGACGATGCCGGGCCGTCGCATATTGCGGGCGGCGATAAGACAGGAGACTTCGCGATGGCCAAGGGCACCGTGAAATGGTTCAATGAAACAAAGGGTTTCGGCTTTATTGCCCCGGAAGGCGGCAAGAAGGACGTGTTCGTTCACATCACCGCGCTGGAGCGGGCCGGTCTGCGTTCCCTGAAGGATGGCCAGCCGGTCACCTTCGACATCGAAGCGGGCCGTGATGGCCGCGAATCGGCCACGAACCTGGCGCTGGCATAATCCGGACCTACAGACTTAGGCATAGGGCGCGGTGCAGACTGCGCCCTTTGTGGTTCAAACCATCCGAAGCGCCAGACGGTCGCGCAGCGCGTGTTCAAAGCCGACCCGCAAGGAAACCGCCGACAATGGCGCGCGCAGCACCACCGGCATCCCGCGATCTGCCGGGAATATTTGATTTGGGCAGTCGCGGCTGATCAGGATCACCGGCACCCGAAGCGCCACATCGCCCATCATGGCAATGGCGCGCCGCGCTTCGGCCACGCCGCCGAACGCGTCACAGTCGATCATGAACAGGCCATATCCCGCGGGATCCTCGATCACCGACGACAGGGCGGTAAACATCTCGGGCAGGCATTCGACCTGACCCCCGATGCCCGCCAACCTGCGCGCCACCAACCCGTCAGGCCCATCCTGCGTCACCAGCATCACACGGATGCCGAAACCGACAAGTGCGGCGTCCTGCTGTTCAAAAGATCGTATCAGTTGCATCGGAACCCCCTTGGCCCATTCTGTTCGTCTGGTCTACCGGCGCGAAATGTCCAAAGTTGGGGGGAATCCGGGCATTTCCGATCCCAATTCCGGCAGCGATAAGACATTGCGGCGGTCTTGCGTCAGCGGCAGAGTGGTGAAACACACCGCATGGACCGATGATGTCGCAAACAGATTACCAAACCCTCATCGACGCCCCGACCTGGGCCTTCATCGCGGCCACGGCGCAAAGCTATCCGGCCGACACCGCGTCGATGACAATTACCGACCAACGGAAGATTTACGATGCGATGTGCCGCAGGTTTCATCGCGGCTATTCCGATGGCGTGACGGCGCAGGATTTGCCGGTCGCCGGGGTGCCATGCCGAGACTATCCCGGTGCTTGGCCTGCCGTGGTTTATCTGCACGGCGGCGGGTTCGTGGTCGGTGGCTTGCACAGCCATGACGATATCTGTGCCGAGATCAGGGCGGTGACCGGGCTGCGCGTGATATCGGTCGACTATCGCCTGTCACCGGAACACAAACACCCCGCCGCCTATGACGACGCTCTGGCCGTTGCACGCGCTCTGCTGGCCGACGGTCCGATCCTTCTGGCGGGCGATTCGGCAGGCGGTACCCTGGCCGCCGCCTGTGCCCACGCCCTGCGAGGGGCGCCTGATCTGCGGGGCCAGGTGCTGATCTATCCGGGCCTTGGCGGCGACCGGACGCAAGGCAGCTATCTGACCCACGCCCATGCCCCCATGCTGACGCGCGACGATGCGAAGTTTTATGCAGGCATCCGCTTTGCCGGGCCGGAACCCAAGGACGACCCCACCGCCGCCCCTTTGCACGACACCGATTTCACCACTCTGCCCCCCACCGTCGCCATCAGCGCCGAATGCGATCCGCTCGCCGACGACGCCCTGCACTATTGCGACCGCCTGACCCGCGCCGGAGTCCGCGCCCACCTGATCCTCGAACCCGGCCTCGTCCACGGTTACCTGCGTGCCCGCGCCACCGTGCCGCGCGCCGCCGCCAGCTTTGCCCGCATCACCACCGCTATCACCGCCCTCGCCGCCGGCGACTGGCCCTATGGAGACGTCCGATGAACGCGCATTCCAACCAGACCCATTGGACCGAACGCAGCGATATGGCCGCCGCCTTTCGCTGGACCGTGAAGCTGAACCTGCACGAGGCGGTGGCCAACCACTTCAGCCTCGCGTTGAACCCCGAGGGCACGCGGTTCCTGATGAACCCCAATGGCCGCCACTTCGCCCGCATCCGCGCCAGTGACCTGCTGGAAATTGACGCGAACGACCCCACTACCATGGACCGTCCCGACGCGCCCGATGCGACAGCCTGGGGTCTGCACGGCTCGATTCACCGCGCCCTGCCCCATGCACGCTGTGTCATGCATGTGCATTCGATCCACGCGACCGTGCTGGCCAGCCTCGCCGACAGCCACCTGCCCGCCATCGACCAGAACACCGCGATGTTCTTTGGCCGTCAGGTGGTCGACGAACACTATGGCGGCATGGCCTTTGCCGAAGAGGCGGCGCGCTGCGTGGCGCTGCTGGGCGACCCCAGGATCACCACCATGATCATGGGCAACCACGGCGTGCTGATCATCGGGCGGACGGTCGCGGAAACCTTCAACCGGCTCTATTACTTCGAACGCGCTGCCGAAACCTATATCCGTGCCTTGCAAACCGGCAGGCCCCTGCGCGTGCTGTCCGATGCCGTGGCCGAAAAGACCGCGCAGGAATGGGAGGCGTACCCCGGCTTTGCCGACGCCCATCTGCGCGAACTCCGCGCGTTGCTGGACGCGGAGCAATCGGATTACGCAAGCTGACACCTGAAGTTTTTTGGGCGAGAATTTTTCTGTCCGTCAGCCTGCAATAAACGCCATGGCCTTCATGCTGGTTGGTACCGGAACCCCCATCCGTTTCAGGATCGACGGGGCCAATGCCAGTTGATCCAGTACGACGTCCGCCGCAGGCATCTCTGCCTCGCCAAAGTAGTAGAACGCAAAGTCCTGCTGCGCCTCGCCCGTCCCGCCATGATGGCCGCGCGCATCCTGCCCGTGGTCGGCGGTCACGATCACCTCGTACCCCGCCGCACGCCAGCGATGGACCCAAGGCGCCAGCATCGCGTCCATCTTGTAGCAGGCGTCGTCCATTTCCTCGCAATCGTGGAAATACCGATGTCCCATGCTGTCGAGCGTGCAGCTGTGCAGCATGCC
>JBBRVJ010000156.1:0-8879 GCA_038246975.1 Rhodobacterales bacterium | reverse complement strand
TTCAAGGTGTTTGGCGGCAAAGTTCGTGTTGATATAGGTAGTTCGGGCAATAAAGACATGATCAACTATAAACACCTGCTTTTGGCCTGCGTTCTGTTGGCGGCCTGTGACGGCAACCCGTTTTTGCCCGACGAAGACCCGATTGTCGTGCCCCCTCCGAACCCTGCGCCCAACAGCGGAGGGATCAACAGCGATGGCGCGCCTGTGACTACGGGCACGCCTTCAAGCGAGCGGACGATTGTCCGGCGCGAAAAGAAGGATCCGGTCACCGGAGACGGCTTTGTCGCGGACGTGACCTATTCCGCGGCGACCGGAACTTCGCCCGAAACATTCTCGGTAGATGGTTTGGCATTCGACGGCGGCAACGTCTACAATCGGGACAATCAGGTCGGCAGCCTCGGGCCATTCGCGGTCTATGAGGCGGACCCCGTCTTTAATGACAGTGTGACCGGGGTGCCGATCACCCAGTTCGTTCACCGGGCGATCTATGGCGTGTCGCGGACGGGCAGGACCGAGTTTGCCATCGTGCGGACCGGGGCCTATCGCAACTTCGGCTTTGGCGGGTTTGTCTATCAGCGCAATGGTTCGGTGACGCTGCCTGCGGCGGATGGTCAGGCGAGTTACACCGGCGATTATGCCGGTCTGCGAGATTTCGAAGGCACGACCGGGCTGGAATACACCACCGGCACCATGACGGTCGACATCGACTTCAACGATTTCAACGAGGGCGATGCAGTTAGGGGGCGGGTCTACAACCGCGCGATCTTTGATATCGACGGTCAGGACATCACCAATGACGTGGTAACGGCGCTGAACGACGCGAACGAGACAACCATGACCCAACTTCCGACGCTTCTTTTCAATGTCGGGCCGGGGGCGTTGGACGCCAACGGTGAAATGGGCGGCGTCATCGACAGTTCCACCCCGTCGAGTACGGCGGCCGCAAAATTGTACGAGGAAGGCAATTACTATGCCGTGATCTCGGGCGATGCGACGGCTGGGGGCAATGATGAGATCGTCGGTGTGATCGTGGTCGAATCCAAGGATCCGCGGCTTGATAACGTCACCGTGCGCGAAACGGGCGGCTTCCTGTTGTACCGCAGCCCAACCGCCCCGTGACGCGGGCCTTCTGCCCGGCCTGGGTTCTGGCGGGTCTGATGCTGGCGACAGCGGCCCTGTCAGAGCCTTTGATGCTGGACGTCCATGCGATGCGCCAACTGGCCTATACCACGCTGAAGGCCGGGTATGCGCAGGACGCGTTGGGGTACACCGATGCGCTGTTGCAGCGTGATCCGGACGACAGCACGGCCCTGACCATCCGGTCGGAGGCGCTGCGCGCACTGGGCCGGGTGGACGAGGCGCAGCGCGCGGCGCGGTTGGCCTGGACGTCTGCCACGACGAATCCGGGCCGGTTCGGCGCGTCGATGGCCATGGCACAGGCCCTGTCGACCGATGGGCGGCGCACCGCCGCACAGTGGTGGCTGCGGCGCGCGACGCAGAACGCGCCAAATGCACGGGCCGAGGCTATTGCCAGGCGAGACTTCGGCTATGTCAAATCACGCAACCCGTGGAACATCCAGATCAACGCGACAGTTGCCCCCAGTTCGAACGTGAACAACGGCAGCCAGCAGGACAGCCTGACGCTGGCCGGGTTGCCGTTCGAGTTCGAGATTCCCGAAGGCTCCCAGGCTCTGTCGGGGTTCGAGGCGGGGTTGGGGGTTCGCGCGACCTATCGGTTTGCGGCAAGCGGACCAGATCGGCAGACCAGGGCGGTGTTCGGGGTTCTGGGGCATACGGTCAGCCTGTCGTCAGAGGCCAGACGCCGCGCGCCTGATCTGAACGGGTGGGATTTCGCCTACACGGCGGTCGAGGCCGGGCTGTCGCATCGCCGGGCGCTGGATGGAGCGGGGATCACGTCGCTGTCCTTCGCCGGGACGGCGGGGCACAACTGGTATGGTGGCGAAGTCCTGTCGGATTACCTGCAGGTGCAGATCGGGCTGGACCACAAGCCGGATGACAGATCGGCGGTGAATTTCGGGATCAGCGCCGACCGGGTCTTGCGGGTCGACAGCCCGGTGCAGTCGTCGGACCGGGTCGAGGTGGCCTTGGGCTATGAGCGGCTGGTGGCCGGGGATCGCTTCTCGGTCGGCGTCACGGCGGCGCGGGCGGTGTCGGACTCGGGCGAGGTCGGCAACGAAGCGGTGGGGCTGACCCTGAGTTGGGACAAGTCAGAGCCGGTGGCAGGCGTCAGCCTGTCGGCGGGTCTTGGGGTCGAGGCGCGGGACTTTGCCGGGTCGCGTTATGTGGTTGGCGGGCGCGAGGATGTGAAGCTGACCGCCAGCCTGTCGATGAGCTTTGATCAGGTCGACTACATGGGATTCTCGCCCGTGCTGAACTTGCGCGCCACGCGGAACCGGTCAAACGCGGCGCTGTATGACACGCAGGATGTCGGGGTAACGCTGGGGATCAAATCGTCGTTCTGATCTCAGGCCGGGATGTCGGGGTGTCGCCATTCGATGGGGGGACTGTTACAGTTGCGCGGTAACAGGCTTTGACATTCATTTGGGAGAATTCCATGCCGACGAAATATCTGCACACCATGGTTCGGGTGAAGGACCTTGACGCCTCGATGGCGTTTTATGCGCTGTTGGGGTTGGTCGAGACGCGGCGGATCGTGAACGACAAGGGGCGGTTTACGCTGGTGTTCATGGCCGATCCGACCCAGCCGGAATGCCCGGTGGAGTTGACCTACAATTGGGACGGCGATGACGCGTTGCCCAGCGATGGGCGGCATTTCGGCCATCTGGCCTATGAGGTCGACGACATTTATGCAATGTGCGCGCATCTGGCGGCGCATGGCGTGGTGATCAACCGCCCGCCGCGCGACGGGCACATGGCCTTTGTGCGCAGCCCCGACAACGTGTCGGTCGAATTGTTGCAGAAGAACGGCTCGCTCCCGCCTGCCGAGCCTTGGTCGAGCATGGGCAACACGGGGCATTGGTGACCGGAGCGGGGGGCCAGCCCCCCGCACCCCCCGGGATATTTGGAGACAGAAAAGGGTCAGACAAAGGTCCAGTGGGTCTGGGTGTCTGAGCCGATCTGTGTGGTCGAAATCAGACGCGCCCGCGGGGCGGATGACAGGGTAGCGAGGTGGAGGGGGCCGAGGGCGGGGTAGCCTTCGCAGCCGATGACGCTGCCTGAAGTGAAGGTGATCAGGTCGTCGACGAGGTCAGCGCGGATCAGACTGGCGGCAAGCCTCGCACCACCTTCGCACAGGATGCGGGTCAGGCCGTACTGGGCAAGTCGGGTCAGGGCAGCGGGCAGGTCGATCTGGCCGGTGGGGGTTTCGGCACAGTCGATGAGGGTAGCGCCGTTGGCGGTCCATGTCTGGCGGGCATCTGTCGGGGCGGCGTGGGTGTGCAGCAGCCAGACCGGGGAGTGCTGTGCGGTTTGGCCAAGGCGGCTGTTAGGGTCGTGCGACAGGCGCGGGTCCAGCAAGATGCGGAGAGGTTGGTGAGTGGCCCCAATGTCGCGGGCCGTCAGGTCGGGGTTGTCGGCGCGGGCGGTGCCGGCACCGACCATCACGGCGTCATGGGTCAGGCGCAGGGCATGGGTTGCGCGGCGGGCCAGCGGGCCGGTGATCCAGCGCGACTCGCCCGTCGCCGTCGCGATGCGGCCGTCGAGCGTGGTCGCCAGTTTCAGAGTGATCAGCGGCAGGCCCTGAGAGAGTCGTTTGAGAAATCCGGCGTTCAGACGGGTAGCCTGGGGGGTCAGCATGCCTTCGGTCACCGGGATGCCGGCGGCGCGCAGGCGGGCGTGGCCCTTGCCCGCGACGCGGGGGTCGGGGTCGGTCAGAGCGGTGACCACACGGGCCACCCCTGCGGCGATCAGGGCGTCGGCGCAGGGCGGCGTCTGGCCGTGGTGGGCGCAGGGTTCCAGCGTGACGAATGCGGTGGCCCCTCGCGCCAGTGCGCCTGCCTGATCCAGCGCGCGGCGTTCGGCGTGGGGGCGTCCCCCCGGTTGAGTCCAGCCGCGCCCGACGATCCTGGTGCCTTGAACGATCACACAGCCCACCGCCGGGTTCGGCCATGTGGTGCCCAGGCCCCGCGCGGCGAGCGACAGGGCATGGGCCATGTGGTCGATGTCTGTCACTCCTCGGGCTGGCCCGACGGGCGAAGTTCCTGCACAAACCCGTCAAAATCATCCGCCGACTGGAAGTTGCGATAGACGCTGGCAAATCGCACATAGGCCACCGTGTCGATCCGGGCGAGCGATTCCATCACGATCTCTCCGATGGTCTTCGACGGGATATCCGTGTCGCCCAGCGATTCAAGGCGGCGGACGATGCCGGAAATCATCTGGTCGATCCGTTCGGGGTCGATGGGACGTTTCTGCATCGCGATGCGGATCGAGCGTTCCAGCTTGGAGCGGTCAAAATCCTCGCGCTTGCCGGACGATTTGATCACAACAAGGTCGCGCAACTGAACGCGTTCATAAGTGGTGAACCGCCCGCCGCAAGCGGGGCAGAACCGGCGGCGACGGATCGAGACGTGATCTTCGGCCGGACGGCTGTCTTTGACCTGTGTGTCGATGTTCCCACAGAATGGGCAGCGCATGGCGTGCCTCCCCTTGTTTGTCTGGTGCCTGCCTCAAGCGCGGGGGTTTGCCCCCGTCATCTGCGCTAGTTATAGGGGCAGGTTGCAGAGTTCGGGTAGCAGAAAGTTTACCCTACCGCATATTGGGGGGCCGACCTGTTGCATGGACGACTCAGGGGCAGGCGGCAGTCCAGCCTTCCACGCCTTGGTCCCAACACAGGCCAAGGGCCTGCATGGCGTCTTGTGCCGAGAACAGGCCCAGCATTGCGCGGCCTGTGTCGCAGGCGATAGCGGCAATTTTGGTTCCATTCTTGTAAACCGTCACACCGCCGGCTGTCGGATGATCTTCCTCAAGCCGGTCCAGCGAATAGGCCACGTCATAGCGAAACGGGCCGTTTTGAAAACTGATGCTTTCCGCAATGTCACGGCCAAACCCCTGCCACGGGTACAGCGTGCCATTGGCCAGGGGTTCGCGCAGGGTCAGGTCAGGCGCGCGCCCTGCGGGTCCGTAGGCATAGGTGAAGGCGTCCCCGGATACGCACACCTCGATAGCCATGGTGCCATTCCTCGCGGTGCAGGACAGAATGGGGTCACCGTCGCAGGCGAAGGCCGGAGGGGCGGCAAGGGCGAAAAGAACAAGCAAGACCGAACGCATGAAAGTCTCTTTCGGACAGGAGCCTTATCAGACTAAACCGATACTGGCCTTGTGGCGAGGCTTTGAACGGCCTGTTCGGCGACACGGTGGAGATGGCCCCTGCCCGGTCCTGCACCGTCATCAGACACGAAATTCATTCTGAACTGCGCCTTCGCCGCTAATGCAAGCGTGATCCAATGTTCCGATCTTTTGGCGGTACCTACCTTCGAATAAGAGGAGAGCCCGATGACCCGCATGACCGCCAAGGACTTTCACCCTGAATTGCTCGAACTTTACGACTTTCGTGCCGCTGATGGTAGAGCCTGCTGCCACGCCCAGGCCGGTTGGAACGATGGCAGAAGCCGATACGATCAAGATTGAGACCGCAGGTGCTGTGCTGCATGAGGCATCGGATTGCAGCCGGATCGTGCAGCGACCTTGGCGGCTGCGTTGAAGAGGGTCTTGTAATCTTCCCGGATCAGGGTATCCGGATCGTGATTGCCACGAAGCCGATCAACTTCCGCAAAGGTCACGACGCGTTGGCCTTGAAGGCGCAGGCCGAGTTGGGCTTTGTGCTCAAGGCGGGCGTGAAGGTAGTATTCCGGTCCGGACGCAAAGACCGTGTGAAAGCTTTGTTCTGGGTGAGCCGCGGTCGCGTCGCTGGTCCGAGCGACCATGGCGCAAGAGCGGGATCGCGATGACCTGCAAGCGGCTGGAACAGGGTGGCTTTCTGGTCATGCCCGCCGCGATGACCGGTCCTGCGCCGGGCGTGGTGGTGGTTCACGAGAACCGCGGGCTGAACCCCTCCATAGACAATGTGGCGCGCCGCGTCGCCAAGGCGGGGTTCGTAATACTGGTGCCTGCCGATCTGACCTCGGTCGTCGGCTATCCGTCCAATGATGAAAAGGGCGGCCAATCGCAACACCCGGTCGATCCAGCCATGCTGAACGATTTTTTGCCGCCCACGAATGGCTGATGGCGCGAGACGATGTAGGCCGCGTCGACACCACCGGGTTCCGCTATAGCAGGAGCGTGTCGAATGCCGCCGACGTCGCTTATCAGGCAGCCCTCGACGCGGCGAGCACGTCGTATGGGGGGTTTGTCTACCTCCACTTTAACTACGGCTTCCACAACGAAAGCACGCCAGCTTTGACAAAGCGGCGGCAGACCTTTAGTAGGAGCGGACGGTGGCATTCGTCAAGACGAACCTCGCATGACAGATAGGTTTGCGGTCTCGCGCATCCCTCCGCGCGTTGGATTGACTGCCGCCGGTCAAGATCGTGGGATTTTATGCGCATAGCGGTAACCTGAAGGGACATTTGCAACCCACCACGTTTACGCAAACTGTCGCGAACAATCGTCCGGAAGTTGCCTGTGGACACAGAAGCACGAAAATGCTACATTTATCACTTAGTTAAAGCAGTACGGACAACGTCTATTATGCGACTTAAAACAAAGCCTTTGTCAGATTTCATCACATCGACAACACTGGATCAAGGTGGCCAAGTTTTAGATTCCCTATTCGTGTTCGACAAAAAACCTAGAATGGCATTGGGCAACCTTGATGGAACAGTAGACAAACCATTCGTCATCCACCTGAACCACGCTATTTTGATCCCCGAGAAATCGGCGGCCCCACTGCCGGACAGAGTCAGAAAGAAACAGGTCATCCCGCCACGGCCCCTGCGATACAAGAGGGGGAATCTTTTGCTGACTTCCGGCAAGGACCTATTTTCCGAGTCGCTTACGCGAAACGCCATCATTCCCGACTGTCTCTCT
Source organism: Rhodobacterales bacterium (assembly GCA_038246975.1). Lineage (GTDB taxonomy): Bacteria > Pseudomonadota > Alphaproteobacteria > Rhodobacterales > Rhodobacteraceae > JAIYDJ01. The sequence continues at coordinate 1,871 of JBBRVJ010000156.1, read as the reverse complement.
TACATCGACGGAAAATTCTGGACTGCAAAATTGCCCGCAATCGAACATCGTATCAATGAGGATTGTCTGTTTATTGAATTGATCGGCCGATCCTTCGGACATTCTTTGCTGGATATGCCCGCGCGTCTTTGGCCCTTGCTTGAACCGATGTTTGAGCCGTTGCAGAAACTCAAGCCAGTTTCCTTCGGCAGCCATGGCATCGGGATGAATTACAAGATATGGCCCAAATTTGTTCATATGCTATTGGATGGACTGAACCTGCGCCCGGCTGATATCGAGATCATCAACCATCCAACCGAGATTTCAAGCCTTTATGTCCCGCGCAGGATCACTCCGCTGGGGACCAACCATGACGCGCCGCCATTTTATGATCTGCTGCAGAGCATGGGCGCAAAACTGATCGCAAACTACATAGCCCCAACCACCCCCAGATCACGGATATATCTGAGCCGTTCAAGGCTGGATGAAGCCAGTCGTGGTTTGGAGGACAATCGGGAACTGGAGATTGAAAAGATTTTTTTGGATCTGGGATTCGAGATCGTCCATCCGCAACTCCTTTCATTGGAAGAGCAGATCTACAACATTAGACATGCGGACCTGATTGCAGGGTGTGCGGGGTCGGCACTGCATATCGCCGTGTTCCGGGCAAAGCCCGGACTTCACCTGCTCAGAGTGGCCCCGGCGTTTCACAACCCGCCTTGGGACTCCAAGATCCTAGCAGCCAGTCAGGGCGAATCCATCGATTTCACGATTTCCGCCGAAAGTGGTGCCAGGCAAATAAACAAAGCCAAGTGGTCAATCAGTGATGCACAGCTTCGCGATCTCGCGACGTTTGCGACCGCATGGGTTGCGGGAGTTAAGCCTTAAAACAGCCGTGGAAAGCGGAAATTCTCGCAGAACGATGCCGCCGCCCCGCCTGCCGAGAATGCACCATCGTCCAGCCCGCCAAAGGTGGTGATGCCGGTTTGCCCGCTGGCCTCGGCCGCGTCCAACGTAAAGCTTATCCCCTGCCCCGCCTTTCGCGGCGTGGGGGACACCCGGTAAACCCGCGTCTTGCTGGCCAACCCCAGCGACCGCTGCGCAAAATCCCCCGCCGCACACCAGTAGTCGGCATCCGCGGCTTGGCTATCGTATCTGACAACGAACTCCTGCCCGCCACTGGGTGTCACCGTCATCCCGTTACGCGCCTGAAACGCATGGGCCGGAAGGGCGAGGGTCATGGCGACCATGATGGCTGCTGTGCGCATTTAGGACTTCCTTTGTGTTGGGCGGCTCTGAGGAGTGTGCGCCAAAATGCCAGTCACGGGGAGTCAAAGGTTCGCGAGCGCGTAAGCTTTTGCGCGACGTCAGCTTGAAGCTGTTCGACTAAAACCATCTTGGTATTGACGAACTGCAACACAGCTTCGGAGTCGCTTCTAGAAGCCAATCGCAGCATACCCTCGGACTTGCTCAAATCCGATCAAACAGACAGCTCCAACGAAGGGAAAATCGCTTTCAACTCATCAAAATCAAATTCCCAGCCCGAATATCAGGCAATCGAAAATACCAAAGCAACCAATTTCGATTTACAATGAAAGCAAAGTAACTCACATTTCTCGTCTTGAAATGAAGTGATTTCTTATTTCAAGCTATATTTGACAGCACTAAACTTCTACAATTTAGCCATCCCAGCGACAAGCACTTCGAATGCTTAAAGAACTCACTGGTCGCCGATACGATCGATCAGTTCTGCCTTTGCTTCATCGTCATGTTCGCCCATCATTGATCCAAGAAACTCCGCAACTTTCTTGACCGGCTCGGATGCTTCAACTTCCGCAACGCTTTCGCCTCGATCTGCCGGATGCGTTCACGGGTCACCGAGAATTGCTGCC
>JBBRVJ010000155.1:0-8956 GCA_038246975.1 Rhodobacterales bacterium | reverse complement strand
TGCTAGCAGGCGGTCGAAATTCCGGTATGGGCAGGCGCCTGTGCTGCCCATTTGTGAGGACCATCATGGCCGTCGAACGTACCCTGTCGATCATCAAGCCCGACGCGACCCGCCGCAATCTGACCGGCAAGATCAATGCCAAGTTCGAGGAAGCCGGGCTGCGCATCGTGGCACAAAAGCGCATCCATCTGAGTGTGGCGCAGGCGGGTGCCTTCTATGCCGAACATTCGGCGCGCGGGTTCTATGGCGAGTTGTGCGAATTCATGGCATCGGAACCGGTGGTCGTGCAAGTGCTGGAGGGCGAGGGCGCCATCCTGAAGAACCGCGAAGTGATGGGGGCGACCAATCCGGCCAATGCGGCGGATGGCACGATCCGCAAGGAGTTTGCGCTGTCGATGGGCGAGAACTCGGTCCACGGGTCGGACAGCGAGGCGTCGGCCGAGCGCGAAATCTGCTTTTACTTCTCGGGGCTGGAACTGGTCGGCTAAGCCCGACGTTCCACCACACCGAACAGATCGAGGGCCGTTTCCAGATCGGAACGGCTCTTTGGTTTTGCCAAAGCCGAGCTTGCCTTGATCGCATCGAACCGGGCGCGCAGGGCAGCCTTCTCGTCGCCGTGACAATCGTTCCATGGGCGGCCTTGCAGGCCCATGACCAGAACGTAATAGCCGATGAAATGGGGTTGGGTGCCGTGTTGCAGCAGGCGGCGGTAAGCCTCGTCCGCACCCAGATCGCGGAGCTGTCGGGCGGTATGGATGCCTGCGCGGGCGAAGGCTGCTTCGGACGCGGGGCCGAGGTTGGGGATCGAGCTTACCGGGTCTGACATGCGTGCGCCCTTCTGGGGTTTCCGCCAGATTAGCGGTGCGCGCGCGGGTCTGTAAACCTTGAGAGTGTCAGATTGCCGCCCAATCGCGGAAGATCGGCTGGCTGCCCTGCTGTTGTGCCGGGGTCGGCTGCGGCGGGGTCGGTTTGTCGGCCTGGCCCTGTTGCGGGGCGGACGGGTTTTCGCTGCCCTGCTGTGCGCGGGGGGTGGGGGTTGGTGACATCTGACTGCTCCGGTCTTTTGTTGTTTTGCTGTGGGTCTTTGATGGCTGGCTGGTTGCTGAGTGTCGCAACCGCGGTTGGCCGAGACAAGGCCAGACGGGGGCGATTTCGCGACGCTTTAGCCAAGCTGTGGGGGTTGTGCAACGGTCGGGCGATCAGCGTTGCGTGATCGGCGGCCTGGGCGGGCGCGCAAGTGTCGGGAAGCGCAGGAAGAATCAACCGTTGGGGCGGGGTTGATTCGCGAGTTGGGCTTGGCGGATTGCAAGGCGAACGCCTATTAATCTTGCAGTTTGTGGTCGGGATGGCGCGATGTGGGGCAGCGGGTTGGCAGGGATGGCGGGCTGACCAGATCGAATTGAATCCCCCAGAGTCATGAAAGAATTGTGTTTTCTACAGGTGATTCCGGACATTTCAGGAGTTGGGGTGACAGCGGTTTGAAAGATGGCGGCCCGGTTTGCGGTCCGGCTGGATCGGGGCTTTTGCTTGACGGGGGCTTCGGTCGGGCTAGGCTGACCCGAACCGGAACGACCTTGCACGGACATGACCTTGAACGATCTCAGCCTGACCCCTTCGTTGTTGCAGAACGATGTCCTGCGCCATTTGACCTTTACGCTGGGCAAGGATGTGCCGAATGCCAGCATCTATGACTGGCGGATGGCGCTGTCCTTTGCGATTCGCGACCGGATCGTCGAGCCGTGGTTCGCCTCGACCCGCGCGACCTGGGCCGAGGATCACAAACGGGTGTATTACCTGTCGATGGAATTCCTGATCGGGCGGATCCTGGAAGATGCCACGGTCAATCTGGGCCTGCGCGACATGGCGCGCGAGGTGATGGCGGGGTTCGGGCAGGACTTCCGCGAGATCGTCGAAGATGAGCCTGACGCGGCGCTGGGGAATGGCGGGTTGGGGCGGCTTGCGGCCTGTTTCATGGAAAGCATGGCGACGCTGGGTTGTCCGGCCTATGGCTATGGCATCCGCTATGAACACGGGCTGTTCAAGCAGCGGTTCGAGGGAGGCCAGCAGGTAGAGGCGCCCGAGGATTGGCTGAGCCAGCGTCACCCGTGGGAGTTCGAACGCCCCGAGTCGTCCTATACCGTCGGGTTCAAGGGGCGGATCGAAACCATCGACGGGCGCGAGGTGTGGGTTCCCGACGAGACGGTGATCGCCTCGGCCCACGATACGCCGGTGATCGGCTGGCAGGGCAAATGGGCCAACACGCTGCGGCTGTGGGGGGCGAAGTCGACGACGCAGTTCGACCTCGCGCGGTTCAACCGGGGCGATTATGCGGCGGCGGCCGAGCCCGAGGCTTTGGCGCGGACGCTTTCGCGCGTATTGTACCCGGATGACACGACCTATCAGGGCAAGGAATTGCGGTTGAAGCAGGAGTTCTTCCTGACCTCTGCCGCGCTGCAGGACATTCTGCGGCGGTTCAAGGCGGCGCATTCCGATCTGACCAGGCTGCCGAAACATGTCGCCATCCAGATGAACGACACCCATCCGGCGATTGCGGGGCCGGAACTGATCCGGCTGTTGGTGGACGACCACGGGATGGAGTTCGAACCGGCGCTGAATACGGCGCGGGAATGTCTGGGTTACACCAACCACACGCTGTTGCCCGAGGCGCTGGAACGCTGGGCGACGTTCACTTTCGGATCGGTGTTGCCGCGTCACATGCAGATCGTGGAACGCATCGACGCCTGGCACCGCCGCACCTATCCGAACCGGCCGCATTATGTGGGGATCGTCAAGCACCACGAGGTGCGGATGGGCGAATTGGCCTTCGTCATGGCGCACAAGGTCAACGGGGTGTCGGGGCTGCATTCCGACCTGATCAAGCAGACCCTGTTCCCCGAACTGCACAAACTGCACCCTGACCGGATCGTGAACCAGACCAATGGCGTCACACCGCGCCGCTGGCTCAAGATGTGCAACCCGGCGCTGGCGGGGTTGATCACCGACACGATCGGCGAGGGGTGGGAGGCCGACCTCGACAAACTGGACGGGCTGCGCGCCCATGCCGGGGACGCGTCGTTTCACACGGCGTTCGATGCGGCCAAGCGGGCCAACAAGGTGGCGCTGTCGGGGTGGATCGACGCGCATTGCGGGGTCAGGGTCAGCCCGGATGCGCTGTTCGACGTGCAGATCAAGCGGATCCACGAATACAAGCGCCAGTTGCTGAACATCCTGCAGACCATAGCTCATTGGGACCGGATCAGGCAGGACCCGACCGCCAACTGGGTGCCGCGCGTCAAGATTTTCGGCGGAAAATCCGCGCCGGGCTATGCGGTGGCCAAGGAAATCATCCATCTGATCAACGATGTGGCGGCGGTGATCAATGCGGACCCGGTGACGGGCGATCTGCTGAAAGTGGTCTATCCGCCCAATTACAACGTCAGCATGGCCGAACATCTGATTCCGGCGGCGGACCTTTCGGAACAGATATCGACCGCCGGAAAAGAGGCGTCGGGCACCGGCAACATGAAGTTCATGATGAACGGCGCGCCGACGATCGGCACGCTGGACGGGGCCAATGTCGAGATTCTGCTCGAGGTGGGACCTGAGAATTTCTTTCTGTTCGGGATGACCACCGAACAGGCGATGGCGCGGCGGGCCGACCCGGACCACAGCCGCAAGGCGATTGAAGCCTCGCAGGCTTTGCAGGACGTGTTGCAGATGATCGCTGAAGGACGGTTCAGCCCGTCGCAGCCCGACCGCTATCATGCGCTGGTGCATCGGGTGTGGCACCACGACTATTTCCTCGTCGCAAGCGACTTTGACGCCTACGACAATGCGCAGGCGCAGGTCGATGCGGCCTATGCAGACCGCGACCGTTGGGTAACTATGGCGGCGATGAACACCGCGCGGTCCGGGTTCTTTTCCTCTGACCGCACGATCAAGAGTTACATGAAGGACATCTGGTCGGTGACATCCGCCCTGTAGGGTCGATGCGGCGGGCGTCTTTCAGCGGTTGTTCCTTGGGAGGGGAAGACCTTGAAAGAACGGTTGATTGACGAGGCGACTGCCTGGGCGATCTCGGATGGACGGCATGGCGATCCGTTTTCGGTGCTGGGGCTGCATCGGCGGGGCAAGGTCTGGGTCGTGACGGCCTTTGTGCCGGGGGCGGAAAAGCTGTGGGTGCTGACGGCGGCCGGGCCGGTCGAGGCGCGCGGGCAGGTTCTGTTGCCGGGGTTGTTCGTAGCCGAATTGGACGGGCCGCAAGCGTATCGTCTGCGCGGCTTGGCTAATGGAGTGGAGTGGGAGTTCGACGACCCTTACCGCTTTGGCCCCGTGTTGGGCGAGATGGACGAATATCTGCTGGGCGAGGGCACGCATCAGCGGCTTTGGCAGGTGCTGGGCGCGCATCTGATCGCCCATGAGGGCGTGGCGGGCACCCATTTTGCCGTCTGGGCCCCGAATGCGGAACGGGTGTCGGTGGTCGGCGATTTCAACGTCTGGGACGGGCGGCGGCATCCGATGCGCAAGCGGGGGGCCACCGGAGTGTGGGAGACCTTCATTCCGGGGTTGGGCGAGGGAACCACCTATAAGTATGAAATCCGGGGGCCGGGGGGAAACCTGTTGCCGCTGAAGGCCGATCCGGTGGGGTTCGGGTCGGAACATCCCCCGGCGAATGCGAGCGTGGTGCGCAGTATCGCGGGGCCTGCGTGGCAGGACGGCGTCTGGATGGCACGGCGGGGGGCGGCGCAGACGATTGACGCGCCCATCTCGATCTACGAGGTCCATCTGGGGTCATGGCGCCGCGCGCCGGGCAACCGGATGCTGTCCTATCACGAGTTGGCGACACAGTTGGTCGATTATGTGGCCGACATGGGGTTCACCCATATCGAGTTGATGCCGGTCAGCGAATATCCTTTTGATGGCAGTTGGGGTTATCAGCCGGTCGGCCTGTTCGCCCCCACGATCCGCCACGGCACGCCGCCTGAGTTTCGCGCCTTTGTCGAAGCGGCTCATGCCAAGGGGTTGGGGGTACTGCTCGACTGGGTTCCGGGGCATTTCCCGACCGATGCGCATGGCTTGGGGCGGTTCGACGGCACGGCACTGTACGAACACCAAGACCCCCGCGAGGGGTTTCATCAAGACTGGAACACGCTGATCTACAATTATGGCCGGGTCGAGGTGCAGAATTACCTGGTGTCCAACGCGCTGTATTGGCTGGAGGAATACCATCTGGACGGCCTGCGCGTCGATGCGGTGGCGTCGATGTTGTACCGCGATTACAGCCGCGAGGCGGGCCAGTGGCTGCCCAACAAGGACGGCGGGCGCGAAAATTACGAGGCGATTGCGCTGTTGCAGCGGGTCAACACCGTGACCTATGGCGAAGTGCCGGGCATCATGACGGCCGCCGAGGAAAGCACGGCGTTTCCCGGCGTGTCGCGCCCGGTGAACCATGGGGGTCTGGGCTTTGGCTTCAAGTGGAACATGGGGTGGATGAACGACACCCTGAGTTATATGCACAAAGACCCGCTGTACCGCAAATATCACCATCACCAGATGACGTTCGGGCTGCATTACGCGTGGTCGGAGAATTACATCCTGCCGATCAGCCATGACGAGGTGGTGCATGGCAAGGGGTCGATGCTGGCCAAGATGCCCGGCACTGAATGGGAGAAATTCGCCAATCTGCGGGCTTTTTACGGGTTCATGTGGGGACATCCGGGCAAGAAGCTGTTGTTCATGGGCTGCGAGTTTGCCCAAGGGGCGGAGTGGCAGCACGGGCGGTCGCTGGACTGGCATCAGTTGGAAATTCCGGCCCATGCCGGGGTTCAGGCCTTGGTGCGCGATCTGAACCGGGTGTATCGTGACACGCCTGCGCTGCATGTGAATGACACCCGGCCCGAGGGGTTTGCCTGGCTTGACAGCAACGATGCCGAAGGGTCGACCTATGTCTGGGCGCGGTTTGGTGCCGGCGGCGATGCGCCGGTGGTGATTGCGGTCAACATGACTCCGGTCGAGCGGCGGATGCGGATCGGGTTGCCGGGGGGCGGGAAATGGGCGGAAATCCTGAACACCGATGCGGCGGTTTATGGTGGCGGCAACCGGGGCAATCTGGGCGGCGTGATGGTCGAAAAGACACCGTGGAACGCGCAGAGCCATTCGGCGATGGTCACGTTGCCGCCCTTGTCGGCGGTGTATCTGCAACAGGCCTGAGGGATTTCAGTCGGGGGGCGCCCCCTGCGTGTGGGAGAACGACATGAAAGCGAAACCGAACACCCGGCTGTCGTCGCACGCCATGGCTTTTGTACTGGCCGGCGGGCGCGGCAGCCGGTTGAAGGAGTTGACCGACACGCGGGCCAAGCCTGCGGTGTATTTCGGGGGGAAAACCCGGATCATCGACTTTGCCTTGTCGAACGCGCTGAACTCCGGCATCCGCAAGATGGCGATTGCGACGCAATACAAGGCGCATTCCCTGATCCGCCACATGCAGCGCGGCTGGGGGTTCTTTCGGGCGGAACGGAATGAATATCTGGACATTCTGCCTGCAAGCCAGCGCGTGTCGGAAAACAAATGGTATCTGGGCACGGCGGATGCAGTGACGCAGAACATTGATATCGTTGACAGTTACGGGGTTGAATATGTCGTGATCCTGGCCGGGGACCATGTCTACAAGATGGATTACGAAATCATGCTGCAACAGCATGTGGCGACGGGTGCCGATGTGACGATCGGCTGTCTGACAGTGCCGCGGATGGAGGCCGTGGCTTTTGGCGTGATGCATGTCGATGCCGACATGCGGATCACCGCGTTTCTGGAAAAGCCCGCCGACCCGCCTGCGATGCCGGGCGATCCGGCGAGTGCGCTGGCCTCGATGGGGATTTATGTCTTCAACTGGGCTTTCCTGCGCGATCTGTTGATCCGCGACTCCGAGGACCATAATTCCAGCCATGATTTCGGCAATGACCTGATCCCGGATATCGTGAAGAACGGCCGCGCCATGGCGCATCAGTTTTCCGAAAGCTGTGTGACCAGCGGTTTGGAGACCGAACCCTATTGGCGCGATGTCGGCACGATTGATGCGTTCTGGCAGGCCAACATCGACCTGACCGACTTTGTGCCCAAACTGGACCTGTACGACCAAAGCTGGCCGATCTGGACTTATGCCGAGATCGTGCCCCCCGCGAAGTTCATCCACAACGAGGACGGGCGGCGCGGGTCTGCGGTATCGTCGCTGGTGTCGGGCGATTGCATCGTGTCGGGGTCGGAGGTCAGCAATTCGTTGTTGTTCACCGGGTGCCGGACGCATTCCTTCGCCAGCCTCGAATATGTTGTGGCGCTGCCGCAGGTGGTGGTCAACCGCAAGGCGCAGTTGAAGAATTGCGTGATCGACCGGGGGGTGATCATTCCCGAAGGCTTGGTGGTGGGGCAGGACCCGGAGATGGACGCCAGATGGTTCCGCAGGACCGAGGCGGGGGTGGTGCTGATCACGCAAGAAATGCTCAATGGGCGGGAGAAGGCGCTGAATTGAGCGTGGGATTGCGGAAACGCCGGGGGGTTTCACATCCTCCAAAGACATTGGTTTCTTGAACCAATGGCGAAACCAATGTCTAACCCCCGTGGGATATTCGGACCAATTGGTAGGGGACGCGGTATGCAGATTCGGGGGCGGGTACTGTCGGTGGCCTCGGAATGTGTGCCGTTGGTGAAAACCGGCGGGCTGGCGGATGTGGTGGGGGCGTTGCCGGGGGCTTTGGCGGCGGCAGGGTGGGAGATGAAGGTCCTGCTGCCCTGCTATCGCAGTTTGCGCGGGCTGGCGGCGGATTGGGCCGAGGTCTTGGTCGAAGACGGGCTGTGGGGCGGCGTGGGCCGGGTTCTGGCGGGAGAGGTTGCGGGAATCTCGGTCCTGCTGCTGGATGCGCCGCATCTTTATGACCGCGAGGGCGGGCCTTATGCCGGGGGTGCCGGCGACTGGCCCGACAATGCGCAGCGGTTTGCGGCGTTGTCATGGGTAGCGGCGCGATTGGCGCGCGACGGGTTCGACGGGTGGAAGCCGGATGTGCTGCATGCGCATGACTGGCAGGCCGGTTTCGCGCCGGCTTATCTGAATTACTATGGCTCGGGCGGCTGCGGGTCGGTGTTTACGGTGCACAACATCGCGTTTCAGGGCTGGGCCCCGGCGTGGATGATGAGTGAACTGCGCCTGCCTGCGCAGGAGTTCCATCCCGGAGCCTTGGAGTATTACGGCAATCTGTCGAGCCTCAAGGCCGGGTTGGTGACGGCGGACCGGATCACCACGGTGTCGCCGAGCTATGCCGCCGAATTGATGCGGCCCGAATTCGGCATGGGGATGCAGGGGGTGATTGCGGCGCGGGCGGGGGTGGTCAGCGGCATCCTGAACGGGGTCGATACCGGGGTTTGGACGCCGGGGGCGGAGCCTGTGCCCTATGGGGTGGGCGCGATGGAGGGCAAGGCCGCGAACCGGGCGGCGCTGTGTGCGGCGTTCGGGCTGGAGGTGCCGGGGCCGCTGGCCATCGTGGTCAGCCGGTTGACCGATCAGAAGGGCATCGACTTGTTGCCCGGAATGATGCCTGCGTTCGTCGAGGCGGGTGGCGGGCTGGCCCTGCTTGGGACGGGCGATCCGGGGCTGGTGGCGGCGATGCGCGGGTTGGCCGAGCGGTTTCCGGGTCGGGTCGGGGTGCAGATCGGCTATGACGAGGCGTTGAGCCATCAGATGTTCGCCGGGGCCGATGCCGTGCTGGTGCCGAGCCGTTTCGAGCCGTGCGGGCTGACGCAGATGTATGGCTTGACCTATGGCACGGTGCCGGTGGTGGCGGCGGTGGGGGGGTTGGCCGATACGGTCATTCACGCCAGCCCCGCCGCGATGGTGGCGGGGGTGGCGACGGGGATTGCGTTTCATCCGACCGATGCCGTGGCGTTCGGGCAGGCGATGCGGCAGTTG
>JBBRVJ010000154.1:0-8992 GCA_038246975.1 Rhodobacterales bacterium | reverse complement strand
CCGATGGCAATGCCGACGACGCCCAGCGGCAGTTGATAAAGCCGGTCGGCATAGGACAGCCACGCGATGGCGCCTTCGGTAAAGCTGGCGACCTGACGACCGACCAGCAGGTTGATCTGCACGACGCCTCCAGCCAGGACAGCGGGTGCCGCGATCAGGGCCAGGTGGCGCAGTTCGGGGGTCATCCGGGGCCAGCGCAGGGGAAACCGATAGCCCAGCCTGCGCGCCGACCAGAAGGTAAAGGCAAACTGCACCACGCCGGTCACAGGCACTGTCCACGCCAGCGTCAGCCCCATGTCCCAGCCGCCCGCATCGGCCATCAGCATGGCGGCGATGAACATCAGGTTCATCAGGACCGGCACGAACGACGCCTCGGTAAAGCGGCCATGCGCGTTCAAGACGCCCGACAGCAGAGCCACCAGCGAAATGAATAAAATGTAGGAAAACGCGATACGCCCGTAATCGACGGCAAGGTCGAACCGCGCGTCTCCGACAAAGCCCGACGCCATGGCCCAGACCAGCCACGGCATCGCCAGCGTCCCCAGAACCGAGAACAGCACCAGAATCCCCGCCAGCCCGTTGAACGCATCGCGGGCAAAGCCGCCCGCATCTTCGCCGCCTTCGAGTTTCTTGGCGAATATCGGCACGAAGGCCATGTTGAACGCGCCCTCGGCAAAGAATCGGCGGAAGGTGTTGGGCAGCGAAAAGGCGATCAGGAACGCCTCGGCCACCGGCCCCGTGCCCAGATAGGCCGCCATCATCACGTCGCGCGCAAAGCCCGCCCCGCGCGACAGCAGCGTCCAGCCACCGACAGTCACCACATTGCGGATCAGGCTGGTGGGTCCCTTGACCGGTTTCACTTGGTCGCCCGTTCCGCGCCATCGGCAATCGCCTGCCGCAGCTTGCGCTCAAGGCTTTCCTGGCGCGATCTGGGGTGGAGTTTCAGGCCGAACATGTCTTTGACATAGAACGTATCCACCACCTGAGCGCCATAGGTCGCAATCACCGCCGACGCGATATAGACGTTCGCCCCGGCCAGCGTGCGCGTCAGATCATACAGCAGTCCGGGCCGGTCACGGGTGTCGACCTCGATCAGGGTGTAGATGTCGGACCCGTCATTGTCGAAGGTGATATGGGTGGGAAAGCGGAACTCGCGTTCGCGTTTCTTGATCTTGTCGCGGTCTTTCAGGGCCTCACGGGCGACCACCTCGCCTTTCAGGGTCTTTTCGATCATGCCGCGCAGGCGGGGCAGGCGGGCGACCTCGTAGGGGTGGGCCTCGATATCCTGAATCCAGAACACCGCCGTCGCATAGCCGTCTTTCGACGTATAGGTGCGGGCATCGACCACGTTGGCCCCCACCAGGGCCAAGGCCCCCGCCAGCCGCGAAAAGATGCCCGGATGATCGACCAACGCAAAACACGCGCGGGTGGCGTCGCGGGCGGGATCGGGGTGCAGGTCGATGCGGATCTCGTTATCGGGCAGGTTTTGCAGCAGGCGGGCAAAGATTTCCTGCGTGTCGGTCGACAGCCCCTGCCAATAGGGCGCGTAATGCCGCGCGGTTTCCGCCCGCAGGTCGGCCACCGGCCAGGACGCCAGCCGGTCGCGCAGGGCACGTTTCGCCTCGTCCTCGCGGTTGGTGCGGTTGACGGTTTCTAGGCCGCCTTCCAGCGCATCGGCGGTATCGCGGTACAACTGGCGCAGCAGCATGGCCTTCCAGTTGTTCCATGTCGCAGGCCCTACCCCGCGAATGTCGCAGACCGTCAGCACACACAGCAAATCCAGCCGCTTGCGCGTTTTGACCGCCTTGGCAAAGTCGCGCACGGTGCGGGGGTCGCCGATATCGCGTTTCTGCGCCATGTCGGACATCAACAGGTGATAGCGTACCAGCCATTCGACGGTTTCGGCCTCGTCGGCAGTCAGCCCCAGCCGTGGCCCGACCCGCCGCGCGATCTGTGCCCCCAGAATCGAGTGTTCCTCGGGCCGCCCCTTGCCGATGTCATGCAAGAACAGCGCCAGATACAGCACACGGCGGTTGACCCCTGCAGTCAGGATGCGGCTGCACAGCGGCAACTCCTCGATCAACTCGCCGCGCTCGATCTGGGCCAGCGTGCTGATGCACTGGATGGTATGTTCGTCCACCGTGTAGTGGTGGTAGACGTTGAACTGCATCATCGCGACGATCGGTTCGAATTCGGGGATGAAGGCGGCCAGAACGCCCAATTCGTTCATCCGCCGCAGACTGCGTTCCGGGTTGCCGTGTTTCAGCAGCAGATCAAGGAAGATGTGGACGGCCGCAGGGTCTGCGCGCATGTCGTCGTCGATCAGACCAAGGTTGGCCGAGATCAGCCGCATGACGTTGGGGTGAAGCAGATAGCCGGTGCGCAGACCTTCCTCGAAGATGCGCAGCAGGTTCATCTTGTCGGTCAGAAAGGCCGGGGGGTCCGCCACGTCGATGCGCCCCTGCACCAGTTTCAGCCCCTGCCGCACCTTTTTGACCCTGCGGAACATGCCCAGAAGGCTGGCTTCGGGTTTCACATGCCGGGCTTCAAGCTCGGTCAGAAAGATGCGGGTCAATTCGCCGACGCGGGTGGCCTGACGGAAATAGTCCTGCATGAAAATCTCGACCGCCCGCCTGCCGCCCGCATCGCGGTATCCCATGCGGGCCGCGACTTCGACCTGCTGGTCAAAGGTCAACTGATCGGTCGGGCGGTTGGCGATCAGGTGCAGATGACAGCGGACCGCCCAGAGAAAATCCTCGGCACGGGTGAAGGTTGCATATTCCTCGCAGGTGAACAGACCGGCCTGGACCAGACCTTCGGGGCTGGACACCCGGTGCAGGTATTTCCCGATCCAGTACAGGGTGTGCAGGTCGCGCAGACCGCCCTTGCCCTCTTTGACATTGGGTTCCAGCACATAGCGTTGACCGCCCTGCCGTTTGTGCCGTTCGGCCCGTTCGGCCAGCTTGGCCTCGATGAATTCCGGCCCCGAGTTGCGCAGCAGGTCGGACCAAAGCCGTTCGCCCAACTCGACGGCCAAGGGTCGGTGTCCGGCGATGAAGCGGTATTCCAGGAGGGCGGTGCGAATAGTAAAGTCATCGCGACCAAGACGGATGCAGTCCTTGACCGTGCGGCTGGCGTGGCCGACCTTCAGTTTCAGGTCCCACAGCAGATAGAGCATCGACTCGATCAGGCTTTCGGCCCAGGGCGTGACTTTCCACGGGGCGAGGAACAGCAGGTCCACGTCGGAATGCGGTGCCATTTCGGCACGGCCATAGCCACCCACGGCAACGACCGCGATGCGCTCGGCTTCGGTCGGGTTCGGCAAGGGGTGCAGCCAGGTTTGCGCCACGGCAAAGGCTGCGCGCACCAGACCGTCGGTCAGATACGCCTGCGCGCGCACCATCTGGCGGGCGGCCAGCGGGTTGGCAAGGAACGCAGCGGCAAGCGCCGCATAGCCGCGCAGCTTTGCCTCGCCCAACACGCGGGCGGCAATCGTGCGGATGGCGCGACGGTCGGTCGTCTCGCCGATCTCGGTCGCCAGAATGACCAGAAGCGGCGCAAGGTCGATGATGTCGGCTGCGGGCAGGATCAGCGCGCCCGCCATGTCGGGTGGGCTGCCGACCCCCGCGGCGCGCGTCAGAACGCGCGCCGGATCAGAACCCGGCACCGCCAAAGCTGCGCGGGGCGGGATCGACGACGACGACCTGGTTGTTGCGCACCTGCGCCACGGCAAGCCCGCGCTGGTTCGTGCCATCGCTGCGCAGCCGGAAGATGCCGTTGACGCCGACAAAGCCTGCCCCCTGGGTCAGGGCCGATGTGCTGATCGTCCCGCCTTGCCCCCGCTTGGCCAAGGCGCCGATGGCGGCGATGCCGTCATAGGCCAGACCGGAAATCGGGTGCGGCGGCTCGCCATAAGCCGCCTGATAGCGGGCCTGATATTGGGCATAAAGGTTGGGATCGGGCAGGGCGAACCATCCGCCCTGAACCCCCGGCAAAGCAAGTGTCGCCGCCGGAATGTCCCAACGGGTCAGGCCGATCAACTGCATGGACTGCGGGTTCAACCCGTTGTCGCGCAAAAGCTGGCTGACCAAGGGCAGCGCCCCGGCAGTGTCGGCCGTCAGAAACACGGCCTCGACGGCAGTGGACCGCGCACTCGCCACGATGCCGGGGGCCGCAGCCACAACACCGTTCTGCGAGAATTCATAGCTGCCGACGGCCACCACCGATCCGCCTGCGGCGGACACGCCCCGCTGAATGGCAGCCCGACCCAACTCGCCAGCCGTGTTGCTGTCATGCACGATCATGATGCGCGACTTGCCGTTGCGCACGGCGTACCTCGCCAGACGTTCGGCGGTGTTCTGAAAAGTCGGTCCAAGGACGAACACGTTGCCCCCGGCAATGTCGGAGTTGTTGGAAAAGCTCAGAACGCTGACGCCACGCCCGGCGACTGCCACACCTGCTGCGTTGGCTTCTTGGGCAAAGACCGGGCCAAGGATGACCTGCGCGCCGTTGTTCACGGCCTCCAGCGCCATGGCCTGCGCCTGAGCGGGCTGACTGGCGGTGTTGTAAACCCGCAGGTCGATCTTTGTGCCGCCCAGATCTGCGATCGCCATCCGTGCCGCGTTTTCCAGCGACCGCGCCAGCAATTCATCGCTCGCCTGCCCGGATCCGCCCGGCACCAGCAGCGCCACAACGACCGATCCACCCCCGCCTGCAGAGGGTCCCGGCAGGATGGGCCCGGTGGTGCAGGCCGACAGCGCAAGGGCGGCAAGCCCGAAAACAAACAGACCCAGCGACTTGCGGGCAGTGGCCAAAAAGGACAACATGTGGACTTCCTCACTCTCAGAGGCGCAGGCGATGTTCGCGAGGTTAAGTGGTTCGCGGCGGGAAGTAAACTTGTGAGGCAACAGTCCGGTGACAATCCCGCCAACAAAGGAGCGAACCGCAGAAGACCGCCCAAGACTGGCAGCGGGACTGTATTTCATCGCAACCCCGATTGGTGCCGCGCGGGATATCACGCTGCGCGCGCTTGACATTCTGGCGGCGGCGGATGTGCTTGCGGCCGAAGATACCCGGACCTTGCGGCATCTGATGGAGATTCACGGCATTCCGCTGGGCCGGCGCCCCCTGTTGGCTTATCACGACCATAACGGCGAGGCGGCACGACCCCGCCTGATGGCGGCGCTGAAAGACGGCAAATCGGTGGTCTATGCGTCCGAAGCGGGAACCCCGCTGGTGGCCGATCCGGGGTATCAGCTCGCGCGTGCGGTGATCGCTGAAAACCTGCCGCTGATCGCAGCTCCGGGCCCGTCTGCGGTCCTGGCGGCACTGAGCGTTGCGGGATTGCCGACCGACCGGTTCCTGTTCGCGGGTTTCCTGCCCAACACGACAAGCGCCCGCTGCCGCAGTCTTGCGGACTTGCGCGACGTGCCCGCGACGCTGTTGTTTTACGAATCGCCCAAACGGCTGGCCCGCAGCCTGAAGGACATGGCAGCCACTCTGGGACCTGCGCGCGACGCGGCGGTCTGTCGGGAGTTGACCAAGCGATTCGAAGAGGTGACGCGGGGCAAACTGGAGTTTCTTGCGGAAACCTTTGCAGACCGCGACGTCAAAGGCGAAATCGTGATTGTCGTCGACCGGGCCAGCCCCAGGGTGGTCGATGAACATATGATCAAAGAGGCGCTGTTAGGAATATTGAAGGAAATGTCTGTCAAAGATGCAGCGACTGAAGTTGCCCAGAGGTTGGGTATCCCGCGCCGCGACGTCTATCAGGTGGCGCTGACACTGGAAGGCAAGACATGACCGGCAGCGTTTCCTACCACGCGGGCCTCGCGGCTGAAGACCAGGTAGCTCGTTTGTACATGCGGCAAGGCCACCCGATTGCAGCCCGCCGTTGGCGCGGATCCGCAGGCGAAATCGACCTGATCGCACGGGATGGTGCCGAAGTGATCTTCATCGAGGTCAAGAAAAGCAAGACCCATGCACGGGCGGCCGAACGGCTGTCGCAGCGACAGATTGAACGGATTTACGGGACGGCTGCAGAGTTTCTGGCGCTTGAACCGCGCGGACAGGCGACGAATGTAAGGTTCGATATTGCCTTGGTCGATGAAATCGGACGGATCGAGTTGCGCGAAAACGTGCTGGCCGCCTGATCAATTGCATCTGGCCGTCCTCTGCGCCATCAAGAGGCGTCAGATCAGGAGAGCCGGATGCCGCTTCACGTTGCCTTGCAGATGGACCCGATTGGCGCGGTCAACATCCATGCCGACAGCACGTTCCGCATCGCCCTTGAGGCGCAGGCGCGGGGGCATCGTTTGTTCTACTACACGCCGGACCGGTTGGCCTTTGTCGAAGGCCGGGTCATCGCGCGCGGTTGGCCGATCGAACTGCGGCGAGAGGTCGGCAACCATGTGACTTATGGGGCAGAGGCCGAGGTGGATCTGGCAGATGTCGATGTGGTCTGGCTGCGGCAGGACCCGCCGTTCGACATGGGCTACATTACCACGACACATCTGTTGGAGATGATCCACCCCAGGACTCTGGTGGTCAACGACCCGTTCTGGGTCCGAAACTCGCCCGAGAAATTGCTGGTGCTTCGGTTTCCTGACTTGATCCCCGCAACGGCGATTGCGCGGGATCTGGCGACGATCCGGGCGTTCAAGGCCAGGCATGGCGACGTGATTCTCAAGCCGCTCTATGGCAACGGCGGCGCTGGGGTGTTTCGGCTGGATGCGGATGACCGCAATCTTGCGGCGCTGCATGAGTTGTTCATGAGCATCAACCGCGAGCCTTTGATCGTGCAGAAGTTCCTTCCGGATGTTTCGAAGGGCGACAAGCGGATCATCCTGGTCGACGGTGAACCCGTCGGCGCGATCAACCGGGTGCCGCAGGCCGGCGAGACCCGGTCTAACATGCATGCGGGGGGGCGGCCCGAGCAGGTCGGGTTGACGGAGCGCGATCTGGAGATTTGCGCGGCGATTGGGCCGGTTCTCAGGGAAAAAGGTCAGGTGTTTGTCGGCATTGACGTGATCGGCGACTATCTGACCGAGATCAATGTCACTTCACCCACCGGGATTCAGGAGTTGGAGCGGTTTGACGGCACGAACGCAGCCGAGCGCATCTGGCAGGTCATCGAAGCGAAGCGCAACGTTTGAAAGGGGCGGGTACCTGAATTTTTCGGCGAAAATTCTTGGCGTTGCGGCACCGTCCGGTCAGCTTTTTGCCCCAACTGCGATTCGATAGCTGACGGCTTCGGCAATATGGGGCATGGTGACAGGCTGCGATCCAGCCAGATCGGCAATCGTGCGGGCGACCCGCAGAACCCGGTGATAGCCGCGCGCTGACAGTCCGAATCGTTCCGCAACCTTGGCCAGCAGCGCGCGACCCTCGGCGTCGGGGCTGGCCACCTCTTCCAGCAGCGCCCCTTCGAGGTCGGCGTTCACGCGCAGCCCCGGATGGCGGGTGAACCGTTTGGCTTGCACGGCCCGCGCCACTCCAACCCGTGCGGCGACCTGCGCCGAAGTATCCCCCGAGGCGGGCAGGTCGAGGTCGGTATAGGCGACCGGAGGCACTTCGACGCGGAGGTCGAACCGGTCCATCAGGGGGCCCGAGATGCGGCCAAGGTAATCCTCGCCGCAGTAAGGCACTTTCGCGCAGGCGCGGGCGGGGTCGGTCAGGAAGCCGCATTTGCAGGGGTTGGCGGCGGCCACCAGCAGGAACCGGCACGGATAGCGGACATGCGCGTTGGCGCGGGCCACCACCACGTCGCCGGTTTCGATCGGTTGGCGCAGGGTTTCCAGCACGGGGCGGGCGAATTCGGGGAATTCGTCCATGAACAGCACGCCGTTGTGGGCGAGGCTGATTTCACCCGGTTTTGCCGATTTGCCGCCTCCCACGATCGCGGCCATCGACGCAGTATGGTGCGGCTCGCGGTAAGGACGGCTGCGCGAGATGCCTCCTTCGGACAAGAGGCCCGCCAGTGAATGGATCATCGAGGTTTCCAGCGCCTCTGCCGCCGAGAGCGGCGGCAGGATGCTGGGCAGGCGCGCGGCCAGCATCGATTTGCCCGATCCCGGACTGCCGACCATCAGCATGTGATGCCGCCCGGCCGCCGCGATTTCCAGCGCGCGCTTGGCGCGTTCCTGGCCTTTGACGTCGCGCAGGTCGCGGAAATGGGCGGGCATTGTGACCTCGCCCGCTTCGGCTGGCGTGATCGGTTGTTGGCCGGTGTAATGGCGCACCACCTCGTCCAGCGTTGTCGCGGCCAGAACCTGACAAGCCCCGACCCAGGCGGCCTCGGCTCCGCAGGCGCGGGGGCACAGCAGGGTGCGATCTTCGGCTGCGGCGGCCATCGCGGCGGGCAGGGCACCGATGACCGGCATCAACCGGCCATCCAGCGACAGTTCGCCCAAGGCCAGCGTCCGTTCGACCTCGTGTTTCGGGATGATTTCCAGTGCCGCAAGCAGCGCAAGGGCGATGGGCAGGTCGAAGTGCGATCCTTCCTTCGGCAGGTCGGCGGGGGACAGGTTGACGGTGATCCGCTTGGAAGGCAGCGCGATGGACATGGTCGCAATCGCGGCGCGGACCCGTTCGCGCGCCTCTGACACCGCCTTGTCGGGCAGTCCCACGATGCTGAACGACGGCAGGCCGGGCGAAAGCGCGCACTGCACCTCGACCATCCGCGCATCGACGCCCTCGAAGGCGACTGTGAAGGCCCGTGCGACCATGCTCCGCTCCCGTTTACCAAGGTTAACGGCTAGCAGGGGAATGGTTTACGATTGGTAAATCGCCATGAACTTTGGCCATGCTTCGGCGTCGGCCACAGTCTTGTCTCGGCAAAATGCGTTGCAGAAGCCGAAGCGGCGGCCGTCCAGTTCCAGAACATGGGTGATCGCCTTGCCGGAATAGGGACAGGCGGTGTTTTCGGACTGGGTGCCCTCGACTGCGCGGGCAGGCAAGGGCGTGGGGCCGGGCCATGGGCGGGTGGGCCAGT
>JBBRVJ010000153.1:0-9033 GCA_038246975.1 Rhodobacterales bacterium | reverse complement strand
GGTGTAGGCGTGGCTGACGGTGCCGCCTTGCGCCTGCGCCATGTCGCCGAAGTCCCACGTCAGGGTCAGGCCGTCGCCGTCGGGGTCGGTCGTCCCCGCAGCGGTAAAGCGCAGGTCGTCGTGCGCCGCACCGATCAGTATCTCGCGGTCGGGGCCTGCATCGACGGTGGGGGTGCCGTTGACCTTGATGCGCGCGGTGTCTTCGCCCGCCTGACAAGCGACAGCGCCGCTGTTGTCGGTCACGGTCAGGCGGACGCCGACCGGGCCTGCGGCGTCGAACTGGCGCGTCACGGTGGCGCCATTCAGCGTCACGCCATCGTCGAAGTCCCAGCGCCAGCCGGTGATCTGCCCGTCAAGATCGCCCGACCCCGAGGCGTCGAACACCACCGGCTCGCCGGGGCAAACGGTGCGGTCCGGCCCGGCGAGTGCCACGGGCGGGTGGTTGACGCGGGCATAGGTTTCCTCGCGGCTGACGCTGTTGGGCAGGGCGCGGCCGTCGTCCATCCGCAGGGTGACCGGGTATAGGCCCGGTTCGGCAAAGGCATGGCGCACCTCTGCCCCGGTCAGGTCGGTGCCGTCGCCAAAGGTCCAGGAGGCCGACGTGCCGGGGGCGGCATCGGCGCGCCAGACGGTCTCGATGCCGCTGCAGATTGCCGTGGTACTGGTCAGACCGGTATAAGGGGTCGGGTTGACGGTGACTTGCAGCGTTGCGGTTTGATCGGAGTTGAGGGTGCCTGCATCGTCACTGACGGTCAGTGTCACGGCATAGCTGCCGGAACTGGCAAAGCTGTGACGCGGGCTGACGCCCTGGGCGGTGGTGCCATCGCCGAAGTCCCACACGAAACCGGTCAGTGCGCCGTCAGGGTCGCTTGATCTGGCGGCGTCGAACAGCACGGATTCTCCTGTGGCCACGGTAATGGGGCCGTCGATGGCGGCCATGGGTGGGGCGTTGACGGTGATCTTGCGCGCGGCGGTGATGTCGCGGCAGGCGGCGACCGCGTTGGGGAAGGTGGCATAGGCCGTGACCAGATAGACGCCTGCATCGGCAAAGCTGTGGGTCGCCTCCGGACCGGTGGCCTGCGTGCCATCGCCGAAATCCCAGGTGATCATCGCGGATTGCGCGTCGGGACCCGGGCTTACCTCGATGGCAAAGGGGTTCGATACCCCCACAGCCATGCGGTCATCGGCGCGGATGGTCAGGCTCGGGGCGGGGAACACCTCGGCGAGCATCTGATCGCTGTCGAGCGGGCTGCACAGGCCGTTGCTGTCACCGGTGATGGTCAGGTTGACGGTGTAGATGCCCGGTTCGGTGAACACATGGGTCGGCCGGTCGCCGCTGCCGGTGCCGCCATCGCCGAAGGTCCAGGCGAAGCCGTTGACCGCGCCATCGGCATCGGTCGACCGGCTGCCGTCAAAGCGGACCTCCTGGTTCGTGCAGGCTTGCAGGTCGTCACCCGCATGGGAAATCGGCCCTTCACGCACCAGTGCCGCGATCCTGTCGCGCGCGCGGCCCTGCGGCGTGCCGGTTTCGTCCTGCACCGTCAGGGTGACGGCATAAGAGCCGGGCAGTTCATAGGTCTTGTTCGGGTTTACGATGTCGGACGTGGTGCCGTCGCCGAAATCCCACTGATAGCGCAGCAACCCGCCATCGGGGTCGGTCGAGCCCGAAGCATCGAACAGCAGGGGGAAGCCGGAACAGATATCGCGGTTGCCACCGGCCACGGCCAAGGGGGCAGCATCGATGGTGACGACCGTGGCATCGCTGTCGCGCGCATTGCCCAGCCCGGTGCCATCGTCCACCGTCAGCGTGACCGGATAGCGGCCGCTGGTGGGGAACGCGTGGCGCAGAGCGCTTCCCTGACGCGGCGGGGTGCCATCGCCGAAGTCCCATGTGTAGGACAGCAGATCGCCGTCGCCATCCGTCGACCCAGCGGCGTTGAAATCGACGAACAGGGATTGGGTCGCAATCTCTGGCCCTGCGTCGGCGACGGGGGGGTGGTTGATACGGACGGTGATCGCGGTCTGGTCGGTCGCGTTCAGCGCCCCCGAGGCATCGACCACGGTCAGTTGCACCGCGACAGCACCGGGCGTATCGAACGTGCGGGTGGTGGCGTCGGCGCGGATCGGATCGGGCAAGTCGTCGAAATCCCATCGGTATTCCCCGATTGCGCCATCGGGGTCATAGGATTTGCGGCCCGAAAACGCCACAGGCTGACCCGGTTCCACCAGAAGGTCCGGCCCGATGACCGCAACCGGACTTGCGTTGACCGTCACCAGCACCTCGTCAAAGTCCGGGGTCGCCCCGCCGGGGAAGTCGTCGTCGACCTGAAGGCCGATGCGATAGAGGCCGGGCTGGTCAAAGCTGCGTTCCGCCAGCGCACCGTCAGCGGTGGTGCCGTCCGGATAGGTCCAGGTATAACTGGCCACATTGCCATCAGGATCGACCGATCCGAACGCGTCCAGCGTCACAGGCTGACCGGGGGCGGTGATCTGGTCGGGGCCAGCATCGGCGACCGGCGTTGCGTTGATGACGACCGTCATCAGGTCTTCGTCGGTGTTCAGCGGCGCGCCGCTGTCGTCGATCACCCGCAGGCGGACCTCGTAAGTGCCCGGCGCGCGGTAAGCGTGGCTGACCGTTTGGCCGCTGGCGGTGCCGCCGTCGCCAAAGGTCCAGTCCCATTGCGTCACGCGTCCATCCGGGTCGGCGGATGCGCCACCGTCGAACGACACCACGCTGGCGGTGACCGCCTGATCGGGGCCTGCATCGGCCACGGGGGCTGCACTGACCACGACCTGAAAGCCGGTTCTGGTCTGCGACGACAGGGTGCCGGAGTTGTCGGTGACGGTCAGGGTGGCTGCATAGATGCCGGGGGTGGTCCAAGCGTATTGCACCTCGGGGCCCTCTGCCACAGCGCCGTCGCCGAAGGACCACAGGTAGTTCAGGATCTCGCCGTCCGGGTCGACGGAGCCGGCGGAACTCAGCGTCGTCACCTCGCCTACCGCGATGGGGCGGGTGGGGCCGGTGCCCTTGGGCTCGGGCGGGGCGTTGATGATCACGGTCAGGCTGTCGGTCGCGGTATCGTTGGACACGCCGGAGCCGTCGGTGACCGTCAGCGTGACAGCATAGGTGCCGGGGGCGGCATAGGCGTGGGTGACGGCGATGCCGTCCAGCGTGGTGCCATCGCCCATATCCCAGCGCCAAGCGCCCACGGTGCCGTCGCGGTCATAGCTGGCGCGGCCATCCAGCCGCACCTCGCCGCCAACCACGTCGATCCGATCGGTGCCGGCCTCGGCGGTGGGGGCATGGTTGACCGCAACCTCGCGCGTGGCCAGGCCAAAGCTGCAGGGGTGTTTGCTGTCGTCGGCGACCCGCAGGACGGCGCGGTACAGGCCGGAGGCGGCATAGACGTGCATCGCGTCAACCCCGATGGCCGAAGCGCCGTCGCCAAAGGTCCATTCATGGCGGGTGATCGGGCTGTCGGACGGCTGCGACGCCGCCCCGGAAAACGCGACCGGATCACCGGGGGCGACGGTGATCGGATCGCCCGGCATCGCAATGGGGGCGGGGCGGACATGGACAGGCAGGTGCAGGCGGTTGCCTGCGGGCGGCTTGCCGCGCAGATCGAGGATCGACACCGTCGCCTGATAGCGCCCCGGCGCCGCATAGGTGTGGGCGATCACCGGCAGCGTCGACGTCGCCCCATCGCCAAAGTTCCACGCATAGCCCAGTTCGCGCGTGCCGATCGACCCGCTGGCGTCAAACGCGACAGAGGTACAGTTCGACAGCGGTTGGGCCGTGGCCAGCACCGTCGGGCGCAGGAAGGGCACGTTGCGGACCGGGGGCATCCGCAGGGGAAGGGCCTGCCCCACGGCGTCGAAAGCCGACAGGGTGACGTCGTTCGGCTTTTCAAAGCCTTCGACCAGCGTGATCGCCGCTTCCGGGTCGGGAATTTGCAGGGTCTGGACCGTCCAGCCGTTCTGACCCGAGGTTTCGACGCTGAAGTCTTCGTACAGTGTCACAATCTTCAACTGGCCTTTGGCGGCGTCGAAGTTTTGCAGAATGATCTGGCCATCGGCTGGGACGGCCAGCCTGACCTCGGTTGCAGGACCCGATCCGGGCCAGCGCATCGTGGGGGCGAAAGACACGCTTTCCAGTGCATCGGGGCTTTGGTTGCTGGCTTCGTCACGGCTGATCGTGGCGGCGAATGCGTTGCCGTCGTCGCCTGCCATGCCCTGCACATCCAGCCGGAACCAGAGCCGGTCGCCGACAACCTCGCCCATCGTGGCGCCGAAGCTGTGCAGCGTTGCCCATTGGTCGTCGAACGCCGCGTCTGCGGCGACGGATTGTTCGGCCAGCAGGGTGCCGGTGCCGGGGGGCAGGTCAGCGACGTCGAACGTCGGCTGAACTGTGGCGTTGGGCAGTTGCGCAGGCCGCGCGGCGGTGGTGAAGGCCCCTGCGCCGCCGTACAACCGGTAATCCGTGGACCCGTTCAGCCGACCCAGCGCGGAATCGTGACGCCCACCCGTATCGGCATCGAATACCCGCAGATACAGCGGGCCGGATGTGTCTGCGGGCATGCTGAAGAACAGCCGCTCGATATGGTCGGGGTCGCCTTCGCGGGTGCCAGCGTCCGCGCCATAGACTACCAGCAGGGGTTCGGTCACATCCTGCGCCTGCGCAACGGTCGCCGCAAGGCCAAGGGCCAGCGCCAGACAGGGAGCCGCAAGGGCCGTATTGGGTCGTGCCATGTCGTCTCCTCGCGCGGGGTTTGGTCCGCGCCCGTGCTGTCAGTTGCCCCTGCCGGAGCCTTCGGTTGTGTTTCCCGCATAGTCCTGCACCGTAACTGAAATCAGCCGCAGCGCGCCGGGTTGCGGCGGCAGGGTCGCCGCACACTCCCCCGTTTGGGTGTCGCAGCGCAGGACGCCGGTCTGTTCGGTCTCGCCCACCGTGATCTTGTAACGGGCGGCGGCCCGCAGGCCGCTGTTGTCGCGCGCCTGTGCCGTGATCTGAAGGGGGCCGTTGGTGCCCTCGGGCCGCGCTACCCCGGCGCGCAACAGGCTGGGGGGTTCGGCGTCCAGAATGACGGTAAAGGTCCGCAGCGCCACGTTGCCCACCGCATCGGCTGCTGTCAGTTCAAAGGCGTTGGCACCGGGCGACAGGGGCAGGTCCAGCGCCAGCGCGCCGTCGGTCAGCGGCTGCACCGCGCCGTTCAGGCTCGCCTCGACCGCATCCCCGACGTTTGCCGCGATAGACAGTCGGTTCCGGGCGACGGCTTGCGGTGGCGGGGTGGCAAAGGTGATCTCGGGCTGGATGGCGTCGGTCACGACGGTCAGGTCAAGCGCCGCCTCAGGAGTGCCCTGCGGTGACAGGACTTCCAGGCGAAACGCGGCGGGGGTGACGCTGGCCGGAATGGTCAGGCTGATCGCTCCGCCGTCGCCCACGGACGCCTGCACGACGACCGCCCCGGTGGCATCAGTCAGACGCAGCGCGCTGCCCGGTGTGGCGGCAGAGGTGGCGGTGAAGGCCAGCTGTTCGGTAGCGGTCAGGAACTTCCCCTCCCCATCGCGCGGCAGGGTTGGATCGGGGGTCAGGGTCAACGTCTCGGCAGGGCGATAGGTGACGGTCAGAGTGCGTTCAGTCACATTGCCCGCCGCATCAACGGCGGTCAGGCCGAACGTATTGATGCCGGGTGCGGCGGTGACCTCGACACTGAACGTGTTGTCGAGCGCAAGGGGCAGCGGGCTGCCGTTCAGCGTCAGAACAGCGGCAGTTTCACTCTCGCCCGTCAAGGTCACGCGGGGTGCGGAAATCAAGGTGCCTTCGGTCGGCGACAGGACGGTGAGGTAAGGCGGGGTGGAATCGTTGACCAGTTGGAAGGTGCGCGCAAGACTCCATGCGCCCGGCAGACCGAACGCATCCAGCGCCGCGACGCGCCAATGGAAGGTGCCCTGATCCAGACCGCTGACCTCGAAACCGGTGGCCGGGATGCCCCATTCCGACACCTGCATCTGGTTGAACCCTGTGTCCGACGCGACCTCCAGCCAGTACCCCGCGGCGTCCTGTTTCGCGGACCACGACAGGGCCGCGCTGCGCCCGAACACCTGTTCCAGATCGGCGGGGGCGAGGAGGGCGGGGCGGTCCAGCACCTCGGTCACCTCGGCCTCGCCGTTGGCTTTGACGACGGCGCCTTCATTCGCCCCCAGACTGACCGCCTGATCGCCGCTGCCGACAACCAGCGCCGCCTGATCATAATTGGCAAAGCGGGCGCCGTCGGCCCCGGTCTTGATCCAGAAATCGGCGCTTTCCGTGGTGGTTTCCAGACCGGCCACTTCAATCTGAAAACTCGTGCGTTCGCCCAACTGGTTGAGCAACGCATAGAAATCGCCACTGACCAGTTCGATCTTGGTCACTTCGCCGCCCGTCAGAGGGTCGGACCGCATCCGTTGAATGGTGGCGTTGGAATTCGGGTTCAGACGCAGTCGGCTCAGGTCGCGGAAGGTAACTTGCGTGGTTGACCCCGACAGGGTGCGCACCCGTTCGCTTTGCACCAGCACGGCATTCACCACGCGCGGCGTCCAGCGCGAGGCATCGGGGCTTCGGCCTTCGACATCGCCCTGAACGTCCGTCACCAGCGCCTCGGCGGCCCGGTCGCGCTGTTCGAGCGACAGCAGGAGGGCGTCGGTCGCCTCGGCGGTCGCTAGATCGGCAAACTGCACCGAAGCACCCCAGGCTCCTTCTCCGCGCCGCACGACGGCCGTGGCGTGGTTGTCGAGTGCCGCTTCGATGTCGTCCGGCGCGAACAGCCGCGCGCCTTCGGCATTGGCGGCCTGAATCGCATCGAGCGCCCGCAAGATCGCAGCGTTCGTCGCCTTGACTTGTGCCACGGGCATGGCCAGCACAGTGCCGGGTGACAGATCCTTGACCGAGGCGAGCCCGCTGAGTTGCAAAACCACAGGCCACAGATCGGGATCAGCAAGCTCCGCGCCGACCACCGTGCGCAGGGTGTCGCCTTCGCGGAACACGACATTGGTCAGTGGCGCGTCAAGCGATTGCGCCCCGACCTGACCCGGCAAGCCGAGTGCCGCCAACAGCGCCAGAACTTGCCCGGTCCTCCCTGCCCGCCAACCGATCCCAAACCTGAAAGTCGTTCGCACACACGTCCCCTGCTTCAGTGATCGTAATACTATGAAAATATCGTAAAAGTGCAAATGTTTTCGGTGGATTCAGGGGCTTACGAAGGAAACAGTCCGGTTTGACCGAAGGCTGTTGCAGATTGTGACACAAAACTCTGTCTGAAGGTGGGACTGTTTGCCAAGCGGGTGGAGTGAAGCGTTGATCGCGCCCGTCGATCAGGTGGCCCCTTGGATGTGCGTTGGGCAATCTAATGTACACCCCAGGTCAGGCAGGTGATGATTCGGGGTTCCCCGACCAATCACTTTTGCAATTCTGTTGGGCCGATGCGCGTTGTCGGAGTGTTGCGTCTCCAGCGGATCAGATGGTGAAACCTGAACTCTCAGAAACAAGGGAGCCGCCGTCAACGCGCCGTTCAGACCAGAGTGTCGTTGTTATGTGTCATATCCCGGAAGGTGACAGGGCTCTTTCTTGAACTATTCCGGCTTCGGTTTGTGCCAGTCCTTCATCGTCTGCAAGGGCGTCTTGCTGCCCTAGGCTGACTGCGGCAGTTGCTGGTTGTAGAGCAGCGCGAGCGGTACAGCGTGGTTTCCAACTCCTCGCCAGATCGGAAATGGTGGCTTTGCAGGATCTCCTCGATCCTGCCATTGTCAACGGCAGAGTAAAAGTGAGCCAAAGGGCAGTGCAAAATGTTGCCACTTTCGGGTTGGTGTGATTGCCGATGGACGTGCGCGAGCATCCCGGCTTCCGCGCTTGTCATAGAGCTGGCGGTTGCCCGGATGCTTTGACCCGTGAGGGCCAAATACTTGCGCTGTTGGTGTGGAGTTACGCCTTGTCCTGGCGTGCCTTGCTCTGGCCGAGGCGGTAACTTTCGCCGTTCATCTCGAGGATGTTCACGTGGTGGGTCAGCCGATCGAGAAGTGCGCCGGTCAGGCGCTTTGACCCGAAGGTTTTGGTCCATTCCCCGTGCAGGTAGCACGTCTTCGACACGACGAAGGGCAGGTTGCACGTCTTCGACATGACGAAGGGCAGGTTGCTGGTGATCAAGGTCGCGCCGCGCGCGTAGCGTTGCGAGATCAGCTCGAACAAGAGCTCAGCTCCCGTTTTGCTGAGCGGCACGAAGCCCAGTTCGTCGATGATCAGCAGCTTGTGGGTGGCCATCTGTTTTTGAAGCCGCTGTAATCGTCGCGCGTCCCGTGCTTCCATCAGTTCATGGAGTGAGCCATTGAGGCGCCATGGGTTCAAGCCCGATCGCGAACGGCGGCGGCGGTGACAAAACCGACGGACACTCCCTCTTGGCAGGCGGACAGCCCGAGGCCGAGGGCGATGTGGGTTTTGCCTGTGCCCGAGGGGCCAAGGACGTCATGTCGAAGACATGCCTCCGGCATGACAACATTCTCATGCCGTTCAATCTGTTAGCCGGTAGGCGATTGCCTTCAATCGCCGTAAGGCCATTCGCAGCGTGCCAGCTCCAGAACCTGCATCTTGTTCAACGCCGGGATCGCCTTGAAGTCGAAGCTGTCCAAACTCCTGACGGCGGGGAATTTGGCAGCCTTGATCCCGTTGCCCCTTCTCGGCGTGTAAACACGCCTGCTAGGCAACGGGCAGGGCATTGCGCAGCAATGGCCCGAGAGGGGGCGCTCGATCAGCCGATGACAACATTGTCGACATAGCCACGAAGCCAGACGTCGCCCCTCTCGCGCATGCAAGAATGCGCTGCCGGGCAACGGATGACCGCCACCTCGGCAAGCGGATCGGTGATGGCGCGGGCGTGACGCACGACGCGGGCCCCCATCTTGACCAGCTTGAGCTGGAGGGATGTCAGCGACCAGTCGGCCATGGCCTCAGGGAGCTCGATGCAGCGCAGGAACGTTGCCAGGTTGTAGGCAAGGGCGTGCAGT
>JBBRVJ010000152.1:0-9056 GCA_038246975.1 Rhodobacterales bacterium | reverse complement strand
GGGTGGTGGTGGCGGTTGACCCGCCGGTCACGGGACACAAGGGGTCGGACGAGTGCGGGATCGTCGTGGTTGGTGCCGTCACCGAGGGGCCGCCGCAGAATTGGCGGGCGGTGGTGCTGGAGGATGCCTCGGTTCAAGGGGCCAGCCCCGACGAATGGGCACGGGCGGCATTGGCGGCAATGGACCGGCATGGCGCGGACCGGCTGGTGGTCGAAGTGAACCAAGGCGGCGACATGGTGCAGTCAGTCATTCGAGGGATTGACCCGTTGGTGGCAATCCGGTCCGTCAGGGCGACGCGGGGCAAGATGCTGCGAGCCGAACCGGTGGCGGCACTGTACGAGCAGGGGCGGGTGACCCATGTCCGGGGGCTGGCGCGGCTGGAGGCGCAGATGTGCCAGATGACGGTGACGGGATATCAGGGCAAGGGCAGCCCGGACCGGCTGGACGCGCTGGTCTGGGCTTTGACCGAGTTGATCGTCGAGCCGTCGGAGAAATTCCGCCGCCCTCAGGTGCGCAGTCTTTGAGGGCGGCTTCCGCTGAGGGGCAGGAGCCTCCGGCGGGGATATTTAGAGACAGAAAAATGGACGTGACGGCGTTGGTCTTGGACGGGCTAACGGCGGGGCGGGCTGAGAGGCGGGAGCCTCTGGCGGGGAATTTATGAAGAGATGAAAGCCCTTGGCGGGTTTTTTGACTTGGTCCCGGCCCTCTTGGGGTTGGGGCGCGGCGGGCTGTTGCCCAAGAAAACAGGAGTTTGGCGGCATGGTGTTCGATTTCCTGCGGAGGGGGGCCGGGGTGGCGGCCGTTGTGCCTGAGAAAAAGGCTTCGGCGACGGGACGGGTGGTGGCCTGGGGTGGGGCGGGGCGCACCGTCTGGTCGCCGCGA
Organism: Rhodobacterales bacterium; assembly: GCA_038246975.1. GTDB lineage: Bacteria > Pseudomonadota > Alphaproteobacteria > Rhodobacterales > Rhodobacteraceae > JAIYDJ01. The sequence goes on along the minus strand of JBBRVJ010000152.1, from coordinate 8,174 downwards.
GACACAGTTTCACTGGGCAAGACCGGATTTCAGGGCAATCCCATCGGGTTTCGCTGTGTCAAGATGTTGTCTGAGGCGGCGGCGGCCTTGCCCTTGATCTGTCAGGATCACGCGCGGCGTTACGAGCAGCATCCGATGTTGGACCTGATCCGGCGGCCCAATGGGGCGCAGGGGCGGGCGGAGTTGTTCGAAGCGATCTATGGGTTCCTGCTGTTGACGGGGAACGCCTATGTCGAGGCGGTGCCGGGGTCGGGCGCGCTGCCCGGCGAGTTGCATGTGCTGCGGTCGGACCGGATGTCTTTGGTGCCCGGGGCGGACGGGTGGCCAATTGCTTATGACTATACCGTCGGCGGGCGGGTGCATCGGTTTGGTGTGACGCCCGAGGTGATGCCGGTCTGTCATATCAAGAGCTTTCATCCGCAGGACGATCATTATGGCTTTTCGCCGTTGCAGGCAGCGGCGGTGGCGATTGATGTGCATACGAGCGCGTCGAGTTGGTCGAAGGCTTTGCTGGACAACGCAGCGCGGCCTTCGGGCGCGATGGTTTACAAGGGGACGGACGGTCAGGGCACGTTGTCACCCGATCAGTATGACCGGTTGGTGAGCGAGATGGAGTTGCACCATCAGGGCGCCCGCAATGCCGGGCGGCCGATGTTGCTGGAAGGGGGGTTGGACTGGAAGCCGATGGGCTTCAGCCCGTCCGACATGGAGTTCCAGAAAACCAAGGAGTCGGCGGCGCGGGAGATCGCAATTGCCTTTGGGGTGCCGCCGATGCTGCTCGGCATTCCGGGGGACGCCACATATGCCAACTATCAAGAGGCGAACCGGGCGTTCTATCGGCTGACGGTATTGCCACTGGTAGCGCGGGTCACGGCGGCGCTGTCGCACTGGCTGTCCGGGTTTGGCGGCGAGATGGTGGAGGTCAAGCCGGACCTTGACCAGATCCCCGCGCTGGCCGTCGAGCGAGATCAGCAATGGGCGCGGGTCGGGGCGGCTGACTTTCTGTCTGCGGCAGAGAAGCGGGCGATTCTGGGGCTGCCGGCGTTGGGCGGCGATGAGTGAGGGGGGCGGGTCGCGCTTTCTATACGACAGTTTCGATGTGGCTTCTGCGCGGATCGACGCAAACGAGCGGGTGGCACAGGAGCGGTGGCAAGCGCTGGAGTATCGGCTGGGGCTGATCGACGCGGGCCTGGAGCGGATGGAAAAGCGCATCTGGATTGGCGTGTGCGGGGTGGCGGTGTTCTTGCTGACGCAAGGGGCAGAGGCATTGATTTCGGCGGCAACGAGGTGAGGCGATGATGCAGGAAAATTGGGGCGCGCCGGAACGGAAGTTTCAGCGCGTTGACGCGGCGTTGACGGTGACGGATGGCTGCGTGGTCGAGGGCTATGCCAGTTTGTTCGGCAAGCGCGATCAGGGCGGCGATATGGTATTGCCGGGGGCCTATGCCGAATCGCTGGCGGCGCTGGGCCGCAAGGACCGGCGGGTCAAGATGCTGTGGCAGCATGACCCGGCACAGCCCATCGGAGTCTGGGACGAGGTGCGGGAAGATGCCACTGGCCTTTGGGTCAAGGGGCGCATCCTGACCGAGGTGGCAAAGGGCCGCGAGGCGGCGGCCCTGCTGACGGCGGGGGCGATTGACGGGTTGTCGATCGGCTATCGGACCGTCAGGGCGGAACGCGATGGCAAGGGGCAGCGCCGCTTGGCTGAGCTGGAGCTGTGGGAAGTGTCCTTGGTGACGTTCCCCATGCTTCAAGAGGCGCGGGTGCAGGCCAAGGGTGATGACCCTGACGCCGGCAACTGGCGCGATCTGGCGGCGATCCTGAACGACGCGCGCCTGAATTTGGCCGGACGTTAGGCGGCCTTTCACGACCAACCTGAGGAAAGACGACATGACCGAGAGAGACTCCGGGATCGGCGCAGAATTGCCCGGCACCCTGCATCCGGGTGCGGAAGTGAAAACCGCTATGGCTGGATTTTTGAATGCCCTCAGGGGCTTTCAGGATGATGTGAAGACTTCGTTGCAACAACAGGAAGAGCGTTTGAACATGCTGGATCGCAAGACTGCAAGCTATGGCCGCCCCACGCTGTCGGTGACTGCCGAGGGGGAAGTGCCCCACAAGAAGGCGTTTGGCGCCTATATCCGCAGCGGGGACGATGACGGGCTGCGTGGGCTGGTGCTGGAGGGCAAGGCGATGTCCACGGCGGTGGCTGCGGATGGCGGCTATCTGGTGGACCCGCAGACGGCGGATCGTATCCGCTCAATGCTGGTGTCGACCTCGTCCGTCCGCGCGATTGCCAATGTGGTGAACGTGGATGCGGTGTCATTTGACGTGCTGATCGACCGGTCGGAAGTTGGCTCGGGCTGGGCGACCGAGACCGGCGCGCAGGCGGAAACTGCTACGCCGCTGATTGAGCGAATCTCGATCCGGTTGCATGAATTGTCAGCGATGCCGAAGGCGTCGCAGCGGTTGCTGGACGACTCGGCGTTTGACGTCGAGGGCTGGCTGGCGGGCAAGATCGCCACGCGGTTTATCCGCGCGGAGTCGGCGGCGTTTGTCAGCGGCGACGGGGTGGACAAGCCGAAGGGCTTTTTGCTGCCGACCAAGGTGGCGAACGCGTCGTGGACCTGGGGCAACCTTGGCTACATCCCGTCGGGAGCTGCGGGAGATTTCCCGGCGGTCAATCCGGTCGATTGTCTGGTGAACCTGATCTATGCGCTGGCGGCAGATTACCGCGCAAATGCGACGTTCGTGATGAACTCGAAAACGGCAGGAGCGGTGCGCAAGATCAAGGATGCGGACGGCCGTTTTATGTGGTCGGATGGGTTGCAGATGGGTGAGCCTTCGCGGCTGATGGGCTATCCGGTGCTGATCTGCGAGGACATGCCGGACATCGCGGCGAACGCCTTTGCGATTGCCTTCGGTGATTTCGCGGCGGGCTATACGATTGCCGAGCGGCCTGACTTGCGCGTGCTGCGCGACCCGTTCAGCGCCAAGCCGCACGTCCTGTTCTATGCGACCAAGCGGGTTGGCGGCGATGTTTCCGACTTTGCCGCGATCAAGCTGCTGAGATTCGCCACCTCCTGACCGGGGTGGTGGATGCCTGGACCCGCAAGGGTCCGGGCCTTGGGCGCGCGCCGGTTTCCCGTGCCGTGTAACAGCTCCCCCTCCGTCAGGACGGTGCGGGGCGCGCGCCCAGTCTGGGGGTCTTAGGAGAGCGCAGATGATGTTAATTGAGCAGACGGCAGTCCCCGGCGCGGCGCTGCCGGTGCAGGGGTTGAAGGACCATCTCCGGTTGGGGACCGGGTTCACCGATGACGGTATGCAGGATGGGTTGATCGAGAGCTATCTGCGCGCGGCGATGGCGCAGGTGGAGCAGCGGATCGGTAAGGCCCTGATTGCCCGCAGGTTTCTGCTGACGCTGGAGGATTGGCGCGATGCAAGCGGGCAGTCGTTGCCGATAGCGCCGGTAACGGCTGTCGTCTCGGTCACGTTGATTGACGTGGCGGGGGTGTCGACGCTGGTGGCGGCGGCGCGCTATCGGTTGGTGCCGGACATGCACCGGCCCCGGTTGGCTTCGGTCGGTGTTCTGCTGCCGACGGTCCCGATTGATGGACGGGCAGAAGTAGTGTTCGATGCGGGGTTTGGCGCGACATGGGCGCAGGTTCCCGCCGATCTGGCGCAGGCGGTGCTGATGCTGGCGGCGGAGTATTACGAGCGGCGGCACGAGGCGGGAAGCGTGGCAGGCCTGCCGTTTTCGGTTCAGGCGCTGATCGAACGCTGGCGCAACGTGCGGGTGTTGGGAGGGGGGACGGCATGAAGGTGATGTTGAACCGGCGTCTGGTGCTGGAAGATCCGGTCGAGGCGGCGGATGGGGCCGGGGGGCTGACGGTTTCCTGGGTGCCGCTGGGAGTGATCTGGGGTGAGGTCAAACCGTCGTCGGGGCGTGAAGTCGACGGAGAAGAGGTCGTGATAGCCACAGTCGGGTTCCGCATCACGGTGCGGGGCGCGGCGGTGGGGTCGCCGCAGCGGCCTAGGCCAGAGCAGCGGCTACGCGACGGGGTGCGGGTCTATGTCGTTCTGGCGGTGACCGAGCGCGATTTGTCGGGGGCTTACCTCACCTGCTTTGCACGCGAGGAAGAACCGGCATGAGTTATGCAGCGGCGGCGGCGTTACAGGCTGCGATTTACGTGCGATTGACTGGGTTTGCAGCTTTGGCGGGGGTGGCGGTGTTGGACGCCGTTCCGCCGGGAGTCGGACCCGAAACATTCGTTCTGATAGGCCCCGAAGTTGTGAACGATCGTTCAGACAAGTCAGGCGGCGGGGCGGATCATCTGCTGGCAGTGTCGGTCATCAGCAAGGTATCGGGGTTCCGCGCTGCCAAGGTAGTAGCCGGGGCGGTTTCGGAGGCGCTGGTCGGGGCGGGGATGACGCTGACTACGGGACGACTGGTGTATCTGGCATTTGTACGGGCGCAGGCGCGGCGGCTCGGCGAGGGTGACACCCGGCGGATCGACCTGACCTTTCGGGCGCGGGTCGAAATGTAGTTTTTGCCAACTCGGTGGATAACCGGAGGCTTCCTTGGACATAACGGAGAAATACGATGGCGGTGCAGAGCGGCAAGGACCTGTTGATAAAGGTCGACATGATCGGCGATGGATCGTTTGAAACGGTAGCGGGCCTGCGGGCCACGCGGATCAGTTTCAATGCGGAAACGGTGGATGTGACCAGTCTGGACAGTGCCGGGGGCTGGCGCGAGTTGCTGGCGGGCGCAGGGGTCAAGACCGCGTCGATCTCGGGGTCTGGCGTGTTTCGCGATGCCAACACGGATGAGCGGGCGCGGCAGATTTTCTTTGACGCCGAAATGCCGGAGTTTCAGGTGATCGTGCCCAGTTTTGGCGTGGTCGAAGGTCCGTTTCAGATCACGTCGATCGAATACGCGGGCAATCATAATGGCGAAGCGACCTATGAGTTGTCGCTGGCCTCGGCGGGTGCGCTGACCTTTACGGCGCTATGATGGCGAATCCTTGGGCTGGGGAGGTAGCGGTGGTGCTGGACGGGCAGCGCCATATAGCCAAGCTGACGCTGGGGGCGCTGGCCGAGTTGGAGGCGGCGCTGGTGACGGGCTCGCTGATCGACCTGGTGGAGCGATTTGAGGCGCGACGGTTTTCAACCCGTGACGTGCTGGCGCTGATAGTCGCAGGCCTGCGTGGCGGGGGCTGGCAGGGCACGGCGGCCGACTTGCGGACAGTAGAAATCGGCGGCGGACCTTTGGAAGCGGCGCGGGCGGCGGCGGAACTGTTGGCGCGGGCGTTCGCGTTGCCCAGCGAATGAGCCTCGATTGGCCAGGGCTGATGCGGGCGGGGCTGCTGGGGCTGGGGCTGGAACCGGCGGTGTTCTGGCGGCTGTCGCCCGTTGAGTTGAAAATCATGCTGGGGGCGGATCGCACCGCCCCGACGCTGACGCGGGCGCGGCTGGAACAGTTGGCGGCGGCGTTTCCGGATGTGGGAAAGGGGCGAAGCGATGGCGGAATTTGACGATCTGACGGACCAGATCGCAGGGTTGGAGGCGACTTTGGCCGGGACCACGGGAATGATCGCCGCGTTCGATGGCGAGTTGGCCCGGATGCGGGACAGTCTGGCCTTTACCGGGCGCGAGGTTGGAGCGCTTTCCTCTGGGTTTTCGGGCGGGCTGCGGCGGGCGTTCGACGGGCTGGTGTTCGACGGGATGAAACTGTCGGACGCGCTAAAGTCGGTCGCTAGCAGCATGGCGGACACGGTCTACAACGTGGCCATGCGACCGGTACAAAGCGCCTTGGGCGGGGCGCTGGCACAGGGGATGAACGGGTTGTTGGGTGGGCTGATGCCGTTTGCGGCGGGTGGGGCGTTTTCGCAGGGGCGGGTGATGCCATTTGCAAAGGGCGGTGTGGTGGCGCAAGCGACGGGGTTTCCGATGCGCGGCGGGACCGGGTTGATGGGCGAGGCGGGGCCGGAGGCGATCATGCCGCTGGCGCGCGGCGCAGATGGGCGGTTGGGCGTGCAAAGCGGCGGGGGGCGGGCCGTCACGGTGGTGATGAACATCTCGACCCCCGACGTGCAGGGATTTCAGCGCAGCCAAAGTCAGATTGCAGCACAAGCGATGCGGGCGTTGTCGCGCGGGCAGCGCAACAGGTAGGGGCCGGAAGATGACGTTTCACGATATACGGTTTCCGGTCAACCTGAGCTTCGGGTCGATGGGTGGGCCGGAACGGCGGACCGAGGTGGTCACGCTGGCGAACGGGTTCGAAGAGCGGAACACGCCTTGGGCCCATTCGCGGCGCAGGTATGATGCGGGCTTGGGCTTGCGCAGCCTGGATGATGTCGAGGCGCTTATTGCGTTTTTCGAGGCGCGACGCGGGCAGTTGCATGGTTTTCGATGGAAAGACTGGTCGGATTTCCGGTCCTGCAAGCCGTCGCTGAAGGTGGGCCCATTTGATCAGACGATTGGGCGGGGGGACGGGGTGAAAACGACATTCCCGCTGGTGAAAACCTATGTATCGGGGGATCAGACCTATGTCCGTCCGATGGTAAAGCCGGTGGCGGGAACGGTGCAGGTGGCGCTGGCGAATGATCCCAAGGTCGAGACGCTGGAGTTTTTGGTGGACGCGGCAACCGGGGTCGTTACCTTTGCCTCAGCGCCCGATATCGGCGCATTGATCACGGCAGGGTTCGAGTTCGACGTGCCAGTGCGATTTGATACCGACCGGATTCAAACCTCGGTCGGGTCATTTCAGGCCGGAGAAGTGCCCAACGTGCCGGTGATCGAGGTGCGGGTGTGATGGGAATACACGAGCATCTGGGAACGGGCGTCACAACCGTTTGTCGGGCTTGGTCGGTGCGGCGGCGCGACGGAGTGACCTATGGGTTTACCGATCACGATCGGGATTTGCAGTTTGAGGGTTTGCAATTCAAGGCCAGTTCCGGAATGAGCGCGCGGGTGTTGCAGCAGACGACGGGGCTGGCGGTAGACAATTCGGAGGCGATGGGCGCACTGTCTGATGCGGCAATGACCGAGGCGGATTTGTTGGCAGGACGGTTTGACGGGGCCGAGGTACGGACCTGGCTGGTCAATTGGGCGGATGTCGAGGCCCGGATCGAGCAATTTCGGGGGTCGTTTGGCGAGATCGTACGGTCGGGCGGTGAGTTTCGCGCAGAATTGCGCGGTCTGACCGAGGCGCTAAACCAGCCGCAGGGGCGGGTTTATCATCGGGCGTGTTCTGCGGTGCTGGGCGATATGGCGTGCGGGTTTGATCTGACAGCACCGGGCTTAGCAACGGAATTGCCGTTGGCGTCCGGGGAGGGGGCCGTACTGCGGTTCGCAAGGGCCGCGACGTTTGCGGCCGGATGGTTTCAGCGTGGACGGGTCGTGATCCTGTCGGGGGTTGGTGCTGGACTGATCGGGTTGATCAAGTCGGATCGGCTGGATGGAACTTTGCGGGTTATCGAATTGTGGGTGGGGTTGGGGGTCGAATTGACCGCAGGTGACGCTGTGCGGCTGGAGGCGGGGTGCGACAAGACGGCCGATACCTGTCGTTCCAAATTCGGCAACTTTCTGAATTTCCGAGGATTTCCGCACATTCCGGGGGATGACTGGCTATCATCCTACCCTGTTTCATCTCAGGAAAATGATGGCGGGAGCCTGCAAAGATGAACGACCGGGTGGTTTTGACAGCGCGGGCGTGGATCGGCACGCCCTATCGGCATCAGGCATCGGTTCAGGGAGCCGGGGCAGACTGTCTGGGGCTGCTGCGCGGCGTTTGGCGGGAAGTTTATGGGCCGGAGCCAGAACCCGTGCCCGCCTATACGCAGGATTGGTCCGAACCCTCGGGACGCGAGGACTTGATGGCGGCGGCCGAGCGTTGGCTGGTGCCTAAACCAATTGACGATGAAGCGGCGGGCGATGTGCTGTTGTTCCGTATGCGGGCGGGGGCGGTAGCCAAACATCTGGGAATTGCGGTGCAGGTCGGCGCGATCCCCACCTTCATTCACGCCTACAGCGGCCATCAGGTGCTGGAAACCGCCCTGTCTGCGCCTTGGGCGCGCCGGATCGTTGCCCGCTTTGCCTTTCCCACAGGAGAATGATTGATGGCGACGATTCTACTTGCGGGCGCAGGGGCCGCGCTGGGGGCGGGGTTT
>JBBRVJ010000151.1:0-9086 GCA_038246975.1 Rhodobacterales bacterium | reverse complement strand
CTGCCGCCATCGTAGATCTCGGCAAGCGCCAGCAGCCTTCGGCTCTGGTTCGCGTTCTTCGTCTTCCGTGCCAGGCGCCTCAATGTCGCCCCGTCAAAGTCCACCCGCAATGCTATCGCTGCACCCATGACCATGTCCCCCAGACCTACGGCCATAGATTCAGACTTTTCGCGCTTTGGGAATCCCCCGTGAGTCAGCCTTCGCACCGCTTGGTATTACGCGACAACTCGTTGACGTAAAGACAATTTCCAATCGCATCTTGCCGCAGCCAACCGCAGCGGACGGGTCCAAACGGGGAACTAAAGTATTCAAACAGGTTGACCTGTTGCTGACCCGTCGATTTGACTACGTGGAGTGCTGTCGGCCCTTATCGGACGATAAAAAACTGAATTCGATTTATGAAGACCAGCCGTTGGCACCGGCTGCGTTAACACGGTCTTAAATCTGGAGCATTTTTAACCAAAAGGATTGGGCCGGACATGGGGCGTTGAGTGATCTTGCGGTTCGCGAATCCCGACGGGTGATCGAATCGCGCAAGCGATATGCCAACGCACGGATCACGCCCCCTTGGCTGAGGTTGTCACCGGATTGGACCACGCCCGTTTGCCCGCAGCGTCGGTCAGGACCACCCGCAGCCAATCGCCCGCAAACTGCGCAAGCGGAATCGTTGCCGTGGTCATGCTCTTGCCTGATTGGGTTGCAGAGCGGGCACGGGGCCCGAGGACCGTGACGCGATCAACCGACGAGCAATGGATCGTCAGCGTATCGTCCTCGACACTGATCCGGTGAAAGTCAGGTCCTTGGCTCGCATAGTAATCCCCGGCCTTCAGGGCGGCAAGCAGGGCCACGGGCGTCAGGGCGTCAGATTTCACCATGACCCAACCGCCAAAGGCATCGGCGTTGGAGTTCACCTCGTCGCGGAAATGCGCGTCATCGGTGGCAATAGCGTTCAGGTGCAGGCCGTCCAGCAGCATCCGGTCCAAAAGATAGGTGCCATCGGGCCGGTCGGCCTGCACGGCACAGGTGTGGTTGTAGACCTCGATCGCATCGGCAAAGGCGATGGTCCGCGCGTCTTCCAACGTCAGGCCATACCATTGCGGATGGGCGATGGCGACGAAGGCCCCTGCGTCTTGGGCGCGACGGGCGAGGTCGGGTCCGGATTCGCCGGGCGTCGGAGGCGCGAAATCAAGCGGCAGGCCAACGCCAAGGATATGCCAGATCTCGCCGTTCAGCAGGCCGGGTGCGTGCAGTTCAGCGCCAATGATCGTGGTGAAATCGTCGGTCCGAAAGGCGGTTGTATCGGTGATCGGATAGCCGAACTGGTCCATGAAATGGTCCGATTGGCAATAGAAGTCATAGCCCTGCGCGCGGTAGCGGCGAGCGACTTCTTCAGGGGGCAACGCGCCGTCGGACCGGGTCGAATGGCAATGCATGTTGCCGCGCCAAAAGTGTCCGGGCTTGTCGAAGGGCGAAAGGATCATGGCGTTTTCCTATTTTGGGGTAAGGTTGGTGGCAGGAAGGACGGTGGCGCGGGCCGCATTGCGGCTGATCGTGTAGATCGCTGACGCAATGACCAGAATTCCGCCGATCACTGTTGCCCAGGTTGGAACCTCGCCGTAGACCAGCCAGCCAGTGGCTGCCATAAGGACGAGGCGCAGATACCCCAAGGGGGCCACGGCCGAGGCGCGGCCAAGCCGGATGGCGGCGGTTAACAGCCAGATGCCAGCGGTAAATATCAGACCCATCGCCAGCAGGATCAGCATGTCGGACAGGGTCGGCGCGACCCAGTGCAGCGCCGCGACAGGGGCCGACAGCAACGCCACGACCAGCCCCTGCCAGAACAGCACCGTGACGGTGGTGTCATGTCCGGACCCAAGGCGCAGCGCGATCATGCTGGCCGCCCCGCAGACCGAACCTGCAAGCGCCACCAGCGCAAAGGCATCGAACCCCGCGCCAAACGGTCGGATCATGATCACGACGCCGAGGAAGCCCACACCCGACGCCGTCCAGCGTCGCCAGCCCACAGGCTCGCGCAGTACCAAAGCCGCGAAGGCCGTGGCGATCAGCACCTCTGCCATCCCGATCGCGGTCGCATCGGCCAGCGGGATATAGATGATCGCGGTCAGCCCGCAGAACATCGCACCCATGGCCAGCACGCCACGGGCCAGATGCAGGCCCAGCCCCGTCGGGTGCAGCATGACGTGGCGACTGCTCCAGAACAACGGCGCCATCAGAACCATCGCCATCACCTGCCGCACGAAGATCACTTGCGGCACGGTGATGCGGTCCGCGATCATCCGCATGAAAACGGCCATCGCGCTGAACACCACGAAGGCCGCGATCATCAGGATCGAGGCCTGCAGGTCAGCCGTGATCCTCCCGAACCGACGCTGCCAGAGGTGCGCTGCCGTGGGCATCAGATAGGCTCAGGACACCTGCGGGTAGGGCCGCTTGACGATTTCATAATAGCCGTGCGGCTCAGAGTTGCCCCAGCTTGCGATGTCATGCGCGATCATCCAGCGCGCGCGCATCCGCTCGGTGGTAAAGCTGCCGCCATCAAAGCGGTGCACCAGAAATCCGACGCAAGCCGTGCCGCCGTGTCCGCCTTCGGTCGTCACGAACGAGGTGGCCGGGGCCCATTGATAGACGACCCCGTTTCGCTCGACCCGCCGGTCTTCGTGCAGATGGCCCGACGCGAACAGTTTGACCGAAGGCGTGGCATCCAGCAACGCAAGCAAAGCGGCGCGTGCGTCGGGCAAGACCACGGCGTGGCTGCGGGTAGCGTCGGCGGGATCGTCCAGAAACAACGGATAATGCTGGAACAGCGCCACGGGGCGATCGGTTTCGGCCAGCGTCATGGCAAGCCAATCGTGTTGTTCGGCCTCGGCAGGCAGGCCGCTGCCCAAAAGCTGGCTGTTGATTCCGATCAACCGCCAGTCGCCGATGTCCTGCACGAACCTGTCGGCCCCGATTGCCGCCAGATAGGCCGCATGCCGCGCTTCGGTCACCGGCTGGTGCAGGCCACCGTCAAACGGCACCAGACCCAGATCATGATTGCCGGGCACCGCTGACCAGGGTGCGCCCAGACGGTCGAACTGCCTGGCGGCAAAGGCCACGTCGGCAATATCATCGGGACCGTTCAACGCCAGATCGCCGGTGATGACGATATGATCGGGGGCAATGCCTGCCATCGCCTCGACCACCATTTCGAAATTGAACTGGAAGAAGGGGCGCGAGGCGCTGAGGTGAGTATCGGTCAATTGGACAAGGGTGAATTTGGTCACGATGCGCCTATGATAACAGGGTTGGGCCGGGGATAAGGCACCCCCGGCCCGGATTGCGTCAGATCAGGCCTTGGGTGTCGGTCACCATCTTGGCCAGAACGTCGGCCACCGGCATTTCGCCGCGCATCGCGAGGTTGATGTTCTCGCGCTGGATGTCGATGATCTTGTTCGAATTGGTGCCGGGATAGCCGAACCATTTGCGGGCCACCGGGATCTGGCCGACGCTGGTCGTATAATTCGGGTTTTCCTTGTAGAAACCACCCAGGTACTGCTCTTGCTCCGAGATCAGGCTGGTCGGCATGTACCCCGAGAACTTCACGGCAACGGTCTGGCCTTCGGGGCCGGAAATCCACTTGGCAAAGCGCCACATGGCATCTTTCTTGGCCTCGTCGGTGCTGAGCATTACCAGCGCGTTGCCGCCGGTCGGTAGGCGGCCATTGGTGGCATCGGCCAACGGATAGCGGGCGGTGCGCAGCGTGAAGTTCGTGCCCACGCTGTCGGTCGTGCCGCGCAGGGACGCAGTCGACTGCACGAGGATGCCGGTCTTGCCCGCATAGAACTGCTGCACGCCCTGCTGGTTTTCGCGCAGGTTCATCTTGCCGTCATCGACCATCCGCTTGGTCAATGTCAGGGCAGCCAGACCCTTTTCATCGCCAAAGGCTACGATCTGTTCCGCGGCATCCATCAACTCGCCACCGTTGGAATAGACCAGCGACTGCCAGAACCAGTCGCCTGCTTCGGTGTGGATGCCCATAAAGAAGCCGTCGATATCATCGCCAAGCGCGTCGATCTTGGCGGCAAGCTCGAATATGCCGTCCCAGGTGGTCGGGAAGGCTGCCGGGTCGCCGCCGGCCTGTTTCACCAGTTCCTCGTTGAAATAGAAAATCGGGGTCGAGGTGTTGAATGGCATCGCCATCTGGGTGTTGTCGAAGTTGCCCAGATCAAGGATGCGCGGCGAATAGTTCTCGGTCTTCCAGGCATCGCCTTCTGCGGCAATGAAGCTGTCGATATGGGTGATCTGGCCCCGCTCGGTCAATGTGCGCGACAAGGGCGGCAAAAGGTGGAAGCCCGAGTAGAAAATATCGGGCAGCTGGTTGGTCAGGGCCTGACGCAGGATCAGTTGGTGGCCTTCCTCGTATGTTGGCGGCGAGTTGGTAAACGTGATCTTCACGTCGGGATTGGCAGCCATGAAGGCCGTGGCAATCTCGGTGTGAAAGACGTCGTGACCGGGGAAGCAGTGGGTCACCAACAAGTCGACCGCGGTTTGCGCGCGCAGGATCGACGGCGATATCAAAGGCAGGGCACCAAAGGCGGCGGCACCCTGAAGAAGTGATCTACGGTTCATGGTCTAAGTCCTTTATTGCGGGGTGGATAGACGGGACGGGGGGTTTATTTGACCCCCGTCATGGTGATGCCGCGCACGAACTGGCGCTGGGCGATCAGGAACACCACGATCAGCGGCGCGGTGATGATCGCAGCGCCCGCCATCAGTGCGCCGTAGTTTGATCCGGTTTCCTGATCGCGAAAGATCATCATGCCCAAAGGCGGCGTCGCATGATCGGCCGAAGTGGTCACGATCAGCGGCCAATACAGGTCGTTCCAGTGCGAAGTGACCGAGAACACCGCGAAAGCGGCGATGGCGGGCATCGCGCTTGGCGTGATGATGCGGAGGATGATCTCCAGCTCGGTGAACCCGTCCAGCCGGGCTGCATGGATGATTTCCTGCGGGAAGGACTTGAAGAACTGGCGGAACAGGAAAATGCCGAAAACCGACAGGAAGAACGGCAGCATGATCGCGAAATAGGTGTTCAGCAGGTTCAAATTCGCAAGCGCGATATAGATCGGCAGGGCAGTGACCTGCACCGGCACGGTCAGGCCGAACAGTACCAGCGCAAAGATCAGCGGCTGCGCACGAAACGACAGTTTCGCCAGCGCATAGCCCGCCGGAATTGCGAACAAAAGCTGTACTGCAAGGATACCAAAGCAGACAACCACCCCGTTCCACATGAACTGCAACAGCGGCGACTTGGTCAGCGCTTCGCTGTAATTCGTGACCCCGGCAAAGCTGGACGGGATCGGGTTAAAACCGGCCGTAAACACCTCTGACGCGGGCCGGATCGACGTCAGCAGCATCCAAACGAAGGGCAGCAGCATGAATGCCGCTCCAAGGATCAGAAAGAAATGTGAAGCAATCGCACCGATCAGCCGGTCGGTGCGGACGGGGGCGCGTGCCATCAGTAATGCGTCCTTCTGTCGATCACAAAGGCCTGCACCAGCGCCACCACCAGCACGAACACCAGAAAGGCGATGGTCATGGCCGAGGCCGGCCCGATGTTGAAATCCTGAAACCCGACCCTGTAAAGCGTGTAGAGCAGCACATCGCTGCGCCCCATCGGGTTGCCACGGGTGATCACCGCCACCGTGTCGAACACCCGGAAAGCCGTGATAGTGGTGGTCACCACGACAAACAGCGTGGTCGGCCCCAGCATCGGCCAGGTGACGCGGGCAAACCTGTCCCAGGCACCATCCGCGCCGTCGATATCGGCGGCATCGTACAGATCGCGCGGAATGGCGGTCAGCCCTGCCAGAAACAGGATCATGTTGAACCCGACCAACTGCCAGATGCCGATGACCGCAAGCCCGGCCAGCACCAGATCGGGGTCGCCGAACACGTCGAATTCGCCAAGACCCAAAGCGCGGGCAAGGCTCGTGACCGGGCCCAGCGACGGGTTCAGAAGAAAGTGCCAGACCACAGACATCGCGATCAACGTGGTGGTGACCGGCAGGAAAAAGATCGTCTGATAGATCGCCTTAGATTTCGTCCGTTCTTGTACAAGAATGGCGATGATCAAGCCAAAGATCACCGATCCCGGCACCACGATGGCCACATAGATGAAGGTGTTGCCCAAGGACCGCAGAAAGACCCGGTCTGCGAACATGTCGGAATAATTGCCAAGCCCGACCCAGGACCACTTCAGCGCGCCAAGCTGATAGTCGGTCAGGCTCATCAGAAACACGACCATGATCGGTGCGATCAACAGCAAGATGATCAGGAACAGCGCAGGCGTGGCAAAGGCGTATCCTGCCAAGGCCTCGGCGCGCATCTGAACGCTGCGGCTGGCCGAAACCCGTCTGGACGAAGCAGCGACACCTGCGGTCATGCCGATACCGCCAGGCGTAAAGCGGCCTGCACGCGCCCGTCAACCCGGTGCCCCGCCGCATCGAACACCAGCGCGCGCGAGGCGTCAACGCTCAGATGCACCAGACGATCAAAGCGGGATTTGTGCTTTTCATAGGTATCGAGTGTCGCACGAAGAACCACTCCCGACCCGGTATCGGGCAGCACGAAATGCAAGAACACCTCGGCGCCCAGGTTTTCGACATGGCTCAGTTTGGCGGACAGATGCGGGCGGCCTGCGACGGCGTCCAGCGACAGCGCCTCGGGCCGCAATCCGACCGACACATCCTGTCCGCGCGGCACAGACACCGGGATCTGCAACATGGCGTCCGAAACGGCCACCCCGTCGCCCGTCGTGGTGCCCGACAGGATATTGACTTGCGGACTGCCGATAAATCGCGCAACCCGCAGATCGGTCGGGTTGTGGTACAACTCCGAAGGAGTGCCTAATTGCACGATGCGCCCTTCGTCCATCAGGGCGACGCGATCGGACATGGTCATCGCCTCGACCTGATCATGGGTAACATAGATGAAGGTCACCCCCAGACGGCGGTGCAGTTCGGTCAACTCGGTCCGCATGTGGACGCGCAGCTTGGCATCGAGGTTCGACAACGGTTCGTCCATCAGGAACACATCCGGATGCCGCACCATCGACCGACCCAACGCCACCCGCTGCCGCTGCCCGCCCGACAGTTGCGCGGGCTTGCGCGACAGCAATCCTTCGATCTGCAACTGACGCGCGACTGCGTCCACCTCGGCGGCAATTTCGGTCATCACACGGCTCCGATTGGGCATCAGACGGCCCAACAACGGCAGGCGCTCGGCCAGGTTCAACCGCTGCATCACCAGCGGCATCGACATGTTTTCGGCCACGCTCATGTGGGGGTAAAGCGCGTAGGACTGAAATACCATTGCCACGTTGCGCTGTTTGGGGCGCAGTTGGTCAACAGCCCGCCCGCCGATGTGCACGCTGCCCGCATCCTGCGGTTCCAGCCCGGCGATCACCCGCAACACAGTGGACTTCCCGCAGCCCGATGCCCCGACCAGCGTCAGAAACTCGCCGTCGCGCACCGACAGCGACACATCGTTCAAAACACGGGTTGTTCCGAAGGTCTTTGAAATTGCTGTCAGTTCTAGATTCGACATGCCGCCCCCTGATCGTTTTTCAGTATCATCGCGGCACTGGCCCGCCGACGTGCGCCGGTTCCGGTGCCGTTCTGGCAAGGTCCCAGAGCACTGCGATGATCTTGCCGAAACGTTTGGTCACAACTTGAAAGGACGGCCCGGTCATCCCCAGAAATCTCATTATTTGCGTATCGACGTAGGCCGGCTGATGGAATCGAGCGCGTGACAATGACGGCAATCTTTTGTGAAACCCCCCGAACAGCGTTCTGCGAATTTCATCAGGCTGTCTTGGGCGGTACCACCAACATCTTTGTTCCGCTCCGGCTGTTTGGCCTTCGCAACCTCGCCGCAACCTCGCCGCAGGCTGGCCCTCGGCCCGGGCCAGGATACAGCGGCGTTGTTATGCGACTGATACGCTTGCCGACTATCCTAAAGCCTTGACCGAGGGGTGTACGATGTTCCAGTCCGGAAAGAATGCAAAAGACCGCTTGATCGACGCGACAATTGAGGTGATCCACGCCACCGGTGATCCGAAAAAGGTCACGATCCGCGAGATTGCACGAGTTGCTGGGACAAGCATATCCGCCCTATACCGAAGCTACGCTTCGCTCGACGACCTGATCGTTGCCGCGGCCAAACTGCTGTATGCTCAGGTAAATCACGAACGGATGTCCGCCTTGCAACAGGCGGTGGACAGCGCGAAACCGGACCCGGCCCCGCTGCGCGACCTCCTCGCGGCTTTGATAGGCCCTTCAGTGCGCTGGTCGCTTGACACGGCTCGCCCCTATGCCGTGTTTCAACGTGTTAATAACCTGCCGGCCATCGGCGGAGTCACCTCAGCAACTCAGCCTTTGATTGATCAGATCGCCCAGCATCAGGCCTTCATTACCTACCTGCAACGGTCGGCCCCTTGGTTCAATGACGTCGAGATCGGCTGGCGTGTCAACGCGGCCCTCGGGGTCCGCTCGCAGGTCCTGCGCGAAACCCGACGGACCATGTTGCTTACGCAAAACCGGTTGGACCTGACCGACCCCGAAGTCATCATCGACCTTATGCTAGACGTGATCGAACCGATGTTCCATCCGCGCGGGCGGTTTTCCAACACCCAGAAGGACAAGCGGCCGTCTGAGACGGAACGACAGGATCGACCGGCTGATTTTCATATCGACGCTCCCAAAAACCTTTCCGGACCCCGATATGAAAGATCAAAAGCGCGCATCGCGAAAAGATTTTAAGGCCGATCTCCGCTCACAATGGGCAGTACGGACTCGCTGTCAGTTTTCATACTGTGACCACCCGCAGCCGCGGCTTCAGCATTTCTTCCACGGCATTCACCCCTGCGCTCAGCGGCGGAATCGATCAGGTGGGCGTAGCGCTGTGTGGTCCGTATGCGGCGTCCCTGACCCATTGATTTCGCCTGTTTCTGCAGCTTGAGGGGTCTGCCAGAATGTCTTCGTGATCAAACGGAGGTTTCGATGGCGGACGGTGGGGATGGATTT
>JBBRVJ010000150.1:0-9210 GCA_038246975.1 Rhodobacterales bacterium | reverse complement strand
GGCGGTGATGGCGGCGGCGGTGGCGGATTGGCGGGTGGTGAATGCCTGTGATCACAAGATGAAGAAGGATGGGTCCGGGGAGGCTGTGGCTTTGGAGTTCGCCGAAAATCCTGATATTTTGAAAATGATATCAACGGGTTCGCTGCGTCCATGTCTGGTCGTTGGCTTTGCTGCGGAAACCGATGATGTGGTGCCCCACGCCACCGCGAAACGGCTGCGCAAGGGGTGCGACTGGATCGTGGCGAATGATGTGTCGCCCGCCACCGGGATCATGGGTGGCTCCGAGAATGCTGTGACGCTGATCACCGATGCAGGGGCCGAAATCTGGCCCCGGATGGCGAAATCCGAGGTCGCACGGCGGTTGGCGGCGAAAATTGCGGAACATCTGGCATGACCCCGGTTTTGCGCGTCCTGTGGGAGGATTGGGCAGATCGCAGTTTGCCTCTGCCGGGTTACCAAACCGTTGGGGCTGCGGGTGCGGACCTGTGCGCGAACCTGTTGCCCGAGGATCGCAGCACCGGATTTACCTTGGACCCGATGCGGCGGGCCGTGGTGCCGACCGGGATTCGCATCGAAATTCCAGTGGGTTATGAGGCGCAGATCCGGCCGAGGTCGGGCCTTGCGACCAAGTTCGGGATCACCCTGCCCAATACGCCGGGCACCATCGACAGCGACTATCGCGGGCCGTTGGGCGTTGCGCTGATCAACCTGGGGTCAGAGCCGTATACCATCCACCACGGCGACCGGATTGCGCAGATGGTGGTGGCACCGGTGGTTCAGGCGCAGTTCCAGGTGGTTGAAACACTTGATGAAACGGCGCGCGGTGGCGGCGGTTTCGGATCGACCGGGCGGGCATGATTCTGGTCCTGACGCTGGCGGCAGGGCTTTGGGGGGTGGGGGCGCTGCTGCGCGTGCCGCAGGCGCTCCGCGTCGGCATGGTTACCGGACTTTGGCTGGCGGTGGTGGGGCTGCATCTGGCGCTGCCCGATGGGCATTCGCTGCGCATGGCTACGGGGGGCGAGGCGCGGGTCTGGCTGGCCTTTGGCGTCGTGGCCTTGCTGGTGCTGGGGTATCGCAAGCTTTTGGTTTTGCTGCGTGAAAAATCGGTCGTGGCCGAGGTGTCAGCACCCGGTGCGTTCCGTCCGGCTGAACTTGATCGCTATGCCCGTCATATCCTGTTGCGCGAAATTGGCGGGCCGGGGCAGCGTAAACTGAAGGATTCCAAGGTCTTGGTCGTCGGCGCTGGCGGGCTGGGGTCGTCTGCGCTGTTGTATCTGGCAGCGGCGGGCGTGGGCGTGATTGGTGTGATTGATGACGATGTGGTAGAGGGGTCTAACCTTCAGCGTCAGATTATTCATGCGGATCAAAGGATTGGGATGGCCAAAGTGCAGTCGGCGGCGGGGGCGATGCAGGCGTTGAACCCCTTTATCGAGGTGCGCCCGTATCAGCGACGGCTGACGGCGGACATCGCAACCGGGTTGATCGGCGACTATGATCTGGTGCTGGACGGGTCTGACAATTTCGACACGCGCTATCTGGTGAACCGGGTCTGTGCGGATCTGGGCAAGCCTTTGGTTTCGGCGGCGATGACTCAGTGGGAGGGGCAGATTTCGCTTTATGATCCCGAGCACGGAACCCCCTGTTACGAATGCGTTTTCCCGGTGCGGCCCGCATCCGGAATGGTGCCGAGTTGTGCCGAGGCGGGGGTGGTGGCCCCCTTGCCGGGGATAATCGGGTCGATGATGGCGATGGAGGCAGTCAAGCATATCACCGGCGCGGGCGTGTCGCTTGCGGGGCGGTTGATGATTTACGATGCGCTTTATGGCGAGGTGCGAGTGATTGGCGTCAAGCGGCGGGCGGATTGCGCGGCGTGTGGGGGCAGTGCCTGAGAGCGGGGCGTTAATCGAGCCTTTTGGCGGAATACTTGCGTCGGGCAGACGTATGGCAGGGCAGCCCCAGGGTTGGGCTTGTGAGAACGAATCGGGGCATGAAGCCCACCGCAGGGCCACCCGCGCCACTGTCAGGGATCGGGCGTAGGGTGCGTGATTTCACGCACCGCTGGTCGGGGCGGCGATCTGATCGGCGACAAGGCGTTGCAGGCGCCAGAGGGTGCTGTCGTGGATGCCGCGCGCCTCCAGATGGGTCACGGTGTTCATCAGATATTCCGCGCCGCTGCCCCAATGCCCGCAGGCGCGAGACAGCATTGCGGCCTGATCCGCAAGCGTGATGCGACCGGTATAGGCCGGCGAGGCTCGGTTCATCACGAAGGTCAGCGCGGTTTCTGGCCCCGCCTCTGTCTGCACGGTGATCCATTTCGGCATCGAATTGATCGGCTTGACGGTGAACTCGCGGCGGAACAGGCGGTCGAGCAGGGGGGCGCGATCCTGATCCGGCAGGTCATAAAGAACACCCTTGCAGGTCCCGCCCCGGTCCAGCGCCATCATCAGGCCGGGGCAATCCGGCGTCGCGCGATACCGGATCATACGGAGGCAAAAACTGCGGTGCCAGCCGTGGGCGGTGGCGGGGGTTTCAGCGGTATGCTCGATCTCGGGTTTCCAGATCAGCGAGCCGTAGGCGAAGAGTCTGACCGGACCTTCGGGCGCTGTCCCGGTCACGCGGACGACCCAATCGGCATAATCGGCGTCGTTGTGCAACTCCATCCCAGGCGGCGGGCCGGTATCGGGCACCGCACGATGGACACGAGCGACATGAGCCGGGGTGAGGGACAGGGAGCGCATGGGGCAGAGTGTTGGCGGCGGCAGGACCGGGGGTCAAGGGGTCAGGTGTCAGAGTCGGAGGAAACCCCGCCCTACTTGCGTTGGACCGGTTTGCGAGGTCATAGTCTGTCATTCACTTCGTATCAGGGAGTTCACAATGAAACTGACTGCTGCCCTTGGCCTGATGGCCCTGACGCTTGCCGGCCCCGCCTTTGCGCAGGTGCCCGATCTGGCCGGACGCGAGATTACTGTCGTTACGGAAAACGCCTATCCGCCGTTGCAGTTTCTGGATGCGTCCGGGGTCGCGGTGGGGTGGGAGTATGACGCGATGGCCGAGATTGCCAAGCGGTTGAACGCGGTTGTGGTCTATGAAAACATCAGTTGGGATGCGATGATTCCGGCGGTGTCGGAAGGGCAGTTCGACCTGGGGATGACCGGGATCACCATTCGCGATGACCGCAAGGAACAGGTCGATTTCTCGGACAGCTACATGACCAGCGAGATGGTGATGATGGTGCGCGGCGACGAGGCGCGGTTCATCGACAAGGCGGCTTTTGCGGCGGACGCCGAGTTGTTCATGGCGGCGCAGCCCGGCACCACGCCGTTCTATGTCGGCGTCTATGATGTGCTGGACGGCAACGAGGCCAATCCGCGCATCAAGCTGTTCGAGACGTTTGGCGCGACGGTCGAGGCGTTGAAGGCGGGCGATGTCGATCTGGTGCTGACCGATGGGACTGCGGGGCAGGGCTATGTCGATGCGTCGGCGGGCGGGTTGAAGATCATCGGCGAGAAGTTGGGGACCGAGGATTTCGGCTTCATCTTCCCCAAGGGGTCCGATCTGGTGGCCCCGATGAACGCCGCGATTGCCAGCCTGCGCGCCGATGGCACCATCGACACGCTGAACAAGAAGTGGTTTCTGGACTACAAGCTTGGCCAGTGAAGCCCTTCGGGCGTGAGGCCTGACCAAGACCGTGACTTTCCATGGTGGCTGATCCTGCTGGTCGGAATCGGCCTTTGGCTGTTTTATCAGGTCTGGGCGGATGATGCCTATGCGCGGGTTCTGAATACGCTGGTCAAGGGCATCTGGGTGACGATCTGGGTCACGGTGGTCGCCTATTCCGGGGCCTGTGTCATCGGGTTGGCCATGGCCGTGGCGGGGTTGTCGCGTTACACGGTTCTGCGACAGATGGCGCGGTTTTATGTCGAGGTGATGCGGGGGATCCCGATCATCGTGCTGTTGCTGTATGTGGCCTTCGTGCTGGCGCCGGGGTTGGTGTGGGCGGTCAACTGGGTGGGCGGGCATCTGGGGCTCGACCCGTGGCGCACCCGCGATTTCCCCCTGATCGCGCGGGCGGTGATTGCGCTTATGCTGGCCTATTCGGCGTTTCTGGCCGAGGTGTTCCGCGCCGGGCTGCTGTCGGTCGACCGCGGGCAGATCGAGGCTTCGCAGGCGCTGGGGCTGTCGGGGTGGCAGCGGTTTCGCCATGTCGTGTTTCCGCAGGCGTTTCGGGTGATCCTCCCGCCCTTGGGTAATGACTTTGTGGCGATGGTCAAGGATTCCAGTCTGGTGTCGGTGCTGGGGGTGTCGGACATCACGCAGCTGGGCAAGGTGTTGGCGGCCGGTAATTTCCGCTATTTCGAGACTTACAATGTGGTGGCGCTGGTCTATCTGACGATGACGATCACCCTGTCGCTGGTGCTGCGGCAGCTTGAGCAGCGGTTGCGCGCCAAGAAACACTAGACGGCGGGGCGGGGTGCGCTATTGTCAGGGTTCATGTCTTGGGAGGACACCGTGAAACGCTTTGCCTTGATGATCGCGCTCTGTGCAATGCCTGCCTTTGCTCAGGAAACCCCGTCGCCCGAAGGGGCAAACGTCTACATCATCGCGCCCGAGAACGGGGCTGTGGTGAGCGGACCGGTGACGGTGCGCTTTGGCCTTGCCGGTATGGGCGTGGCCCCCGCCGAAGTGCAGGTCGAGAATACCGGCCACCATCACCTGCTGATCAACCGCGCCCCGTTCGGCGAGGGCGACGAGGCGACCTATGCCATTCCCGCCGACGACAACCACAAGCATTTCGGCAAGGGTCAGACCGAGGTCACGGTCGAACTGCCGCCGGGCACCCACACGCTGCAACTGGTCTTGGGCGATCACGGACATGTGCCGCATGTGCCGCCCGTGGTGTCCGAAGTGGTGACGATTACCGTCAACTAGGTCTGGCGGAGGAACGGCGGGCCTTCTAGGTTTCGGCGAAACGACAGGAGGCCCGCCATGACCAACCCGCTGCTCGCCGACTGGACGACACCGTTCGGAATGCCGCCGTTTGCGGACATTGCGGACGCGGATTTCGGGCCAGCCTTCGAAGCAGGCCTGAACGAGGCGCGGGGCAATATCGCAAGGATTGCGGCAGACCCGGCTCCTGCCGATTTCGCCAACACGATTGCCGCACTGGAACTGGCCGAGGGGACGCTGGACCGGGTTTCGGGGGTGTTCTACAACCTCGCCGGGGCCGACAGCACCGATGCGCGCGAGGCGTTGCAACGCGATCTTGCCCCGAAGATGAGCGCCTTTGCGTCCGAAGTCACCAACAACAAGGCGTTGTTCGCGCGGGTCGAGGCGGTCTGGGCGGCGCGGGACCTGCTGGCAGGACAAGAGTTGCGCGTGCTGACGCTGTATCGGCAGATGTTCGTGCGGTCCGGCGCGCTTTTGCAGGGCGATCAGGCGGCGCGGCTGACGGCGGTCAAGGCGCGGCTGGCGGTGCTGGGCACGGCGTTCAGCCAGAACCTGCTGGCGGATGAGCGCGAATGGTTCATGGAACTGACCGGGGACGATCTGGCAGGGCTGCCCGATTTCGTGGTGGATTCGGCCCTCGCGGCAGGGGCGGAAAAGGGCGTCGGCCCGGTGGTGACGCTGAACCGATCGCTGATCGTCCCCTTCCTGCAGTTTTCCCCCCGGCGCGCGCTGCGGCGACGGGCCTACGAGGCGTGGGGGTTGCGTGGGGCGAATGGCAATGCGGCGGACAACCGAGGCGTCGCGGCCGAGATCTTGGCCCTGCGTGCGGAACGGGCGGCTCTGCTTGGCTACGCCAGCTTTGCCGACTACAAGCTGGAACCCGAAATGGCCAAGACTCCGGCGGCGGTGCGCGGGCTGTTGATGCGGGTGTGGGAGCCTGCCAAGGCCCGCGCGCTGGCGGATGCAGGCGTGCTGGAGGCGATGCTGCGGGCGGATGGCCTGCCGGGGCCGCTGGAGCCATGGGATTGGCGGTACTATTCTGAAAAACGCAGGCTCGCCGAGCATGATCTGGATGAGGCGGTGCTGAAGTCCTACCTTTCCCTCGACGCCATGCTGGGCGCGCAGTTCGACTGCGCCAACCGGCTTTTCGGGCTGGAGTTTCAGCCGCTGAACGTGACGCTGTACCACCCCGACGCGCGCGCATGGGAGGTAACGCGGCGTGGCGAACATGTGGCGGTGTTCATCGGCGATTATTTCGCGCGGGGGGCGAAACGGTCGGGCGCTTGGTGCTCGGCGATGCGCAGCCAGCGCAAGCTGGGCGGCGATCAGCGGCCCATCGTGGTAAACGTGTGCAACTTCGCCAAGGGGGACCCGGCGCTTCTGTCTTATGATGATGCGCGGACGCTTTTTCACGAGTTTGGCCATGCGCTGCACCAGATGCTGTCGGATGTGACCTATGGGTTCATCTCGGGCACGAGTGTAGCGCGGGATTTCGTGGAACTGCCAAGCCAGTTGTATGAACACTGGCTGGAAGTGCCTGAGGTGCTGGAGAAACACGCGAAGCATTGGCAGACGGGTTCGCCGATGCCCGCCGACATGCTCAAACGCCTGCTGGACGCCGGGACTTATGATCAGGGCTTTGCGACGGTCGAGTTCCTGTCGTCGGCGCTGGTAGACCTTGCGTTCCACGAAGGTGCGGCCCCCGCCGACCCGATGCAGAAACAGGGCGAAGTGCTGGACGCCCTCGAAATGCCGCGCGCGATTCGGATGCGCCACGCGACGCCGCATTTCGCGCATATCTTCTCGGGCGATGGTTATTCGAGCGGCTACTACAGCTACATGTGGTCCGAAGTGATGGACGCCGACGCCTTCGCGGCCTTCGAGGAAGCGGGCGATCCGTTCGACCCGCCGACGGCGGCCCTGTTGGAAAAACACATTCTGTCGGCAGGGGGATCGGAACCGGCAGAGGTGCTCTACACCCGGTTCCGCGGCCGGATGCCGGGGGTGGAGCCTTTGCTGAAAGGGCGGGGCCTGGTGGAGGCGGCGGAGGGGGGCCAGCCCCCGTCGCGCAAGCGCGACACCCCCGGGATATTTGAGGACAGAAAATAGGGCAGCATTTTCTGTCCTCAAATATCCCCGCGCGGAGCGCAACCGGAGCCAAGCGGCTTGCCCGCGCAAGCGACTGAAAAGACATGCGGCGCAAGCCGCTCAATTTAATAGGCGTTGCTCAGCGCAGGTGGCTGGGGGGGTGGCCGAAGCGGTTTCGGAAGGCGCGGGACAGGGTGCTGGGCGACGAGAAGCCACAGCGCAGGGCGATGTCGGTCAGGGGGTGGCGCGTGTCTGTGATCATGCGGCGCGCGGCGGCGAGGCGCAGCGACAGGCCGTAAGCGGCTGGAGTCAGGCCGAGGGTCTGGCGGAACAGAGACTCCAGATGGCGGGGCGACAGGCCGACGCTGCGGGCGGTCGCGGTCGCGGGTTCGGGGGTGTCCAGCCGCGCCTCCATCCGGGCGATGGCGGACGCCACGCGTGGGTCTAGGCGCGGATCGGGTCTGGACGGGCTGATTTGCGGTTCCGCGCCGTCGCGGGCGGTGGTCAGGAAGCTGGCTGCGACTTGGCGTGACAGGGCAGCCCCATGCCGCGCCGCGATCAGGTGCAGCATCAGATCAGCCGCAGGGGCCGCGCCGCCTGCGGTGAACCGGGTGCGATCTATCACATAGCGGTCGGGGGCGACGTCGACCTGGGGATGGGCGGTCGCGAAATCCTCCAGGTCCTCCCAATGCACCGTGGCGCGATGCCCGTTCAGCAGGCCTGCACGGGCCAGCACCCATGACCCTGCATCGATCCCGCCGATCGCGGCAAACCGCGGGGCCATGCGTGAGAGGTCGCGGATCAGGGGGGCGGTGGCGACTTCGGACTGCCGGAACCCCGCGATGACGATAAGGGCATCGGCCCCTTCGGCGGTGGCCAGCGGTCCGTGTGAGGGCAACTCGATGCCACAGGTCAGCGGCACCGGGCGACCATCGGGCGACACCACGCGCCAGCGGTAGCTTTCGGTCCCGAGGTGGCGGTTGGCCGATCGCATCGGGTCCAGCGTACTGGCCACCTCCAGGATCGACGCTTGCGGCAAGACAAGCAGGGCGAGGGTCAAAGGCTGCGCGTCGCGCGCAAAGATTGTTGCGGTTTGTGCCATGCAAATTTCGTAAATCGTCAAGCGCCCCCCCGCAAGCACGTTATGGTGGCGGCATCAGTTTGGAGGATATGCGATGCCCCTGGCCATGAACCGCGAGGTTTTCATCACCTGTGCCGTGACCGGATCGGGCGGCTCGCAAGACCGCAGCCCGCATGTGCCACGCAGCCCGCAGCAGATTGCGGACTCGGCGATTGCGGCGGCCAGGGCGGGGGCCGCGGTGGTGCATTGCCATGTGCGCGACCCCGAGACGGGCAAGCCCAGCCGCGATCTGGCATTGTACCGCGAAGTCACCGACCGGGTCCGTGACAGCGCCACCGATGTCGTATTGAACCTGACCGCCGGGATGGGCGGCGATCTGCTCTTTGACGGGACCGAGGCGATGGGCCGGATGTCGCCGCGCAGCGATATGGCCGGGGCTGCCGAGCGGGTGGCGCATATCATCGCCTGCCGGCCCGAGATCTGTACCCTCGACTGCGGCACGATGAACTTCAACGAGGCCGATTACGTGATGGTCAACACCCCCGGCATGTTGCGCGACATGGGGTCGCGGATGCGGGACAGTGGCGTTCGGATCGAGATCGAAGCGTTTGACACAGGGCATCTGTGGTTCGCCAAGGAACTGGTGAAAGAGGGCGTCATCCCTGCACCGACTTTGGTTCAGCTTTGCATGGGCGTGCCGTGGGGCGCGCCGGATGACCTGAACACGTTCATGGCGATGGTCAACAATGTGCCTGCCGACTGGCATTGGTCGGCGTTTTCGATCGGGCGCAATCAGATGCCCTATGTGGCGGCTTCGGTGTTGGCGGGCGGTAACGTGCGGGTCGGGCTGGAGGATAACCTTTGGCTCGACAAGGGCGTGCTCGCCACCAATGCGCAACTGGTCGACCGGGCGGTGACGATCATCAGCAATCTGGGCGCGCGGGTGATCACGCCTGCCGAAGTACGGGCCAAGCTGAAGTTGGAAAGGCGCAGCCCACTGTGATCCATGCCGCAGCCATTGCCGGTTTGATCTGTGTGATGGTGGTCCCGCGCGCGGTGTCAGGCTGGCTTGGGCTGGTCCTGATAGGGTTTGG
>JBBRVJ010000149.1:0-9257 GCA_038246975.1 Rhodobacterales bacterium | reverse complement strand
GACCCGCCCGACTGGTTTGCCGCCGCCGACACGGAAATGCGTGCGATCTGGGCCAACGACCTGCCCGCCCATTGGAATTTCTGGACCCGCTGGTACGACGCCGCGATTGCAGGCCACCCCCTCAACTGGGACCTGCAACACGACATCGCCCTGATCCCGGACGAGGTCTGGAAAGCCGGGCCGGGGCCGGTGGCCGATGCGATTGCGGCGATCGAAAAAAACTATCCTGCCAACAACCCAATTCTGCAATCCGCTCTGATGCGCGCGGCCCTGTCGGACTTCACGTTTGATGCAATGCGCAACCTGATGCGGATGGTGCCGTTCGAAGAGGATACCAGGAACCTTCGCGACCCAGCGACCTTGCGACGCTTTCTGGACGACTCAGCCGATGTTCGGGATGCGTTGGAAGACTTCTGCGGTGCGGCGGATGCTGGCAGTCGTCAGTCGGTCAAAGAGGTGCGGTTTTACGCTGACAAGGTTCTGACCGAACTGTCCACCACGCGGCAAACCGAACACCTTCGGGTCGGCAACCTGATCCGGCTGGGTGCCGCGCTGCAAGACTACAGCCTGAACGAAAACACCCGTCAGGGCCTTGGTGACGTTCTGGCACTTCAACTCGACCGGATTGTCGCGCAACTTCTGGACCTGACCCGCGCCTATTTTGCGCCCGGTCTGGTGCGGTTGAAACCCCTTGCCGAAGTTCGGCTTCTGCCCGGCGAAGACCCATCGCGTATCCTTGGCCAGTTGCGTCGGAACCTTGAAGCAGTTCGCAAGGTCAAAGCAGACCAGGCTGTTCCGCTGGATGAGGAAGACATCGCCGTTCTGGCAGATGTGATCGACGAGTTGGAACGCCTTCGCGCGGCCTACGACTCGGCGCAGGATGCCCAAGAGAAGGAACGGTTGGGAAATCAGATCGCCCAGCGGTCGACGCAGGCGGGTGTTACCTTTGCACGTTACTGGCTGATGGCAACGGACAAGTTCAAGCGTGCCACAGACGGCGTCGACTTCGTTCTTAAATGGAAAAAGCGTGGGGAGGGCGTTGAAGGGCTACTGCGCTTCTTGTGGGAACTCTGGAAGAACTCGTAAGCCAGTTTGGTTCAAATCCAACCCCAAAACCCGTCTGCACAGGGGGTGTACAGGGGGTGTACGGCAGGCAGCCGTTGAAAACGGCGGGAAATCGGGGCATCAGGGGGTGTCTTGATACCGGAGGGCCGATGCAGCTACCCACCCCGCGCGGCGCGTTGACGCCTGATCGGCCCTTGGCCGACCTGACCTGGCTGCGGGTGGGCGGGCCTGCGGATTGGTTGTTTCAACCCCTTGATATGGATGATCTTTCCGGCTTTCTGGCCGCTCTTGACCCTGCGATTGCGGTGTTTCCGATGGGGGTCGGCAGCAACCTGATCATCCGCGACGGCGGCTTGCGCGCCGTGGTGATCCGGCTGGGCAGGGGCTTTAATTCCATTGAAATTCAAGGGGATAGGGTGGTGGCAGGTGCCGCCGCCCTCGACGCCCATGTGGCCCGCCGCGCGGCAGAAGCGGGCCTCGATCTGACCTTCCTGCGCACCATACCAGGGTCGATCGGCGGCGCAGTCCGGATGAACGCAGGCTGCTACGGCCACTATGTCGCGGATTTTCTGACGGAACTACAGATAGTTACCCGAAACGGCACCCCCCAGACCCTGCCCGCCTCGGCGCTGAACCTGCAATATCGCCAGTCCGACCTGCCCCAAGGCGCAATCATCACGGCAGCCACCTTCCGCGCCCCACCGGGCGATCCCGCCACCCTCGCGGCGCGGATGGAGGATCAACAGGCCAAACGGGACGCGACGCAGCCTACCAGGGATAGATCGGCAGGGTCCACCTTCCGCAACCCCTTGGGTCGGTCGTCCACGGGGGCCGCTGACGACACCCATGAATTGAAGGCATGGAAGGTCATCGACGACGCCGGAATGCGCGGGGCGCGGCTGGGCGGGGCGCAGATGTCGCCCAAACATTCCAACTTCCTGATCAACACCGGTGGCGCATCTGCCGCCGATCTCGAGGAATTGGGCGAGCAGGTGCGAAAAAGGGTTTTGGAAAACAGCGGGATCACGCTAGTATGGGAAATCATGCGCGTCGGTGAACCGGCGGCAGACTAACGAGAAAACCGGTCGGCAACAGACCGGAACGAGGCAGTAGATGACAGGCGGTTCGGGCACATCAGCCTTGACCGTGGCGGTTTTGATGGGGGGGCGTTCCGCAGAGCGGGAGGTCAGCCTGTCCTCCGGGCACGAATGTGCCAAGGCGCTGCGGCAAGCGGGATACAGGGTGGTTGAGGTCGATTGCGGCTTCGACCTCGCCTTGCAACTGATTGATATAAAACCGGATGTCGCGTTCAACGCCCTGCATGGCCGTTGGGGCGAGGATGGCTGTGTGCAGGGCCTGTTGGAGTGGATGGGGATTCCCTATACCCATTCGGGCGTCTTGGCCTCGGCTCTGGCGATGGACAAGGCCACGACCAAGGAGATTTATCAAGCCGCCGGTTTGCCCATCGTGCCGTCTGTTCTGGTGGACCGCGAGGCGGTCCGTGCAGCCCATGTGATGGCTCCGCCCTATGTGGTCAAGCCGAACAACGAAGGGTCGTCGGTCGGCGTCTATCTGGTGCATCCGGGGTCCAATGCGCCGCGTCTGGCGGCGACGATGCCGCAGACGGTTCTGATCGAGGCCTATGTGCCGGGGCGGGAGTTGACCACGACCGTGATGGGCGACCGCGCGCTGTGCGTGACGGATATCATCACCTCTGGGTGGTATGATTACGAAGCAAAATATACCACCGGTGGGTCGCGGCATGAATTGCCGGCGGCTGTACCGCAGGAAATCACCGCTGCCTGCATGGATTATGCGCTGCGGGCGCATCGGGCGCTGGGGTGCCGGGGGGTCAGCCGGACGGACTTTCGCTGGGATGACACCAAGGGGCTGGCGGGGTTGATCCTGCTGGAAACCAACACGCAGCCGGGGATGACGCCGACCTCGCTTGCCCCCGAACAAGCGGCGTTCTGTGGTTATGATTTCGCAGCACTCTGCGACTGGATGGTAAAGGATGCGTCATGCAATCGCTAGGCCGCGCCATTCCGCCCCGCCGCGATCCTGCTCCCAGCCGCTGGGCTTACCGGATGCAACGGCTATGGCTTACACCGTTGTTCCGGTTGCTGTTTCGGGTTGGTTTGCCGGTGGGCGTAATCGCCCTGGCAATCGGCATCTATATGGCGGACGAGGGACGACGGGCGGTGTTCGGGGCCGCCTTCGCCGATCTGCAGGACCGGTTTCAGGAGCGGCCCGAGTTTCTGGTGACGTTGGTGTCGATCGAAGGCGCGTCGCCCGAACTGGCCAAGGCGGTGCGCGACCGGTTGGCGATCAAGCTGCCGCAGTCGTCGTTCGATCTGGACCTTGATGCGGCGCGGCTACGCGCGGGCGTACTGGATGCGGTGGCCGAGGTGGACCTGCGGGTGCGGTCGGGCGGGGTGTTGCAGGTGGTGATCACGGAACGTAATCCGGTGGTGATCTGGCGGCAGGATGACGGCTTGACCATGCTGGATGCCAAGGGGCACCGGGTCGCCGGGCTGGCCCTGCGCACTGACCGGGCCGATCTGCCGCTGATTGCGGGCGAGGGCGCTGACCTTGCCACCGCCGAAGCGCTTGAAATCCTTGCCGCAGCCCAGCCGATTGCGCCGCGTTTGCGCGGGTTGGTCCGGATGGGCAAGCGTCGGTGGGATATCGTGCTGGATCGCGATCAACGCATCCTGTTGCCTGCCGATGCGCCGATTGCGGCGCTGGAACGCCTGCTGGCGCTGGATCAGGCCGAAGATCTGCTGGCCCGCGATATTTCCGCCGTCGATCTGCGCAGCGACCAGCGTCCCGTTCTGCGCCTTGCCCCCTTTGCCCTGACCGAATTGCGCCGCGCGCGCGGCCTTGTTCCTGTGACGGAGAATGACCTATGACCGACCTTTATCAGTCCCAGCGCGCCATGCGGAACATGCGGCGGCAAGCCCTGCAACGCGGGGTCATCGCCATTCTGGACGTGGGCACCAGCAAGATTGCCTGTCTTATCCTGCGCTTCGACGGGGTCGAGGATACCCGCGATACCGAAGGGGTTGGTCCGATGGCGGGGCAGTCGAATTTCCGGGTGATCGGCGCTGCGACCACACGGTCGCGCGGGGTTCGGTTCGGCGAGATTGCGGTGATGAACGAAACCGAGCGGGCAATCCGCACAGCCGTGCAGGCGGCGCAGAAGATGGCGAATGTGCGGGTCGATCACTGCATCGCCTGTTTCGCCGGGGCCGATCCGCGCAGCTATGGTCTGGCGGGCGAATGGGATTTGCAGGATTCGGTGGTGACCGAGCAGGACGTGGCGCGGGTGCTGGCCGCTTGCGACGTGCCTGACATCGGGCAGGGGCGCGAGGTATTGCACGCCCATCCGGTGAACTTTGCGCTGGATCACCGCACGGGTCTGGGCGATCCGCGCGGGCAGATCGGCAATCGGCTGGCCTGCGACATGCATATGCTGTCGGTCGAAGCGTCGGTGGTGCAGAACCTGCTGTACTGCATCAAGCGGTGCGATCTGGAATTGGCCGGGATTGCCAATTCGGCTTATGTTTCGGGGATCTCTTCGCTGGTCGAGGATGAACAGGAGTTGGGGTCGGCCTGCATCGACATGGGCGGCGGATCGACAGGTATCTCGATCTTCATGAAAAAACACATGATCTATGCGGATTCGGTGCGGTTGGGTGGCGATCATGTGACCTCTGACATCTCCAAAGGCTTGCAGGTGCCGTTGGTGGTGGCCGAGCGGATCAAGACCAAACATGGCGGTGTCCAAGCGACAGGCATGGATGACCGCGAAATGATCGAGATCGGTGGCGATAGTGGTGACTGGGACAAGGACCGCCGTCAGGTCAGCAGGACCGAGTTGATCGGGATCATCCGGCCGCGAGTCGAGGAAATCCTGGAAGATGTGGCGGCGCGGCTGAACGCGGGGTTCTTTGACCAGCTTCCCAGCCAGCAGATCGTGCTGACCGGCGGGGCCAGCCAGATTCCCGGGCTGGACGGGTTGGCGAGCCGCATTCTGGGGCAAAGGGTGCGGATGGGGCGGCCGTTGCGGGTGCAGGGGTTGCCCCAGGCGGCGACCGGGCCTGCGTTTTCGGGCGCGGTGGGGCTATCGCTGTTCGCGGCCCACCCGCAAGACGAATGGTGGGACTTCGACATTCCGAACGAACGCTATCCGGCGCGGTCGATCAAACGGGCGTTCAAATGGTTCAAAGACAACTGGTGATCCGCAACATGATGTGGAAATGCCGACAGGGCGGGGATTTGAGAGTCACTCGGCCCATATTTTGTAGGGGCCTTGACTTTTTGCGTGACGAAACCGGCTATCTGTGGATAGAATCGTGAATAACTCGGCAGTCAGCGCCTCGGGACAGGAGTTGACACAGCCGAAACGGCAACAGGCGGCGCACCCGCAGCACAACAAGAAACAGGCGGACAGAAACATGACATTGAATCTGATGATGACCTCGCTGCGCGAAGAGCTGAAGCCGCGCATCACCGTATTCGGTGTCGGGGGGGCTGGCGGCAACGCGGTCAACAACATGATCGACAAGAACCTCGAGGGGGTCGAGTTTGTCGTGGCCAACACCGACGCGCAGGCGTTGCAGCAAAGCCGGGCCGCGTCGAAAATCCAGATGGGTCTGAAAGTGACCGAAGGCCTGGGTGCCGGTGCGCGGCCGACGGTTGGGGCGGCAGCGGCCGAAGAAACCATCGAGGAAATCGTCGATCATCTGGCGGGGGCACATATGTGCTTCATCACCGCGGGGATGGGCGGAGGCACCGGGACCGGGGCCGCGCCGATCATCGCGCAGGCGGCACGGGAATTGGGCGTGCTGACCGTGGGCGTCGTCACCAAGCCGTTCCAGTTCGAAGGCAACAAGCGGATGCGGCAAGCCGAAGAGGGCATTGAGGCATTGCAACGCGTGGTCGATACGCTGATCATCATTCCCAACCAAAACCTGTTCCGGCTGGCCAATGAACGCACGACGTTCACCGAAGCCTTCGCGATGGCCGATGACGTGCTGTATCAGGGCGTCAAGGGCGTGACAGATCTGATGGTACGCCCCGGCCTGATCAACCTCGACTTCGCCGACGTGCGCGCCGTGATGGACGAGATGGGCAAGGCGATGATGGGCACCGGCGAGGCCGAAGGTCCCGATCGGGCGGTTCAGGCGGCGGAAAAGGCGATTGCCAATCCGCTGTTGGACGAAATCAGCCTGCATGGCGCTAAGGGTGTCCTGATCAACATCACCGGCGGCTATGACCTGACGCTCTTCGAATTGGACGAAGCGGCCAACATCATCCGCGAGAAGGTCGACCCGGACGCGAACATCATTGTCGGCTCGACACTGGATCCTTCGATGCAGGGTGTTTTGCGCGTGTCGGTCGTGGCGACCGGGATCGACGTGGCCAAGGTAAAGGCCGAGGTTCCCGTCACCCGCCGCTCGATGGCCGAGCCGCTCAAGACGATGACCGCTCCGGAACCCCGGCGCGAAGCCCCGATGCCGGTTGCAGCAATCGCTGCTGCCCCCGCGCCGATCCTGCTGACCCCCGCGCCAAGCCTGTTCGATGCCGCCGACGCGCAGGGCGACGATCTGCCCGCCCCGGCCTATCGCCCGCAGATGGAGCCGCAGCCCCGCGCGGCTGTGTCCAGCACCTTGGCTTCGCATGATCTTGACGCCGCCGCCTTTGTGGCACCGCGTGCCCGAGCGGCAGGCACGCCTTCCCCCGAGGCGCTGGCCCGGTTGCAAGCGGCCGTCAGCAAGGCACCAGCCCAGACCGCAGCACGTCCGGCTGTCCCGCAAGCCGCGCGCCCTGCGGCAGCGGCTCCGGTCCCGGCGGCTGCGGCGAAGCCTGCGGCGGATCGTCCGCGGTTCGGTATCGGCAGTTTGATCAACCGGATGTCCGGCGGTCAGTCCGAGCCCGCAGCCGAACGTCCCGCCGCCCCGCGTCAACAGCCGCCCATGTCGGCCTACGATGATGAACAAGATACGTCGGCCGAACAGGAGCGCAACGACATCCCCGCCTTCCTGCGCCGTCAGGCCAACTGAGCGGTTGGCTGCACGTCTTGAAGGAGCGCCCGGCAATGCTGGGCCTTTTTCTTTGCAGAACAATGCTTTGCGACACGAAACACTCGGTCACAAAGCGTGAGTTGTTGTCGGAACGGTTCCGATTTACCTAATATTCACGAATTGGCGGGTGCCTGTGGCCCGCTGCATCCGACAATAGGTCAAATCGTGCAGAACACGCTGAAATCCGCCGCGGCCTTTACGGGCACCGGGCTGCACACGGGGAAACCTGTGCGGCTTGTCGTGCGACCCGCCGTCGCCGATCACGGGATCTGGTTTCGCCGCAGCGATGTCACCGACCTTGATGCGCTAATTCCCGCGCTGTGGAATGCGGTGGTGCCGTCGAAGCTCTGCACGCTTGTCGCCAATACCGATGGGGTGTCGGTGTCGACCATCGAACATCTGATGGCCGCGCTGGCGGGTCTGGGAATTCACAACGCGCTGATCGAGATTGACGGACCGGAAGTGCCGATTCTCGACGGGTCGGCGCGGCCCTTCGTAGCGGGCATGCTGGCGCGCGGGATGCAGGAACAGGCGATGCCGGTACGGGCGATCCGGGTTCTTGAATCGGTCGAGGTGCGCGACGGCGCAGCCATGGCACGTCTGGACCCGGCCGAGATGCTGGAGATCGACTTTTCCATCGACTTCTCGGAGCCCGCCATTGGCAGGCAGGAACGGCACCTGAACATGGCGAATGGCGCCTTCGTGCGCGAACTGTCCGACAGCCGCACCTTCTGCCTGCAGGCCGATGTCGACCGGATGCGTGCAGGCGGGCTGGCGCGGGGCGGCACGCTGGAAAATGCGGTGGTGTTCGACGGTGACCGGGTGCTGTCGCCCGGCGGGCTTCGTCATGGCGATGAACCGGTGCGCCACAAGATGTTGGACGCGATGGGCGATCTGGCTCTGGCGGGCGGGCCGCTGCTGGCACGTTACACCGGGGTGCGGGCTGGTCATGCGCTGACCAACCGTCTGCTGCGGGTGCTGTTCTCCACGCCGGGAGCCTTTACGATCGACACCTGCGGGTCCCTGACCGGCGGCAAGCTGCCGGGGGTGGGCGTCCATCCCGGCGATCTGCCGATGCAGGTCGGGGGCTGACACCCCGCGCCCCGAGAAACCCGTTTTGCGCCCCGGATTTATCTGTGCTAGGACATGCCAAAGCGCGTCGGAGCGGCCTCTGGTTCGGGGCTGTCTGACACAAGACATGGGATAGGCGGAAGATGGCAGGCGGAAGATCGGGTGCTGCGCGGATGCTTTGCATGGCGCTGGTGATAGCAACGCTGTCGGCCTGCGGGGGGCGGTCAAACAAGGCCCCGAACCCCGAAAACTTCACGGCGGAAGAGATTTACAAACAGGGCGAGGTGGTGCTGGAAACGGCACGCAAGCCGGATGAGGCCTTGGTTTACTTCGAGGATGTCGAGCGGCTTTACCCTTATTCCGAATGGGCCAAGCGCGCTGTGATCATGCAGGCCTTCGCCCAGCACAAGGCCAAGAACTATGAAGAAGCCCGCATCGCGGCGCAACGCTACATCGACTTCTATCCCGGCGGCGAGGACGAAGCCTATGCCTATTACCTGCTGGCGCTAAGCTTCTATGACCAGATCGACGAGGTTGGCCGCGATCAGGGCCTGACCTTCCAAGCCTTGCAGGCGCTGCGAGTGGTGATCGAACAATACCCCGACAGCGAATACGCAAGGTCGGCAATGCTGAAATTCGACCTCGCTTTCGACCATCTGGCGGGCAAGGAAATGGAGATCGGGCGCTATTACCTGAAACGCAAGAACTTTACCTCGGCGATCAACCGCTTCCGCGTCGTCGTGCAGGATTTCCAGACGACGACGCACACCCCCGAGGCGCTTCACCGGCTTGTCGAGGCCTGTCTGGCGTTGGGTCTGACCGACGAGGCGCAGACGGCGGCGGCGATTCTGGGGTATAACTATCGGTCCAGCCCATTTTACGAGGACAGCTTTCGTCTGTTGAAAGATCGCGGTCTGGCACCCGAGGCCAAGGGGACCAACTGGCTGTCGTCGGTGTATCGTCAGATGATCCGGGGTGAATGGTTGTAGCGGTGCGTGCAAGCACGCACCCTACGCAGGGGACGGGCGTAGG
>JBBRVJ010000148.1:0-9345 GCA_038246975.1 Rhodobacterales bacterium | reverse complement strand
CGCTTGAGCCGGGTCTGAACCCGTTCCAGCGCGGAATACACGATGCCCTCTGCGACCGACTTCTTGCCGTCGATCATCAGGTTGTTCATGAATTTGGTCAGGACCTTGTCGCCATACTTGGCGTCCGGCAGAATTTCGCGCTTTTCGGCGGCGTGACGACGGGACATGCTCTATCTCCTCACTTCGGACGCTTGGCGCCGTATTTCGAACGACGCTGACGACGATCCTTGACGCCCTGGGTATCCAGAACGCCGCGCAGGATGTGATAGCGCACACCGGGAAGGTCCTTGATGCGACCGCCACGGATCAGAACCACCGAGTGTTCCTGAAGGTTGTGCTTTTCGCCGGGGATATAGCAGATCACTTCGAAGCTGTTGGTCAGACGGACCTTGGCCACTTTCCGCATGGCCGAGTTCGGCTTCTTCGGGGTGGTGGTGTAGACGCGCGTACAGACGCCGCGCTTTTGCGGGCATCCTTCCAGGTGCTGAGACTTGGACTTCCGCACGTTGGGCTCCCGCGGTTTGCGGATGAGCTGTTGAATCGTCGGCATTCACGTTCCTCGTGTTCTGCTGTCAATACTCGCCCCCGGACCCGAGGGCGCTGCTTCTCGACGACGCCTTGCCCCTATGACAAAACGCCAAAACCGCAGACGTCCCCTACGCTCAGGGACGACGCGGTGGAATTCCAGAGGATCGGGGCACAAGACCCGGATCATGACCACTTCATTCATTCAGACCCCAGCCGCAGGACGGACCGCCAACACAGGGTAGGCGGGCGTATAGGGGGAGTCGCAGGGGATGTCAACACGACCGGACGCCTGTCGCGACAGAGGTTTTTGAATGATACCGACACCCTCAACCACTCCGAATCAGCACACGACGGTGGCCCAAAAATGCTGCCCGCAGCGTCGCCGTCAACCCCGACCTGCCGGCCCTTGCCGCGCCAGTGTTGGGGCAGACGAAACAATGCAGGGTAGGGCCCGTGATTGCACTATTCACCTGTCATGCTCAGAGAAAACACAAGGCTGACAGTGTGTTTTTTTGTTGTCGGAAGTCTGGCGGTAGTGCATCTGAATGGAACAATCTTTGATGGAGTGTAATTATGAACTGGTGGAACTTGTTTGACTTCAGTTGGCCCGTTCGTGGTGGCCACACGCTGCGCCCGACGTCCGTGCCCGAAATCGACGCTTCGACCGGCCTGCTGGCCGTGGCTGCCCTGATCGCGATCATGGCCTTCGCGTGGGAGCGTCGCCGTCGTCAGGCCTGATCGGCCTTTCGTCGTGCATGAACTGAAAACGGCAGGCTGCCCGCCTGCCGTTTTATCTTCAGATCAGACTGAAATCTCCGCGAACCGACGCGACTATGCCGATCATCAGGTTGGCGACCACATGCGCCTGAACCGCATCCGTCACCCGGCCGCGCCGCAAGGCCAACAGCGCAAAGATGACGCCGGCCGCCCCCGCCTCGATCCAGCGCCCGTGCATCGCCGCAAACGCCAGGGATGACACGCCAATCGCCATGATCCGCCGCCCCGGTCCCGGACCGTCGAGCCGGGTCAGGACATACCCGCGAAAGAACATCTCCTCGACCAACGGAACCAGCAAAGCCGTTCCCAACAGCCGCAGCACGATCCAGCTTGCATAGGATTCAGTCGTCATGTCGGCCAACAGCCGGGCAAGGTCTGGGTCACTTGGCCCCGACATCACCACCCACACCACCCCGATCCCCGCCCCTGCCAAAACCGACAGCGGATCGAACACCCATGTCAGCCGCCGATACGCCGGAATGAACGCCAGAACCACCAGCAGCAGCGCAATCGCCTTGAACGGATAGCCAAGGTCCGGGTGAGGGGCCAGCGCCGACACAAGGGTCGAAATGATCATGAACAGGATGAACGGCAGGATCGCCGCCGCCACCGCGTC
Source organism: Rhodobacterales bacterium (assembly GCA_038246975.1). GTDB lineage: Bacteria > Pseudomonadota > Alphaproteobacteria > Rhodobacterales > Rhodobacteraceae > JAIYDJ01. The sequence continues at coordinate 7,424 of JBBRVJ010000148.1, read as the reverse complement.
CTGCCGCAGGGGGGTGCCCGTCTCGACCGCCGTGCCGTAGTGCAGCCAGGGGGTGATCTGGATCACCCCGACCAACCCCAAGGCCAACAGCGTAAAGAACAGCCAACCAGCGTAGGAATGAAACCCGTTCACCGCAATCTCGGGCGACAGATTGGCCCCGACCAGGATCAGTGCGCCAATCCGGATCACGTTCAGCAACCAACTCAGCACCAAAGCCACCGGCAGAACGATCAACAAAAACCGCCCCATCCGCAACGTGCCGCGAAAGATCACCGCATAGATGGCAACAAACGCCGTCACCAGCGCAAAGCCTTCGACCCCCGAACACTGACGCGAGATGTGGACCGCGAACGCCTGCACCCCGATCACATAGTCGGCCGGATTGGCGATGCTGACTTCCGTGAACAGCCCCAGAAACAGCGCCACCGCATGAAAGGTCAGCGCGGTCAGCACCGACCAGTCCCAGATCGGGCGGATCGATTCGGCCAGATCGGGCGTCAATCCTGCCAGAACCAGCGCCACCAAAGACACCGGCCCCAACCGGTTCGCCAACGTCCCCCAGACCCGCGGCGGCGCCAGCCAGAACAACCCGCCAAACGCCGCAGCAACCCCGCCAATCGCCCAAGCCAACAGCGCCTGATCAAACGCCACACCAATATCGCCCGTCCCCGCCCGGATCAGCGGCAGGAAGATCAGCGCCAGCCCCACCAGATGCAGCGCAATCCAGCCGAACCACCCAGCCCGCGCCCCCGCTACAAAGCTGGCGCGCGCGACAGGATACGCCACCAGTATCACCCCCGCCACCGCCAGCATCACGATGGCCCGCGCCACCATCGACTTCACCCCCTGGCACAGGCCTTGAGCATCGGTCAGTTTGCAGTCGATCTGGGCAAAGAACTGATATACGGCGGCCACCACCAACAACTCGGCCACAAACAGCGCGGCCAGCCGGGCAATCCGCCAACCCCCGCCGGGGCGAAGCGGATCAGACACCGATCTGTCCTGCGGAAAATGGCGCATCTCTGTCATGGCGGGGACGCTACACGCGGATTGCGCCGAAACCGGGCCACAACTTCGGTCTTTCCTGGCCTAATCGCGGCGTCCTTCCATGTGGATCAGCCAAAGATTGCGCACATAGATCAAAACGCCCAGCGATTGACCAAGGATGAACACCGGATCGGCTCGATGAATCGCATAGGCCAGCAACATCACCCCCCCCGTCAGCGAAAAGTACCAGAAGGCGACCGGCATCACCGATTTCTTGGCCTTCTCCGAGGCCAGCCACTGGACGATGAACCGGCCGGTGAACATCAATTGGGCAAACAACCCAAAGAACACCCAGGCCAATTCGGCCGGGCTGTCGACGTTGAACCATGTCATCAGGGTCTGCATCGCACGCCTCGCTCAGGTCGGATCAATGGGCTTCACCTTCTTGCGCCGCCGCGACAGCCACATCACCCCCAGCAGATCGGGAACCCCGACAAGCGCGCGTTGCAGGTTGGAATAGTTCGACCGCCCCGCCCCGCGCGCCCGGTGCGTCACATCGACATGGACGACCTGCCACCCATCGCGCACGAACAGCGCGGGCAGATAGCGGTGCATGTGGTCGAAATACGGCAACGACAGAAACGCATCGCGGCGAAAACCCTTCAGCCCGCAGCCCGTGTCCCGCGTGCCATCGCGCAGCAGCCAGTTGCGCAGCCGGTTCGCCAGGCGCGACGCGAGTTTCTTGGACCAACTGTCTTGCCGCCCGACCCGCTGACCCGCCACCAACCCGACGCGGCCCGTGGTATCCGCCAACAAGGGCGCTGCAAGCTTCGGCAATTCGACCGGCGGGTTCTGCCCGTCGCCGTCCAGCGTCAGGATGATCGGGGACATCGCCGCCAGCACCCCCGAATGCACCGCCGCACTTTGCCCGCCAGACCGGGCGTGGCGGATCAGCCGCAGGTGCGGCATCGCGGCCATCCGGTCCGTCACGACCTGCACCAAGGCGTCCGTCGATCCGTCGTCCACCACGATGATCTCGAACGGAGCAAGGTCCCCCATCGCGCGGTCAATCTCGTCGACCAGCGACAGGATGTTGCCGGCCTCGTTGCGGGCGGGGATGACGATGCTAACCCGTGTCATGCTTTGCCCGTTTCCGCAAAAGTGGCGCCCATGCCGCCGCCTCTATAGGCCCGCCCCCCAAGGCTTGCAATCGTTCACGCCTGCCGGGCCCGGCGCAGCGCCTGATCCCGCCACAGCGCGAATAACCCCGACGCCACGACGATGGCCGACCCGATCAGCGTCCACTCATCCGGCAAAGTCCCGAACGCCAGCCACCCCAGCAAAATCGCCCAGAGCAGCGCCGTATAGCGGAACGGCGCGATCACGCTGATATCGCCGACCCGCATCACCATGATCGAAAACATGTAGCCCGCAATCAACGCCGACGACGACGCCGCGATCATCACCCCTTGCATCAGCGTGACCGTCTGCCAACCGTCGAACAGGGCACCCGCCAACCCCATCAGCGTGACCGTGACCGAAGCCCAGACCGCCACCGTGGTCGACGGTATGGCCCGCGACAACCGGCGGGTCACCAGATCGCGCACCACCACGCAGAACACCGACGCCAGCCCAAGAACCGACCACACATCGAAACTCGCCGCACCAGGACGGATGATGATCATCACGCCGCCAAACCCGACCGCAATCGCCGTCATCCGCCGCCATCCCAACGGCTCGTGCAGGAAAACCGCCGCCGCCAACGCCACGGCCAAAGGCAAGACCTGCATGATGGCCGACAGGTTGGCCAGCGGCATATGCATCAGCGCCGTCAGGAAAAACACCGTCCCGCCAATCTCGGCCAGTGAACGCACCGCAATCACCCCCCGGTCCTGCGGCGCGGGCCACAACCGCAACCCGCCCATCGCGCGGGCCAGAACAAGCAGGGCCACCGTGGCAATTCCACCCCGCAGGGCAATCGTCTGGTACAGCGGCAGAGTTTCGGTCACGGCCTTCACAAAGCTGTCGTTCACCGTAAACGCCAGCATCGAGACGTTCATGTAGATGACGCCGCGCAGATTGTCGGAAATCGGCATGTGCCCTCCCTTGCCCGCGCAACCGCTATCAGGGGTTCCAGCCGGGGGCCAGCCTGCGCCATGAAAAAGGCCCCCGGTCCGATGGACAGGGGGCCTTTTCATTCACCGTGCCTTGGCTTACTCGCCGCGGCTTTCGACCGTGTCGACCAGACCGGCGCTCACGTCTTCGAAGTCCATCACATCCGTCGGCGCAGCAAGAGCCGCCGCCGTTTCGGCCTCGGACCGCCGCGCTTCGATCACGGTCAGGTCGCGATCCGCCGCGATCTTCTTGATGCGGCTGGTGGCCCCGCCGGTGCCTGCCGGGATCAACCGGCCGACGATGACGTTCTCTTTCAGCCCGACCAGCTTGTCGCGCTTGCCCTGCACCGATGCCTCGGTCAGAACCCGCGTGGTTTCCTGGAACGACGCCGCAGAGATGAAGCTGCGGGTCTGCAGGCTGGCCTTGGTGATGCCCAGCAGGATCGCCTCTGCTGACGCTTCGCGCAGGCCGCGGTTGCGGGCCTTCACGTTTTCTTCTTCCAGTTCGAGCTTGTCGACATGCTCGCCCTTCAAGAGCGTGGTGTCGCCGCTGTCGAGGATCTCCAGCTTTTGCAGCATCTGGCGGACGATCACCTCGATATGCTTGTCGTTGATCTTCACGCCTTGCAGGCGGTACACGTCCTGCACTTCGTCGATCATGTAGTTCGCCAGCGCCTCGACCCCCAGGATCCGCAAGATATCATGCGGAGCCGGGTTGCCATCCATGATGTAGTCGCCCTTCTGCACGAAGTCGCCCTCCTGCACCGGGATGTGTTTGCCCTTGGGCACCATGTATTCCACCGGCTGAATGGTGTCGTCCACGGCCTCGATCGTGATGCGGCGCTTGTTCTTGTAGTCCTTGCCGAACCGCACATAGCCATCGGTTTCGGCGATGATCGCGTGATCCTTCGGGCGACGCGCCTCGAACAATTCGGCCACGCGGGGCAGACCCCCGGTGATGTCCTTGGTCTTGGCACCTTCGCGCGGAATACGCGCCACAACGTCGCCGGGGCGGATTTCCTGACCGTCTTCCACCGACAGAACGGCATCCACCGACATGGGATAAGTGATCGGGTTGCCGTTATCGCCCCGTACCGGCTCTCCGGTGACAGGGTCCATGATGATGACCTCGGGCTTCAGTTCGTTGCCTTTGGGCGCCGACCGCCAGTCCGACACGATCCGCTGTGTCATCCCCGTCGCTTCGTCCGTGTCTTCGCGCACCGAAATGCCCGAGATCAGGTCGACAAACCGCGCCACACCGGTCTTTTCGGCGATGATCGGCAGGGTGTAGGGGTCCCATTCGAACAGTTTCGCGCCGCGTTTCACCTGCTGACCGTCCTTGGAGTGGACTTTCGCGCCATAGGTCAGTTTGTGAACCGCCCGGTCCTGCCCGTTTTCATCGACGATGGCGATCGACATGTTGCGGCCCACCACGATCTGTTCGCCATTGACGTTGGACAGAAGGTTGCCGTTGCGGAACTCGATCCGGCCTTCCTGCGACGCTTCAAGGAACGACTGCTGCCCCCCTTGCGCGATGCCGCCGATGTGGAACGTCCGCATCGTAAGCTGCGTGCCGGGCTCGCCGATCGACTGCGCGGCGATGATGCCGACAGCCTCGCCGATATTGACCAGCGTACCGCGTGCCAGATCACGGCCGTAACACAGCGCGCAAACGCCTTCCTCGGCCTCGCAAGTCAACGGGCTGCGGATCCGCGACGACGCCACGCCCGCCTGATGGATCAGGTCGGCCTTGCGTTCGTCGATGATTTCGCCCCGTGCCACGATGACCTCGTCGGTGCCCGGAACCATGATATCATCCGCCGCAACCCGGCCCAGCACACGCTCGGCCAGGGTCTGCACGACTTCACCGTCATTGACGGCCACGTCGGCGGTGATCCCGCGTTCGGTGCCGCAATCATGCGAGCGGACGATGCAGTCCTGCGCCACGTCCACCAGACGCCGCGTCAGATAGCCCGAGTTCGCCGTCTTCAACGCCGTATCCGCCAGACCCTTGCGGGCTCCGTGGGTCGAGTTGAAGTATTCAAGAACGGTCAGACCTTCCTTGAAGTTCGAAATGATCGGCGTCTCGATGATCTCGCCCGACGGTTTGGCCATCAGACCGCGCATGCCGCCCAACTGCTTCATCTGCGCCGGCGAACCCCGCGCGCCGGAGTGGGACATCATGTAAACCGAGTTCGGTTCCTTTTCCGCCCCGGCGTCGTCATAACGAACGGCCGAAATCGCCGACATCATGTCGCCGGCCACCTTGTCGGAACATTTGGACCAGGCGTCGACCACCTTGTTGTATTTTTCGCCCTGCGTGATCAGGCCGTCCATATACTGCTGTTCGAACTCTTTGACCTGATCCTGAACGGCGTGGACGGTATCCCACTTGTTGTCGGGGATCAGCATGTCGTCCTTGCCGAACGAAATCCCGGCCTTGAACGCCTCGCGGAAGCCCAGCCCCATGATCTGATCGCAGAAGATGACCGACTCTTTCTGCCCGCAATAGCGGTAGACGGTGTCGATCACGACCTGCACGTCTTTCTTGCGCAGCAACCGGTTGACCAGATCGAACGGCGCTTTCGCGTTCAGCGGCAACAGGTTGCCCAGCCGCAGACGGCCCGGCGTGGTGTCGAACCGACGCCAGATGATGTTGCCTTCCTCGTCGACCTGGCGCAGGCGCGCCTTGATCTTGGCATGCAGATGCACCGACCCGGCGGCCAGCGCGTGTTCAACCTCGTCCATATCGGTGAAGGCCATGCCTTCGCCGACCATGCCTTTGCGCTCCATGGTGGCGTAGTACAGACCCAGCACCATATCCTGCGACGGCACGATGATCGGCGCGCCGTTGGCGGGCGACAACACGTTGTTGGTCGACATCATCAGAACGCGGGCTTCCAACTGCGCTTCCAGCGACAGCGGCACGTGAACCGCCATCTGGTCGCCGTCGAAGTCGGCGTTGAACGCGGCACAGACCAGCGGGTGAAGCTGAATGGCCTTGCCTTCAATCAGAATCGGCTCGAACGCCTGAATCCCCAGGCGGTGCAGCGTCGGCGCACGGTTCAGCAACACCGGATGTTCGCGGATCACCTCGTCCAGAATATCCCAAACCTCGGGACGTTCCTTTTCGACCAGCTTCTTTGCCTGCTTGACGGTGGACGACAGCCCCTTCGCCTCAAGCCGCGAATAGATGAACGGCTTGAACAACTCCAACGCCATCTTCTTGGGCAACCCGCACTGATGCAGTTTCAATTCCGGCCCGGTCACGATGACCGACCGACCCGAGAAGTCGACCCGCTTGCCGAGCAGATTCTGCCGGAACCGCCCCTGCTTGCCCTTGAGCATATCGGACAGCGATTTCAACGGGCGCTTGTTGGTGCCCGTGATCACCCGACCCCGACGGCCGTTGTCGAACAGCGCATCGACCGCCTCTTGCAGCATCCGCTTTTCGTTGCGCACGATGATGTCTGGCGCGCGCAACTCGATGAGCCGCTTGAGACGGTTGTTCCGGTTGATGACGCGGCGGTAAAGGTCGTTCAGGTCCGACGTGGCAAACCGGCCACCGTCCAGCGGCACCAGCGGGCGCAGTTCCGGCGGGATCACCGGCAGAACCGTCAGGATCATCCACTCGGGCCGGTTGCCCGATTCGAGGAAGCTCTCGACGATCTTCAGCCGCTTGATGATCTTCTTCGGCTTCAATTCGCCCGTGGCAACTTTCAGTTCCTCGCGCAGGTGGTCTGCCGTCGATTCCAGATCGATCGCGGCCAGCATCTCGCGGATCGCCTCAGCGCCGATATTGGCGGTAAAGGCGTCAGCGCCATACTGGTCCTGCGCGTCGAGGAATTCTTCCTCGGTCATCAACTGGCCATAAACCAGATCGGTCAAACCCGGCTCGATCACCACATAGTTTTCGAAATACAGGATCCGCTCCAGATCGCGCAGCGTCATGTCCAGCATCAGGCCGATCCGGCTGGGCAGCGATTTCAGGAACCAGATGTGGGCAACCGGGGCGGCCAACTCGATATGCCCCATCCGCTCGCGCCGCACCTTCTGCAAGGTGACTTCCACACCGCATTTTTCGCAGACGACGCCGCGATACTTCATGCGCTTGTATTTGCCGCACAGACATTCGTAATCCTTGATTGGGCCAAAGATCCGCGCGCAGAACAGACCGTCCCGCTCGGGCTTGAACGTGCGGTAATTGATGGTCTCCGGCTTCTTGATCTCGCCAAACGACCACGACAGGATCCGCTCTGGCGAGGCCAGGCTGATCTTGATCTCATCAAAGGTCTTGACGGGAGCAACCGGGTTGAACGGGTT
>JBBRVJ010000147.1:0-9389 GCA_038246975.1 Rhodobacterales bacterium | reverse complement strand
TGACGCGCTCACCATGGTGCCTCGAACTCAAGGCGGCTCCGGGATGAGATCAGTGGTGATGCTCGGGCAGCGCCTTGACCTGATCCTTGGTCCAGGTCGTTGTCGCGTGCACGTTGCCATCTTCATCCCGCATGAAGTGCAGGTCGCTTGTGGTCATCAACACAGGCTTGGCACCCATGCCGAGAAAACCGCCGACATCAACGACCACCGACGTGGAAGCGCCCGTCCCGTGAACGTGCGAAACGGTACCGATCTTTTCGTCGTTGGCCCCGTAAACCACAGCGTCAAGCAAGTTGGCTACGTTCAGTTCAGCCGCGTCAAGCGCTGCGTGGGTTGAATGGTCCATCTGGTAAATCTCCTGTTTTGCGGATCTGAGCAGGCTGGCTCGCGTTGACAACGCGTGGCTTCGGGTAGAGTTCCGCGATCGCAAGGCTGCCGACGAATTCTCGGCCGCGCCGGGGTCGGTGAGCGGCTGGCATCTGTCCGGTCTTCGCCGCGCAAAATGGCCGAGTGCCAGCGCGCGACGGAACCGGGGCCGGTAATCAGCGTTTCATGAGTTCGTCCTGCCGACATCCAAGCTGGCTGCAGGGCGATCAGAAAATTGCAAACGCACTTTTCTGCTGATTGTCACCGGGCGCTCCGCTCAAAGGTCAGGAACCTCCAACATGACGCGTTTCAACATCCCAACCGCTCTCACCGCGATCTCGGCTGTCTTTATGTTTGTCGGCTCCGCTGCTCAGGCGGAAATGATGAAGTATACGGCAGAACTGACAGGCGCGGCGCAAGTGCCGCCAGCCGACAGCGCCGCGACTGGCACGGTCGAAGTGACGCTCGACACAGAAGCCAAGACGGTGGCCTGGGTCGTCACCACCGAAGGTTTGAGCGGTGAACCGACCGCCTCTCACATCCATGGACCTGCGACTGCCACGGAATCCGCAGGCCCGGTCACCGACACCATGGCCACCATGGAAGGCAGCGCACCGATCACCGATGAACAGATCACAGACCTGACCGGCGGCATGTATTACTACAATGTTCACACCGACAAGTTCCCTGACGGTGAAATCCGTGGTCAGTTGATGGCTGTCGAGTAAGAACGATAGCCTGATTTGGTCTCCTACTGCGCCGGTCAGATCAAAAAGACCGGCGCATTTCCTGACGATAAAATTGTATCTGGCTACTGGACCGATTTGGGTTTTTAGCAGGACCCACCCGTCGATCATCGCTTGGCCTGCGGCCAGTATTGAATTGGCGCCGACGCGGATTTCAGAAGCGCTTGATGCCTTCTGACTGACCCGTCCCGGGTCGGCACGACGCACCGCTCGGTGCGCCGCTCTCCTGCGCTATCAGGCGAGGGAAACCCTGGCCATATTGTCCGCATACTCTGACTTCGGGTCGGACCCGAAAAGAACCTTCAACCCGGCGAGCAGGCTCGATCCGTCCAGCCAGATTTCCGCATCCTTCGGATCAAAGCGCATCAGACACAAATTCGGGTCGTCCTTGCCGCCCTCGTACCAGGCCGCGATGAAGGAGTTCCAAAGCCGGTCAATCACCGTGCGGTCATTCGCTATGACCAGCCGACCGCTGACCGAGGCCCAGACATCGTGCCCTTTGTCGACGAAGTTGAAGTAGGATGGCTGTTCCATAGCTACCGATTTTGCCAGCGTGCTGTCCTTCGAGGTGAAAAACCAGATCGGCCCCTGATCTGCGTCACCGTCGATCTGCGCGGTCATCGGGCGTGGCGTGACATCGTGCTGGCCAGAAACGCCGAGCATCACGGTCATGTCTGATCGCAGCGCTTTCCAGAACTTGCGTTCGATCTCTTGAGTATCGGGCATGATAATCTCCTTTGAGGGTGTAGGAACGCAACGCCGCAATTCTAGGGGAGGTTCCATCGCGTCCAACCACGAAGACGTTATGGCATGCGGCGACGCCGGGATATGCCAGCGCAAGATCGGGGGACAGGGGCAGGGACAAGACTCATGCCGCCTTTCGCAGGCGCTGGATCGCCGCCAGCAGGGATTGGGTGTAAGGGGCGCGTCGGCCGTGCAAAGATCGTCTCGGTCGGGCAGGTTTCGACGATGCGGCCTGCCTGCATGAATGCCACGCGGTCTGACAGCCGCCGCACCACCGCCAGATCGTGCGAGATGAACAGCATCGCCATCCGTCGCTCGGCCCGCACCCGCACCAGCAGGTCGATGATGCGAGCCTGCACCGAGACATCCAGCGCCGACAGCTCCTCGTCGCACAACAGCACTTTCGGCTCGGCCAACAGCGCCCGGGCGATGGCTATGCGCTGGCGCTGCCCGCCCGAAAGCTGCGCCGGGCCGCGGCCTAGATCGTCCGGCTCCAGTTCCACCTCGGCAAGGGCCGCGCCCGCCCGTTGCCTTGCCTCGGGTCCGGTAAGGCCGTGAAACATCGCCAGCGGCCGTTCCAGAACCTGCGCCACGGTCTGGCGCGGGTTCAACGAGGCGTCGGGGTTCTGAAAGATGTATCGAATGTCGCGCAGATCGGCCCCGTCGCGTGACCTCACGCGGGGGGTCAAAGGCCGACCCTCGAACAGCACCTTGCCCGCCAGCGGCGAAATCAGCCCGCAGATCGCCCGCGCCGTGGTCGATTTGCCCGAACCGCTTTCGCCCACCAGCCCGAACCCCTCGCCGGGGGCGATCTCCAGCGTCACATCGGATACCGCGCGCGACCAGCCTGCCGCCGTGCGATAGTCGATCGACAGACCTTGCACTGAAAGAAGCGGCGTCATCGCAGATTCCCGCGTTTTCCCAGCATGGCAAAGAGGCCCTCGGCGCCAGCGGCCCGGAACCGCAATCGCCGTCATCCGTTGCCGTCTTGGCAGGTCACGCCCTGTTCCTGCTCGAACGTCCAGGTCTAGCCGTCGTCCGAAACCGACCACGCCTTGGCAAGTTCAGGGATTGGCTGAAAATTGGCGTCGACGTTAACCAGCTTGTTGAAAACGAGGTTCTGCTGGTAGCTGTCGTCGTTCAGGTTGTTGAAGGCTGGGTCCATGGTGACGGCGGAGCCAGCGCCCTCGGTCCCGATGATCCGCAGACAATCGGCCGCAATTCCGTGGGTCGCAGTAAGTGTCAGTGCAAACACCGACCCGAGAAGCAGTCTTTTCATGTCTTTTCTCCCTGTTCTGGTTGTTGTGGTTCCGTCTCGTCGTTGGCTATTTCCGGCCTGCGCAGCATTGCGCGCACCATGACTTCTGCCGCCTCGGACAGTTCGGCCTCGAGCGCCGACCGCGCCGCCTTTCCGTCGCCGCGTGCCATCGCCGACAGCACCTCCTGGTGATGGTCGAGGCCCTGACCCAAGGTGAATTCTGTCCGCATCGCGTTCAGGTAGGGACCCGCCCGCAGCCAGAGCCGCTCGATCAGCGGCATCAGCAGCGCCGAGCGCGCGGCGCCGTAAAGCGTCATGTGGAACTCGAAATTCCAGATCAGGTAGTTCTGCGATATGTCTGCATCGCTCACGCCGGTCATCTTTGCCTGCAGCCCGTGCATGCGCTCCAGTTCTGCTGCGCTGATCCGGTCGGCAGCCCATTCTGCCGCCTGCCCCTCGATCGCACAGCGCACCCGGCGCAGGTCCATCAATTCGTCAACCCCGCGCAGCGGCACCCGTGCGCCGCGGTAAGGTTCGTCAGACAGCGCGCCTTCAGCCACCAGTCGTTGCAGCGCCTGGCGCACCGGCAGCGTGCTGGTGCCAAAACGTTCGGCCAAGGGTTTTACCACCATCCGGTCGTCGGGCCTGATGTCGCCGCGCATGATCTCCAGCTTCACATGCTGGTAAATCGGCTCGTGGCTCAATGTCAGGCTGTCGTCGAAACTGTCATCCGGCATCGGTGACCCGCCGTTCGGCTTCCCCTGCGATGCCGAGAAGGGCGCGCGCTTCGTCGGGTGTCGCCGCGCGGTGTCCAAGCGCTTGCACAAGTCGCACCGCGTCTTCGACAAGTTCGGCATTGGTGGCAAGGACGCCGCGCCGCCGGTAAAGGTTATCCTCCAGTCCGACGCGGACATTGCCACCCAGCAGCATGGACTGCGCCGCCACCGGGAATTGTTCGGCACCCGCGCCGAAGGCGACCCATTGCGCACCCGCTGGCAGCATCGCCCGCAGCGCAAGCATCGTCGCGGCGTCGGACGGGGCCCCCCACCGCAGACCTAGGGCGAACTGGAACAATGGCGGCGGTGCCACAAGGCCCATGTCCACCAGATGGCAGGCAAGCCGCATATGGCCGAAATCGAAGATCTCCAACTCGGGCTTCACGCCCAGATCCCGCATCTGCTCGGCCATTTGCAGGATCATCGGCGTGGTGCTGACGTAGATCTCGTCGCCCATGCCCGCGTTGAAGCTGCCGCAGTCGAGGCTGCACATCTCGGGGCGCAGGGCCTGGATATGCGCCATCCGCGCGGTCGCGCCGACCAGATCGGTGCCTGGGGCGGGCGGAAGGGGCATCTCGCCGCCAAAGATCAGCTTGCCCCCCATGCCGGCGATGAGGTTGACGATCACCCCGGTGCCTGCGGCGGCAATCCGCTGGGTCACGTCGCGGTAAAGCGCCACCTCGCGGCTGCCCTTGCCAGTGCCTGGATCGCGGACATGGATGTGGACGATGGCTGCCCCGGCGGCGGCGGCGGCCAGCGCATCCGTCGCGATCTGTTCGGGGGTGACCGGAACAAGCGGGCTGCGGGCCGATGTTTCGCTGTCGCCGGTGAGGGCGCAGGTGATGATGACGGGTCGCATCATGCCACCGCCTTCGGGAGGATCGACCGATGGTCTGTCAGGAACCGGTCGAACGCGTCCAGAAATCCGTCGGTTTCCGCCTCGGTATGGGGCAACGCCAGCGCGATCATCCCGCGGGGAGTCACATATTGCCCGGCCAGCATCATCTCCAGGTGCCACAGCTTGCCTGGCCGCTGATCGACGGCTTCGACCGCCGCAGGGGTCACCTGATCTGCGGGCAGGAAGTGGAGGTTGAAGAGCGAGCCGTATCCGGTGGTGCAGGCCGCAATGCCATGCGTGTCGATCCGGTTCTGCATGCCGATCCTCAAAGCATCCCCAAGCGCGTTGAAGCGTTCCGACGCCTCTCGGGTCAGCACCTTGGAAAGGCCGATATACCCGGCGGTCATGCTGATGATGTTGTTGTTGAAGGTGCCGCCATGGCCAAAGGCATGCGGCGCCGTCGGGTCGAAGTGGCGCATCAGGTCTTCGCGCCCGCCAAAGGCGCCGAAGCTGGCCCCGCCGCCGATATATTTGCCAAGCGTCATCAGGTCGGGCACGACGCCCGTGATTGCTTGCATGCCGTTGAAGTGCTGGCGTGAGGTCATCACCTCGTCAAAGATCAGAAGGGTGCCGATTTCCTGCGTGACGCGGCGCAGCATCGACAAGAAGGCATCCGTCGCCCGGATGCAGCCGCCGCCGCCCAGCATCTGTTCCAGAATGACCGCAGCGATACTGTCCTTGTTGGCACGCAGCAGCGCCTCGGTGCCCGCCACATCGTTGTAGTCGGCAAAGACGTAAGGAAACGGCAGGTTCAGCACCGAACCGCCATGGCCGAAGGTCAGCACGCCGCCATGGTAGCCTTCATGAAACACCATCACCTTGTCGCGTCCGGTAATCGCCCGCGCCGCCGAAAGGGCCATGATGTTCGCCTCGGTGCCCGAGTTGCAAAAGCGCACCCGTTCAAGGGCGGCAAAGCGGGCAACCAGTTCTTCCGCCAGACGCGCCTCAAAGGTGTTGGGCCCGCCAAGGGCGACGCCATTGCCGATCGCCTCGGTCATGGCGGCCATGATGGTGGGGTTGGAGTGGCCATAAAGGCCCGCCGAATACTCGCTGACGAAATCGGCATAGCGGTGGCCGTCAAGGTCGGTGACATACACGCCTTCGCCCCTCGTCAAAGCCACGGGGAAAGGTTCATACCACAATACAGACCGGGTGTTACCGCCAGGCAGGCTGTCCCGCGCTTTCAGGTGACGAGCCTCGCTGGCAGGATTTGCGGCGACATAGCGCGCCGAGGCTTCGGCGATGGCTGAGTCGAGATCGCTATTGCGGCGAACGTCGTCCATTCGATTCCTCCAGTCGGATGCAGTTAATTGATCAACTTTTGAGATAGACTGAGAATCGAGTCAATAAAGCTGTCAAGTTCGCGGAGTGCGATGTGCCCCCGATACGCTGGCAAAAATCGTCTTTCTTATCCCTAATCATCGCTTTAATCGCCAGAATCCTACGTAGATCGCTCGGAGGGCGCATGACAGAATGGAGAGGCGCAAATGATCAAATCGTTTACCCGCCCGATCTGAAATCCGCTTCATGCTGGACCCGGTACGCCGGAGCGTGAACTCGGCCGATGCTCGGCAATGTCACTGCACCGCACGCTGCATACTTACGAAATTCGTCCGTTTGTGCGGGTCTCATGGTCGGTCACCTTTGCTGTACAACCTGCTATCTAAGGAGCGGCACCAAACCGCGACAGATTAAAGCGAGAGGATATCGTTCCGGCAATCCGACCGATCTGAATACAATTCCAGGCCGCGCAAGGCGAACGCCAACGCTTGCGACGAGCGTCGCGAAGGCATTGGGAAGGCCACCCAGCGTCGCGCATGGATGGCTCAAGCCTTGGGTGTTGGCAAAGCCGTCAGGATAAAGACAGGGCGGTGTGCAGATACCGCTTACTGCCGACCGATAACCGCATGGTGGATGCGTCGGATTCTTCATGGTGGCGTGCGCTCATCGTGGCAAAGCAATCGCGCTGAACGGTTGGTGTGGCGACTCCCCCAGCGCCGGTTCGGGACGACATTGGTGGGCCGCGGGACCGTGCAATCCCGCGAGCCCGGTTTCAACCTCAGATCAACAGGTTGTCCATCGTCAGGTGCTGCGTATCGGTCAGCCCGGTCAGGCTGATGCTGTGGTCGATGCCAAAGGTGATCAGAGCCGTTGTGCCCACGACTTTCAGAACGCCATTTGTCAGCCCGTCGAACGAAAGATGATCGACCCCGACGACAAAGTTCTTCACCGTGTCCCTGCCGGAACCGGCGGCAAAGACAAAGACATCCGCACCGGCACCGCCCGAAAGCAGGTCGTTGCCCGCGCCGCCGAACAGCACGTCACCGTCTGCTCCGGCGGACAGTGAGTCATTGCCCGCACCACCATACAGCATGTCAGCCCCAGCACCGCCGAACAGCTTGTCGTTGCCGTCGCCCCCAAACAGCCGGTCGCGCCCCGCCCCGGCAAACAGGTTGTCGTTCCCCGCACCGCCAAAGATGAAATCGTCGCCGCCTTCGCCAAACAACTGGTCTGCGCCTGCCTCGCCGTGCAGCGTGTTGCCATTTGCGTTGCCGACAATCTTGTTGTTCAGCGCATTGCCGGTGCCGATGATGGCACCGGACCCTTCGGCCAGCCACAATTCCTCAAACGATCCGCCAAGGGTATGCGACAGATCCGAGATCACCTTGTCATAGCCACCGCCACCAACCTCGGAGATGACGTCGCCCGCGTCGTCGATGTAGTAAACATCGTCGCCCGTGCCGCCCAGCATGGTATCGGCCCCGGCCTGACCGTCCAGCACATCGTTGCCGTCGCCGCCCACGATCAGGTCCTGACCATCGCCCGCCCGGATGAAATCGTTGCCGTCACCGCCATAGATGTCATCATCGCCAAAGCCGGCGGTGATCTTGTCATTGCCGCCATAGCCCATGATCACCTCGGACAGACCGTCGGTGCCGTCGATCATGTTGCCGTCGGCATCGGTATAACCGACATGCATCTGGTCGTTACCCGCAGTGCCATCGACAGGTGACGGGGTCAGCGTGACAAAGGCCGTGTCCGCCGTGCCGGTCGCATCGGTGATGGTGTAGCTGAAGGTGACGGCACTGCCCGCTGTGGCCGCCAGAACCGTCACCGACCCGTCGGCGTTCAGGCGCAACCGGTCGCCGCTGTTAAGGGTGATCGTCTGACCGATCTGCACCGCCTGATCGTTCAGGTGGGTGATCTGAACCCCGGCCCGACCCTTGATCATGTCGTTGCTCAACAGGTTCGCGGTCGCCTCACCCTTGGCGGTCATGGAAATCGCATCATCAGTGGCGATCAGCGCGGTTTGCACACTGTCGGCCACGATCAGCAGGCTGCTGTCATAGACCCTGTCGCCCGCGTCGGCGATACCGATACGGATGGTATTCTCCTGGCCTGCCAGAACATGCGCCTTCAGCGTCAGGATCAGAGTCAGTCCGTCCATTTCGGTGTTGATCACATTTTTGCCGTTATCGAGGAACAGGTTGGGGTTGGACTTGGTGTTGATGTTGTCGATCGAGATATCGCCGTCGCCGATGGCAAGGCTCAGCTTCTTGCCGTTCACCCAGATGCCGACTGCATCGTTGTAGCCCGAGTTGACCCACTCCAGATATTCCTCGGATCCGAACACCAGCCGCATGGTCAACGTATCGCCGACCGGCACGAACGTGGCATTCAGAAAGGCCCCGTCAAAGGTGCTGACGCCCGCGATGGCGTTCATGCCGGGATCGTTGTCCACGCCTTTCATTTCGCCTGAAGTCGAGGCCGAGCTGTTTGGTTCGCCCTTGGCGTTGGTGAAGTTGGTGACAAAGCCGGTGGACAGGATCACGCCGCTGGCCGAAGGTACGGCACCGGGCGACACGGTCGTCCCTTGGGTATAGATACCGGCCGCACGCGGGTCGCCCTGATAGCTGGCCGAGACGATGGTGACCCCGTCACCGAACATGGTCTCGGCCATTTTCATGGCCGCGACGTTGATTTCAACAGGGAGTTTGGAAGCAGAAGCAGTCATTCAAGTTACTCGCTTGGTTAAGGTTTCAATAAGCGCCGCGCCCGGACACGACAGCCCGGAAGGTGCGCAGCAGGATGGAGAGGTCGAAGGACAGCCGCCCATTGCGGGCGTAGGCCAGGTCCATTTCGACCATGTCGTCAAAGCCCACCTCGGCGCGGCCCGATACTTGCCACAGGCCGGTGATGCCGGGCAGCACGGACAGCCGTTCAAGGGCGGCTTCCGGATAGGCGCGCACCTCTTCGAGCAGCGCGGGGCGGGGGCCGACCAGCGACATATCGCCTTTCAGCACATTGAAAATCTGGGGCAATTCGTCCAGCGACAGACGGCGCAGGATGCGGCCCACCGGGGTGATGCGCGGATCGGTGCGGGACTTGAAACAGATGCCTGCGCGGTCGCTTTGGCCAAGCAAAGCTGTGCGCAGTTCTTCGGCGTCCGGGTTCATCGAGCGGAACTTTATCATGCCGAAGGACCGCCCGCCGCGCCCGACGCGGGTCTGGACAAAGAACACCGGGCCCGGGCCCGACAGCCGCACCGCCAGCGCGATGGCAAACAGAACTGGCCAGATGGCCAGCAAACCCGCAATCAC
>JBBRVJ010000146.1:0-9409 GCA_038246975.1 Rhodobacterales bacterium | reverse complement strand
TTGGCGGATCGATAGGGATTCGAACCCTAGAGACGGTTCCCCGCCTACACACTTTCCAGGCGTGCGCCTTCGACCACTCGGCCACCGATCCGTTCCAGGGGTGTTTACAGGTGGCTTGGGCGGCGGCGCAAGGGGGAATTCGGTCAGAAGGGCACGTCGTCGACCTGATGGGCGGGGACGACCCAGCGGGCGACGATCTTCTTCATGCCGGCGTGGTCGAAGTCGATGTCCAGTTTGTCACCCTCGATCGCGACCACCGCGCCATAGCCGAATTTCTGGTGGAACACCCGGTCGCCGGTGCCATAGCCGGACAGCGCCGTGGCGTCGATCACCACGTTGCGGGCCTCGCGGGGTTTTGCCATCGGGCGGGTGGTGCTGCGTTCTTGCATGCGCCGCCAGCCGGGGGAGTTGTAGGCGTCGGCCTTGACCGCCCGATCCTCGATCGCCGACCCGAACCCCAACCCCGTCGCCGCCCCATATGCTCCACCATAAAGGCCGGGCGGGGTCAGCACCTCGACATGGGCTGCAGGCAGTTCGTCGATGAAGCGGCTGGGAAGCTGGCTTTGCGTCTGCCCGTAAACCCGGCGATTGGAGGAAAAGGAAATCGTGCATAGCTCTTCGGCGCGCGTGATCCCGACATAGGCGAGACGGCGTTCTTCCTCCAACCCCTTGAGGCCACTTTCGTCCATGCTGCGCTGGCTGGGGAACAGGCCATCTTCCCAGCCGGGCAGGAAGACTATCGGAAATTCAAGCCCCTTGGCGGCGTGCAAGGTCATGATGCTGACCTTTTCGACCGCCTCTTCGGTGTCGTTTTCCATGATCAGGCTGACATGTTCCAGAAAACCCTGGAGATTGTCGAACTGTTCCAGCGCCTTGACCAGTTCCTTGAGGTTTTCCAGCCGCCCTGCCGCCTCGGGGGTCTTGTCGTTCTGCCACATGGTCGTGTAGCCGGATTCGTCGAGAATCTGCTCGGCCAGACGGACATGATCATAGTCGGCGGCCAGCGTGGCGATGTGCCACCGGTCGACGCCGTCGACAAAACTGCGCAACTGGCCCGCTCCCTTGCCGCCGATCGCGCCGCGCGCCAGCAGTTCGCGCGCGCCGTCGAGCAGGCCGACCCCTGCCCCGCGTGCTGCGCGTTGAATGTCCGCTTGCGCCTTGTCACCCAAGCCGCGTTTGGGGGTGTTGATGACCCGTTCGAAGGCCAGATCGTCGGACGGGCTGACGGCCAGCCGGAAATAGGCCATCGCGTCGCGCACCTCCAGCCGTTCATAAAAGCGCGGGCCGCCGATCACGCGGTAGGGCAGGCCGATGGTCAGGAACCGGTCCTCGAAGGCGCGCATCTGGTGGCTGGCGCGGACGAGGATGGCCATCTGGTTCAGCGACTTGGGCCCGGGATCGCGGCCGCGCTGCACGGCTTCGACCTCGTCTCCGATCCAGCGCGCCTCTTCCTCGCCGTCCCAATGGCCGATCAGGCGGACCTTGTGGCCTTCGGTTTCTTCGGTCCACAGCGTTTTGCCCAGACGTCCGGCGTTGACGGCAATCACCGCCGAAGCGGCGGCGAGGATATGCGGGGTCGACCGGTAATTCTGCTCCAGCCGCACCACGACAGCGCCGGGAAAATCCTTTTCGAACCGCAGGATGTTGCCGACTTCTGCCCCGCGCCAGCCATAGATCGACTGGTCGTCGTCGCCCACGCAGCAGATGTTGCGGTGTGCCTGCGCCAGCAGCCGCAGCCACAGATATTGGGCGACGTTGGTATCCTGATACTCGTCCACGAGGATGTATTTGAACCACCGCTGATACTGCGCCAGAACGTCGGGGTGTTTTTGAAAGATCACCACGCAGTGCAGCAACAGATCACCGAAGTCGGTGGCGTTCAGGGTTCGCAGGCGTTCCTGATATTGCTCGTACAGTTCGGACCCGCGGTTGTTGTAGGCCGACGCCTCGGATGACGGCACCCTGTCGGGCGTCAGCGCCCGGTTCTTCCAGCCGTCGATGATCCCGGCCAGCATCCGCGCGGGCCAGCGTTTTTCGTCGATGTTGGCGGCAACGATCAACTGTTTCAGAAGGCGCAACTGGTCGTCGGTGTCCAGAATGGTGAAGCTGCTTTTCAGGCCGACAAGTTCGGCATGGCGACGCAACAGTTTCACAGACACCGAGTGGAACGTGCCCATCCACGGCATTCCCTCGGCCACCTCGCCAAGCATTCGCCCGACGCGCAGCTTCATTTCGCGTGCGGCCTTGTTGGTGAAAGTCACCGCCAGAATTTCGTTCGGGCGTGCCCTGCTCATGCGCAACAGGTGCACGATCCGCGCTGTCAGCGCCTTGGTCTTGCCGGTGCCCGCACCCGCAAGCATAAGCACCGGGCCATCCAGCGACTCGACCGCCGCACGTTGGGCGGGGTTCAAGTCATCCAGATAAGGCGCGGGACGCGCGGCCACAGCCCGCTGGCTAAGCGGCACTGCCGCCTCGAAGGCGTCGTTTTCGTCGACGTGATTCATGCTGCCAGCCTAATGCAGACTTTCCGGAAGTTAAAGAAGTGTTCGCTTTACGTTCCGATAATTTTGAACCGCGCTTAGTTTGCCGTCGCCGCCTTGGCGATATCCTCGAATTTTGCGTCCAACTCTTCGACAACATCGTCCAGCGCTGCCCCACCTTCATCCAAATACGGCGCAAAGACAAAGCTGGGCGTTTTCCACGCCAACGTCGATGTGCCATCGGCGTCTTCGGTCACATAGAACCGGATCGGCGCCTCGATCATCGCGGCGGTCGACAGGGGCAGGATGCGCACCGCATACTGCGGAGCAAATACGCCGATCACGCGGTTGCCAGGAAGTATCACCCCCAGTTTTGCTGCAGCGTCGGTAGGCCCGGCTTCAGTGACAACGCCCATCTTGTTCGCCGTGGTTGCGGCTTTCACCGCCTCGACCATTGCACCATAAGGTTTCACGCTGTCGATCACGCGCCAGCCGTCGCGATCAACCAAGGGTTTGACGGCGGGTGCCTCAGCAAATGCGGCAATGGGCATGACTGCAAGGATAAGGACAAGTGCGCGCATCTGGCGGCTCCACAGATTTTTGATGAGACGATGGTTGATGGGCATTGTGCCACGCGGTGCAGGCCTCTCGGCATAACCTTTGCGTGACACGACACGCACAATTCTGTCATGCAAGCGCGGTTCCGCCCCTTGCGCCGCAGCGCGGCATGCCTAGAGTGCAGCGCTAGACAGACTGTCAGGGGCGTCAGAATGGCCGAGTTCAAGAAGATCCTCGTGGCCAACCGGGGCGAGATAGCGATCCGCGTGATGCGCGCAGCAAACGAGATGGGCAAGAAAACCGTTGCGGTCTATGCCGAAGAAGACAAGCTGGGGCTGCACCGCTTCAAGGCGGATGAGGCCTATCTGATTGGCGAGGGTCTGTCGCCGGTCGGGGCCTACCTTTCGATCCCCGAGATCATCCGCGTGGCCAAGATGGCCGGAGCTGATGCGATCCACCCCGGCTATGGCCTGTTGTCGGAAAACCCCTATTTCGTTGATGCTTGCGAGGCGGAAGGCATCATCTTCATCGGCCCGACAGCAGCTACGATGCGGGCCTTGGGCGACAAGGCTTCGGCACGGCGCGTGGCGATGGCGGCAGGGGTTCCGGTGATCCCGGCGACCGAAGTTTTGGGTGACGACATGGACCTCGTGCGCGCGCAGGCCGCCGAAGTGGGCTATCCCCTGATGCTCAAGGCGTCCTGGGGTGGCGGCGGGCGCGGCATGCGGCCGATCAACAACCCAGAGGAATTGGCGGACAAAGTCCGCGAGGGCCGGCGCGAGGCGGAAGCAGCCTTTGGCAACGGAGAGGGCTATCTTGAAAAGATGATCCTGCGCGCTCGCCACGTCGAGGTGCAGATCCTTGGCGACAAGTTCGGCAACATCTATCACCTTTTCGAACGCGACTGCACGGTGCAGCGCCGGAACCAGAAGGTTGTCGAGCGCGCCCCCGCCCCCTATCTGACGCCAGCCCAACGTGCCGAGGTCTGCGATCTTGGCCGCCGCATCTGTGCGCATGTCGGTTACGAGTGCGCGGGCACGGTCGAATTCCTGATGGACATGGACACCCAGCAGTTTTTCTTCATCGAGGTGAACCCCCGCGTGCAGGTCGAACACACTGTTACCGAACAGGTGACCGGCATCGACATCGTGCAGGCGCAAATCCTGATCGAAGAGGGCAAGACCTTGGCCGAGGCGACCGGCATGGCGTGTCAGGAAGATATCCGCCTCAACGGCCATGCCGTGCAATGCCGCATCACGACCGAAGACCCGCAGAACAACTTCATCCCCGATTACGGTCGGCTGACCGCCTACCGCAGCGCCACCGGCATGGGCATTCGTCTGGATGGCGGTACGGCGTATGCGGGCGGCGTGATCACGCGGTATTACGACTCGCTTCTGGTCAAGGTCACCGCCTGGGCGCAGACCCCGGAAAAGGCGATTGCCCGCATGGACCGCGCCTTGCGCGAATTCCGCATCCGGGGCGTCAGCACCAACATCGACTTCGTCATCAACCTGTTGAAACACCCGACGTTTCTGGACGATACCTATACCACCAAGTTCATCGACACGACGCCTGCCCTGTTCCAGTTCAAGAAACGCCGCGACCGGGCGACCAAGATCCTGACCTACATCGCCGACATCACGGTCAACGGGCATCCCGAAACCGCAGGCCGCCCCAAACCCCATGCCGACCTGAAAACCCCCAAACCCCCAGCCCCGCTGGGCCCCCGCGCACCGGGCACCCGGACTTTGCTGGAAACCAAGGGACCGCAAGCCGTGGCCGACTGGCTGGCGGCGCAGAAACAGGTGCTGATCACCGACAGCACGATGCGTGACGGGCACCAGTCGCTGCTCGCCACCCGGATGCGGTCGATCGACATGATCCGCGTGACGCCCGCCTATGCCGCCAACCTGCCGCAGCTCTTTTCGGTCGAATGCTGGGGCGGGGCGACGTTCGATGTGGCTTACCGCTTCTTGCAGGAATGCCCTTGGCAACGCCTGCGCGACATTCGCAGGGCTCTGCCCAACGTAATGACCCAGATGTTGCTGCGGGCCTCGAATGGCGTGGGCTATACCAACTATCCCGACAACGTCGTGCAGGCTTTCGTCAAGCAGGCCGCGATCACCGGGGTCGATGTGTTCCGCGTGTTCGACAGCCTGAACTGGGTCGAAAACATGCGGGTGGCGATGGACGCCGTGTTGGAGTCCGGCAAGATTTGCGAAGGCTCGATCTGCTATACCGGCGATATCTTCGACCCCGCCCGCGCCAAGTACAACCTGCAATACTACGTCAGCCGGGGGCACGAGCTGAAGGCCGCAGGTGCGCATATTTTGGGCGTCAAGGACATGGCTGGCCTCTTGAAACCCGCCGCCGCCCGCCACCTGATCAAGGCGCTGAAAGAGGATGTGGGTCTGCCGATTCATTTTCACACCCATGATACCTCAGGTATTGGCGGGGCCACCATCCTTGCCGCCTGCGAGGCGGGGGTCGATGCCGTTGACGCCGCGATGGATGCTTTTTCGGGCGGCACTTCGCAACCTTGCCTTGGGTCGATCGTCGAGGCGTTGCGCCATACCGACCGCGACACCGGGCTGGACATTGCCGCGATCCGGCAGATTTCCAACTACTGGGAGCAGGTGCGCAACCAGTATTCCGCCTTCGAATCCGGGCTGCCGGCACCTGCGTCCGAGGTCTATCTGCATGAAATGCCGGGGGGCCAGTTCACCAACCTCAAGGCGCAGGCCCGTTCGCTGGGGCTGGAGGAACGCTGGCATCAGGTCGCACAAGCCTACGCCGACGCCAACCAGATGTTCGGCGATATCGTCAAGGTCACGCCATCATCCAAAGTGGTGGGTGACATGGCCCTTATGATGGTCGCCCAAAACCTGACCCGCGCGCAGGTCGAAGACCCGGCGACGGAAGTGGTGTTCCCTGAATCGGTGGTCGACATGCTGCGCGGCAACCTTGGGCAGCCGCATGGCGGCTGGCCCGAAGCCATCTCGAAAAAGGTGCTCAAGGGCGAAGAGCCGCTGCTGACCCGTCCGGGTGCCGGAATGCCGCCGGTCGACCTTGAGGCGACGCGCGCCAAACTCGCCACCGATCTGGGGCTGGGGCGCGAGGATACCGAAGGCGAGGTCGTCGACGACGAGGACCTGAACGGATATCTGATGTATCCCAAGGTCTTCATGGACTACCGCACGCGCCATCGTCTGTATGGGCCGGTCCGCGCACTGCCGACCAAAACGTTCTTTTATGGCATGACGTCGGGCGAGGAAATCACGGCAGAGATCGACCCCGGCAAGACGCTGGAACTGCGCCTGCAGGCGGTGGGGGAAACCACGGACGACGGCGAGGTGAAGGTGTTTTTTGAACTGAACGGCCAGCCGCGGGTCATCCGTGTGCCCAACCGCCTGATCAAGGCCAAGACCGCCGCCAAACCCAAGGCCGTCGAAGGCAACCCCGCCCATATCGGCGCTCCGATGCCGGGGTCGATTGCCTCGGTGGTGGTGACCGTGGGCCAGAAGGTCAACGCAGGCGACCTGCTGTTGACCATCGAGGCGATGAAGATGGAAACCGGCATCCACGCCGACCGCACAGGCGTGGTCAAGGCGCTGCTGGTCCACGCCGGATCGCAGATCGACGCCAAGGATTTGCTGATCGAACTGGAGAGTTGAGCGGCGAGGGATTCGTCGCGCCACCCCGTTACCGCGCCAGCACCAGATCGACCTTCAACCCTCCGAGTGTCGCAGACTCGCCCAGTCGCAACGCCCCGCCGTGGCTGCGGGCGATGTCGGCGGCAATCGACAGGCCAAGGCCCACTCCGCCGCCCTCATTCGGGTTGCGCGCCGCGTCGAGCCGTGAAAACGGCTGCATCGCCTCGTCGCGCCGGTCTTTGGGGATGCCGGGGCCGTCATCCTCGACCGTCAACCGCAGCATACGGTCGGTCAGAACCATGCTCGCCTCGGCGCGTGACCCATAGCGCACCGCGTTGCCGATCAGGTTTTCCAGCGCCCGCGTCACCGCTTGCGGGCGCAGGGTCACCAGACCCCGCCCGTCGCACAGACCCAGCGTCACCGCCTGACCCGCCCGTTGCGCATTCTCGACTGCGCGCGTCAGCAAGGCCGCGGGGTCGACCACGACCGGGTCCTCCATCGCATCGCCGCGCGCAAAGGCCAGAAACTCGTCCACCAGCCGCTCCATATCCGCGACATCGCGGCGCAGCGCATCGGTGTCCTCATCCTCGGGCAGCAGCGACAGGCCCAGCTTCATCCGCGTCAGCGGGGTGCGCAAGTCGTGGCTGACCCCCGACAACAACAGGGTCCGCTGTTCGATCTGCCGCTCGATCCGCGCCCGCATGTCCAGAAAGGCGGCCCCCGCCACCCGCACTTCGGTTGCCCCATGCGCCCGGTAGGGTACTGTGCGCCCCCGGCCGAACGCCTCTGCCGCCGCCGCAAGCCGGGTGATCGGCGTCAGTTGATTGCGCAGGAAAACATAGGCAATCAACGTCATGAAGGCAGAGGCGACCACCATCAGCACCAGCAACTGATGCGGGTTCGAGGCAGAAACACGTTGACGCTCCACCGCCACTTGCATTGGCCCGAACCGGGTGTTCACCAACAGGATCACCCGACGCGGATCGGTTTGAAAATCGGCTATGACCAGCGCAGGAAGACCGGCCCGCAAGGTCAGGACCACCTCGCGCCCCGACCAATCCCAAAAGTAGCGTCGGTCAACGGCGGTGTCCGGCAAGGCCGAAGGCAAGATCACCATAAGGTCAAGCGCCGCCGCCAGGTGCCCTGCCCGCAGTTGCGCCGTGGGCAGGGTCGGCTCCATCTCGACTTCGGCAATCAGATGCCGCATTTCGACCATCACCCCCCGCGTCATTTGCCGCGTGACACCTTCGAAATGACGCTGGATGAATACGACCGACACGACCAACTGGATCGCGACAATCGGCACGATCAGGATCAAGGCCGCCCGCCCGAACAGACTGCGCGGCAAATAGGCTTTCAACCACATTTGCATGGCGCAAATCTACCTCGCCGCGTCCGCGAAGGGAAGCCGTCAGGAAAAATGCGGCACAAGCGCCCCATTGACGGCGACCCTTCCCTGCCCGACGATCCGAAGCAGATTTTTCGTACCAAGGCCCCCATAGCCATCAGAGATACAGCATGGACACCGACCTGCACATCCTGCGCGCCGACAATCCAGGGCCGTTGACCGGGGCGGGCACCAACACCTATCTGCTGGGGCACGGGTCGGTCATCGTGATCGACCCCGGTCCGGCGCTGCCGGGTCACCTGCAGGCGATCCTCGCCGCGCTGCACCCCGGCGATCATGTTGCGGCCATCCTCGTGACCCACAGCCACCTTGACCATTCCGCCCTGGCGCGTTCATTGGCCGATGCCACGGGCGCGCCGGTGCTGGGCTGCGGACCAGCAGGCTCGGGCCGGTCGCCGACAATGGAAAGGTTGGCCTGCGCCGGGCTGACCGGGGGGGGCGAAGGCTGTGACCGCACCTACCGGCCTGACCGGTCCCTGATGGATGGTGAAAAACTGACCATCGGCGGCGTCACGGTCGAGGTGATCGCCACACCGGGCCACACCGGCTGCCATCTGGCCTTCGCCACACAGGGCCGCCTGTTTGCCGGGGACACGGTGATGGGCTGGTCGACCTCGCTGGTGTCGCCCCCCGATGGCGATATGGGGGCCTACATGGCCACCTTGGGCAAACTGGCCGGGCGCGACTGGGCCGTGATCCACCCCGGCCACGGCGCGATGGTGACTGACGCGGCGGGCCGTCTGTCTGACCTGATTGCCCACCGCCAGACCCGCGAGGCGGCAATCCTGGCGGCCCTGTCCAACCGGCCAGCCACCGCCGCCGACCTCGCAGGCCTCATCTACACCACCACGCCGGCGGCCCTTCTGCCCGCCGCCACCCGCAACGTGTTGGCGCACCTTATCGACCTTTCCGACCGCACTCTCGTCACCCACCCCGACCCCATCCGCCCCGACAGCACGTTCACCGCTCGATAATTGGTGGCGACGACAAACCCCCAACCGCAAACAACGCTTCGCAACCACCCCCTATCCCAGACCAGAACTTCCCGGTTTTTCTTTCCCCATCCCCTTTACGCCCCCCAACCCGCTTGCTATACCGCCCCACATTCCGGCGTAGCTCAGCGGTAGAGCAGTTGACTGTTAATCAATGGGTCGTAGGTTCGATCCCTACCGCCGGAGCCAATAAATCAGCGGGTTACGTCCCGCCAGTCGCCTAAGACGGTAAGTTAAGACGGGTTCTAGAACGGGTTGCGCTCAATCGGTTTCATAGCCTGCGGCTTTGAAGAAGTTGTAGCATTCTTCCTCCTT
>JBBRVJ010000145.1:0-9443 GCA_038246975.1 Rhodobacterales bacterium | reverse complement strand
GGGGGGGTTGGCATGGGAATTGGCCCTTTTGTTGCGTATGTTCAACGATTATCCCGATTTCTGCAACAATGCCAGAACGAAGCCCGACCGACTGCGAAGATCATCGCCTTACAAAGGTCAGGCGGCTCGACGGACTGGGCAAACACGGGCTGTGCAATAAAGATTGACGGATGCGATCTGTCCGGCCAGTTTCAGGGTTAATCAACGGCGCGGTGCAACGGGGGCCAGGGTTCGCCTGCGGCACGTTCGCCCTGCTGGCTTTTTGCGGGACTTTCCGCGCCCCTGACGATGGTGTGACCGTCGTCCAACCTGTGAGGCCTGACATGGTACTACGCAAACTGATGTTGACCACCGTGGCCGCGGTTCTGCTGGGCCAGACCGCAATGGCGGGGGGCGTGGTCGAGGCGACGGATGACACGGTGGTCATTGCCACCGAAACCTCGTCGTCCAAAGCGGGTATCATCGTGCCCTTGCTGTTGCTGTTGCTGATCGCGGCGGCGGTGGCGGGGAATGGCGACGACAATACGCCGGACGGAATGCAGGGCTCAGATCGCCGGATCAAGACAGACGTGGTCTGGGTTGGCATGGCGCAGGGTCTGCCGGTCTATCAGTATCGCTACATCGGGTCTGCGACGCGGTTTGAAGGGGTCATGGCGCAGGATGTGCTGGGCAAGATGCCCGAGGCGGTGATGATCCATCCGAACGGCGTGATGGCGGTCAACTATGCCAAGCTGGGCATGAAGATGAAGGTCCTGCACTAGGCGACGGTTCCAGCCACACCGGGGGGATGCGCCGGTCCGGGGTTCAGAGAGCGGCGTTCAGCCCCAATCTGTGGGAAATGGGGGCAATAGCACGGTATCTGTGTTGTTTTACAACGCCGGCATGAAAAAGGCGCACCGATTACGGTGCGCCTTTTCTTGGTCGTGGCCGGATCAGTGCGCGGTTTGCGCGGCCGCCAGATCGGTGCGATCGCGACGGGCAGCAGCGGCGGCTTCTTCGGCGGCTTCGTCCCAGTCGATGGGTTCAGGCTGACGGACCAGCGCGATTTTCAGGACTTCGCGCACGTTCGACACCGGGACGATCTGGAGGCCTTCCTTGACGTTGTCGGGAATCTCCGACAGGTCCTTGAAGTTTTCCTGCGGGATCAGCACGGTCTTGATGCCACCCCGCAAGGCGGCCAACAGTTTTTCCTTCAGCCCGCCGATGGCCATCGCGTTGCCGCGCAACGAAACCTCCCCCGTCATGGCGATGTCCTTGCGGACCGGGATCTGCGTCAGCACCGAAACAATCGACGTCACCATCGCCAGACCCGCAGAAGGCCCGTCTTTTGGCGTCGCCCCGTCGGGGACGTGAACGTGGATGTCGATGGTTTCGAACTTGGTCGGTTTCACCCCGATGTCCGGGCTGATCGAGCGAACGAAGGAGGCCGCCGCCTCGATGCTTTCCTTCATCACGTCACCCAGTTTGCCGGTCGTCTTCATCCGGCCCTTGCCGGGCAGGCGCAGCGCCTCGATCTGCAGCAGATCGCCGCCAACGGACGTCCACGCCAAGCCGGTGACGACGCCGACCTGATCGGTCGCCTCGGCCAGACCATAGCGATAGCGGCTGTTGCCAAGGTAGCCTTCCAGCTTGTCCTCGGACACCACCACGGTTTTCGCGGTTTTCTTGACGATCTCGGTCACGGCCTTGCGGGCCAGTTTCGCGATTTCCCGCTCAAGGTTCCGCACCCCGGCTTCCCGCGTGTAAGTGCGGATCATTTCAGTCAGGGCTTCGTCGGTGATGCTGAATTCACCCTTTTTCAGCGCGTGGTTGGTGGTTTGCTTGGGGATCAGGTGACCCTTGGCAATCTCGCGCTTTTCGTCTTCGGTGTAGCCCGACAGAGGGATGATTTCCATCCGGTCAAGCAGCGGGCCGGGCATGTTGTAGCTGTTGGCGGTGGTCAGGAACATGACGTTGGACAGGTCGTATTCCACTTCCAGATAGTGGTCCACGAAAGTTGCGTTCTGTTCCGGGTCCAGCACCTCCAGCATCGCGCTCGCAGGGTCGCCCCGGAAATCGTTGCCCATCTTGTCGATTTCGTCCAGCAGGATCAAAGGGTTGGTAGTTTTCGCCTTTTTCAGCGCCTGAATGATCTTGCCGGGCATCGAGCCGATATAGGTCCGCCGGTGACCGCGAATCTCGGATTCGTCGCGCACGCCGCCCAGGGAAATCCGGATGAATTCGCGCCCGGTGGCCTTGGCGACCGACCGGCCGAGCGAGGTTTTGCCGACGCCCGGAGGGCCGACAAGGCAGAGGATCGGTCCTTTCAGTTTTGCCGAACGCGCCTGCACGGCCAGATATTCGACAATGCGTTCCTTGACCTTTTCCAGACCGTAATGATCCGCATCAAGCACGGCCTGCGCCGCCTTGAGGTCTTTCTTGACGCGCGACTTGGTGCCCCACGGAACCCCCAGCAGCCAGTCCAGATAATTGCGCACCACCGTTGCCTCGGCAGACATCGGCGACATGGATTTCAGCTTTTTCAACTCGGCTTCGGCCTTGTCGCGCGCCTCTTTGGAAAGCTGGGTCTTGGCGATGCGGGCCTCAAGCTCGGCCACTTCGTTCTGGCCTTCCTCGCCGTCGCCCAGTTCGCGCTGAATGGCCTTCATCTGCTCATTCAGGTAGTATTCGCGCTGGGTCCGCTCCATCTGCGTCTTTACGCGGGATTTGATCTTCTTTTCGACCTGCAGCACGGACATTTCACCCTGCATCTGGCCGTAGACCTTTTCCAGCCGCTCTGCCACGTCGAGCGTTTCCAGCAAGTCCTGCTTGACCGCCACGTCGACGCCCAGGTGACCCGACACAAGGTCGGCCAGACGGGCGGGTTCGCGGGCCTCGGAAACTGCCGACAGCGCCTCTTCGGGGATGTTCTTGCGGATCTTGGCATAGCGTTCGAATTCGTCGCCGACGCTGCGCAAGAGCGCCTCGACTGACGGACGGTCGCCCGGCGCCTCGAACAACTGCTCCGCCGTCGCCTCGAAGAAGTTCGGGTTGTCGATGAAATTCAGGATGCGCACGCGCACCTTGCCCTCGACCAGCACCTTGACCGTGCCATCGGGAAGTTTCAGCAATTGCAGCACGTTGGCCAGCACACCGACGCGGTAGATGCCATCCGTGGCGGGATCATCGACCGAAGGGTCGATCTGCGAGGAAAGGAGGATCTGCTTGTCATCCGCCATCACCTCTTCCAGCGCGCGGACCGACTTTTCGCGGCCCACAAACAGGGGCACGATCATATGGGGAAATACCACGATGTCGCGAAGCGGCAACACGGGATAGCTGGAGGAAAGTTGGTCGCTCATGCGTTTTCCTTTTTGGCAGGAAGGCCACAGCCCCGGTCATCGGCAGCGTTCGGACCTTCCCCTGTTCGGCAACCATATCTGGTATTCGTTAAGGGGGGTGTCAACCATGCTGTCGATCAATCGTTACAAACTGCGCTTTCGGGCGGTGAGTGGCAAGCGGGCAATGGAAAATGCCCTGTGATACCCACGCACAGTATTGTGCGGCGGGTTGCGGTTTCTGGCGACAGTGGCCCGTGTCAGGCGGCGACTTGGGCCAGGGTGGAGTAATCGGTGTAACCCGCACGCCCGCCGCCATAAAGCCCTTCGGTCGGCAGGGGGTTCAGTGGCGCATCCGCAGCTAGTCGTTCGGCAAGATCGGGATTCGAGATGTAGCGCCTGCCGAACGACACAAGGTCAACCTTGCCGGATGCCACGGCGGCAATCGCCGTGGCGCGGGTGTAACCGTTGTTGGCCATGTAGGTGCCGGTAAAGCGGTCGCGCAGGGACTCCAGACTGCCCGCAGGCCATTCACGCGGGCCGCCGGTCTGGCCTTCGACCATGTGCAGAAACGCGATGCCAGCGTCGTTCAGCACGTCGATGGCGGCGCTGAACAGGGCCACGGTGTCGCTGTCGATACCAACATTATTGGCGTTCGAGAACGGGCTGAGGCGGATGCCGACACGGCCTGCGCCGAGCACTTCGCTGACGGCCGTCACGACTTCGCGCAGGAACCGGGTGCGATTCTGGAACGACCCGCCATAGGCGTCGGTGCGGTGGTTCGAGGTGTCGCGCAGGAACTGGTCGATCAGATAGCCGTTGGCGGCATGAATCTCGACCGCGTCAAAGCCTGCGGCGTGGGCATTGCGGGCGGCTGTGCGAAAATCCTCGACCACGCGGGCGATCTCGGCGGTTTCCAGCGCGCGGGGGACCGAGGTTTCGACAAAGCCTTTGCCGTCAAAGGTATTGGTCCCGGCGCCGATGGCCGAGGGCGCAACCGGGGCGATGCCGCCCTGTTGCAGCGAGGTGTGGCTGATCCGCCCGACGTGCCAGATCTGCGCGGCAATCTTGCCGCCTTTGGCGTGGACGGCGTCGGTGACCTTCTTCCAGCCCGCCACTTGTGCGTCCGAATAAATGCCCGGGGTCCCGGCGTAGCCTTTGCCTTCGGGCGAAATCTGGGTGCCTTCGCTGATCAGAAGACCCGCACCGGCACGCTGGGCATAATACTCTGCGTGGATGTCATAGGGCGTATCGTCTTCGGCCTTGGCGCGGTTGCGGGTCAGGGGGGCCATGACGATGCGGTTTTTCAGGGTCAGCTCGCCGAACTTCAGCGGCGTAAACAGGGTATCGGTCATAGAAACGGTTCCTTTGAACTGATCGGTTCAGTTCTAGAAGTAGGCCCACTGCGCCAATCCACAATGGCAGAGCCGCCGGTTTCACTGTGCACGCCTGCATAGCAGGGTTGCGATTGCGGCAGGGTCGGCGCACTCAGAAATCAGTCGGCGCGCCGCCTTCCTGCTTGCGTTTGGCGACAAAGCGTTTGAGGTCTTCGCGGTGGTCACCGTTCATCGGGGGCATCTCGAATTCGGCCATGATCTGTTTGTAGATGCGGTGGGCACGTTCGGCAGTCCAGACCGATCCGTCGATCTGCCATGCCTCGTAGTTGCGCCAGTCGCTTGCAATAGGGGCATAGAACGCGGTGGAATAGCGTTCCTGCGTGTGCTGGCAGCCGAAGTAATGCCCCGACGGCCCTACTTCGCGAATCGCGTCCAGCGCGATGTCGTCGTCGGTAGTGGCAAAGGTTGCGGGTTCGAAATACCGCTGAATCATCTGCAGCACTTCGCAGTCCATGATGAACTTTTCGGGGCTGGCGATCAGACCGCCCTCCAGCCAGCCCGCCGCGTGATAGACCATGTTGGTGCCCGACTGCACGGCGGCCCACAGCGAGTTGCAGGTTTCCCACATCGCCTGCCCATCCGGCACGTTGGCGGCGCAGACCCCGGAGGACCGCATCGGCAGCTTGTAATGTCGCACCAACTGCCCTGTCATCTGCGTGGCGCGCATGTATTCCGGCGTGCCAAAGGCGGGCGCGCCCGATTTCATGTCGACGTTCGAGGTGAAGGTGCCGATGGCGACCGGGCAACCCGGATTGATGTATTGGAGCAGCGCAATCGCCGCCAAAGCCTCGGCCAGCGACAGGGTGACGGCGCCCGACATGGTCACGGGGGCCATCGCCCCCGCCAGCGTGAAAGGTGTGACGATCACCGGCTGCCCGCGCCGCGCCAGTCGCATCGCGCCGTCCAGCATGGGAAAGTCGTGTTTCAGCGGCGAGACCGAGTTGATGTTGGTGTACATCCGGGGTTTGGCCTGAAACTCCGCTTCCGACAGACCGCCCGCCAGACGGGTCATTTCCATGACATCCTCGACCCGTTCCGCACCCAGCGAATAGGCGTGAACCACCTTGTCGGTGATCGTGAGTTTCTCGTACACGCAGTCCAGATGGCGCACCGAGGGGTGGATGTCGATCGGTTCCACCGGATAGCCGCCCGCGATATGGATGCAATTGAAATACTGCGTCAACCGCATGAAATCCTTGAACGTCTCGAAATCGCCGGACCGTTTGCCGCGTTCCATATCCCAGGAATTCGGCGGGGAGGAGACGTTGACGAACACCATGTGCTTGCCGCCGATGATCACTTCGCGGTCGGGGTTGCGCGGGGTGATGGTAAAGGATTCAGGCGCGTGGGACAGCATGTCCATCACGAACTCCTCGTCCATGCGGACGTTGGTGCCTTCGACCCGGCAACCCGCCTGCTTCAGGATCGCCACGGCGTCGGGGTTCAGGAATTCGATCCCGATCTCTTTCAGAATCCGCATGGTGCCGCGATGGATGGCCTGCACGCCGTCGGCGTCCAGCGGTTCGGTCGGGCGGTCGGGGTTCACCGGAATGCGCCACGGCATCTGGTCGATGACGGAGGACCCTGCCCTGATCTTGTTGCCTGCCCGCCCCCCGGCGCGGCGACGACGGTCCGGTTCATCGATCATGGCATTCTCCCTCCGCTGGGGTCGCAGAGCGGCCCCTTCTTTGGCACACAGGATGACCGAAAGGCGGGCCGCTTGGACACTTCCTTTCCGACGCTGCGGCGTCGTTTTTGGCAGGTGGTCGGAGTTGGGCCTCCGTCATGCCCCGGTTCGGTCGTCAATCCAAGCGGCAAGACTGCCGATATCTTGTAGAACCACATCGGCAAAAGGGGTCAGTTCGGCCCGGTCGGCGATGCCGGTCAGCACGCCTACCGCAAGCATTCCCGCCGCGCGACCGGCCAGCAGATCGTGGCTGCTGTCGCCCACCATCGCCACCCGGTCAGGCGACAATCCCATGCGCTGCGCAAAGGCCAGCAGCATGCCCGGCCCCGGTTTCGCGCCAAAGCCGCTGTCGCATCCGGCGATGAAATCGAACAGGTCGCTGATCCCCGCCTCGGCCAGATGGGCACGGGCGGGCACTTCCGTGTCATTCGTGGCAAGCCCCAGCGCCAGACCCTTGTCGCGCAGACCCTGCAGCACGCCGCGCAAATCCACCGCCGGATACATCGGCGCCTTCGTTGCCAGCAGGTTCAGCCGGTCGTTCAGCGAGGCCAGCGACATCTCTGGCAGGACCCGGTGCATCTGTTCAGCGATATCGGCGGTGGTGGCGGCAATCATCACGCTGTCGGCGGCGAACTGCCCGGTGGAGGGATCATAGCCGACCAGCGCCGCCAGCGCCGCCGCATGGTCCGGGTCACGGGCGAACTGCGCCAGCATCCGGTCAGCAAACCCGCCCCAACTGCTGCGAAAGTCGAACAGCGTGCCGTCCTTGTCAAAAACTACCCCGTCGATCATGGTCTGTCCCTCAGGTCCAATGGATATTCGAAAACCCCGGCAGATGCTGCCGTGCCTGCATCGGCGCGGTATAGGGCAGGTTCTGCGTATCGCAAAACCCGGTGATCAGCGCATCCTCGGTCAGCAGAAAGTCAAGAACGGCCCCCAGAAAGGCCGGCTCCTGCGCCTGAGTCGCAAGGTCGGAGGGAGACGCCCCGGTGGCCGCCATGAAGGCCTGCGCACGTTCTGCGTCAGTCATGATCCACCCCATCGCCTGCAGGGCGAGCGTTTCGGCGGATGTTTGCGCGTTCATGCAGTTATCCCCAGGTTCCTGCCGGGAATCCTTCTGATTCCGGCTCACAACAGGTAGGTTTGGAAAGGAAGTCTTAACCAGTTGTCCCCAAACTATGAAGACAGTGTAACCGGTAATGTAGGGTAGAAGCGCCTTGGTAGGCAAAATCTTGATCGTCGACGATGTTTCGACGAATCGTATCGTTTTCAAGGTAAAATTGGCCGCATCCGGGTATGACCCGCTTCTTGCGTCCGATGGCGCATCCTGTTTGACCGTTGCGCGGTCGCAACGGCCTGATCTGATCCTGCTGGACCTGATGCTGCCAGACATGTCGGGGATCGAAGTATTGAGCCAGTTGCGCGCCGATCCGCTGACCCGGCGGATTCCGGTAATCATGTTTTCGGCCGGGCAGGATCGCTCGGCACGCATGGCGGCATTGCAGGCCGGGGCGGATGATTTTCTGGCAAAGCCGATTGATGACCAGACGCTGCTGGCCCGCCTGCGCAGTTTCATGCGGGCGCATGAAACGGTGGGGGGCTTTACCGGACAGAATGGCGACTACGGGCTGTTGGGGCTGGCAGAGCCGCAGACCCCGTTCGATGTGCCGGGCGTGGTGGCGGTGGTGACGGCGCGCCCCGACACGGCGCTGCATCTGCGCTACGAACTGGCGGCCAGCAGCCGCGACAAGTTTGTGGCCCTGCGCCCCGATCAGGTGTTCCGCGACGATTCTGCCGACGGGGCCGACACGCCCGATGTCTATCTGATCGAGGCTGATCTGGAGGCGGCAGGGGCGGGCCTTAGGCTGATGTCGGAATTGCGCAGCCGGTCGGGGTCGCGCCATGCCGGGTTCTGCATCCTCAATCGCATTGCCGCGCCGGGTGATGCCGCAATTGCGTTCGATCTGGGTGCGAATGATCAGGTCGACAGCACGATCAACCCGCCCGAACTGGCGCTGCGCCTGCGCACTCTGCTGCGCCGCAAGCGCGAGGAGGACCAGCTGCGCGCCTCGGTCCATGACGGGTTGCGCCTGGCGATGATCGACCCGCTGACCGGGCTGCACAATCGCCGCTATGCCGTAGCGCAACTGGGTGCGATTGCGGAACGCGCGATGGTCAACGGCACCGATTACGCGGTGATGGTCGCCGATCTGGACCGGTTCAAGGCGGTAAATGACCAATGGGGCCATGCGGCGGGCGATGCTGTTCTGATCGAAGTGGCCGCGCGCCTGTCGGGCAATCTGCGGGCCAGCGACCTGATCGCGCGGATCGGTGGCGAGGAGTTTCTGATCGCGCTCCCCGACACCCCCTTGGTCGAGGCGCGGCTGGTCGCCGAACGGCTGTGCCGCGCGGTCGAGGAGTTGCCCGTGGTGTTGTCGAACGGTGCGCGGGTGACGGTGACAATCTCGATCGGCCTCGCCATCAGCACAGAGGTTGTGCCGGACCTGTCGCCCGACCGCGTAACTCAACTGGTGGACCGCGCCGACCGGGCCCTGCTGGCGTCCAAATCGTCGGGGCGCAACATGGTCACGATCAGCCGGACGGCGGCCTGAACGGGGGGCGACTTCGTCGGCGGCTGGTTAAACCGGAGGCGGTTATTCCGGAGGCTGTGCGGGCTCTTCCCTTGACCCGCGCATAGGCACTTTGCGGGTAAGTTGCGCCTACAGCCGGTCGGCAAAGGCGCGGCGGTTTGCGGGGGTCTGGTCGGCCAGAAAGTCGCGCAGCAGTGCTTGACCTGTGCGAATGCGGCCTTTCAGCCGCGCGGCCTGCGCCGCCATCGCCGTATCTAGCGCCGCACGAGCGAACGGGTCGGCCCGCTGCGCCGCGACGATGGTTTGCAGACTGGCCCGCACCGCGCGGTGATCGGGTTTGCTGTCCGCATTGGCATTGGCGGGCCTTGCCTCGGCGGCGCGGAAGGCTGTCAGTTCGGCCTCGGTGATCTTGCCGTCTTTATCGGCAGCCAGCGGCGCGAAATCGAATATC
>JBBRVJ010000144.1:0-9496 GCA_038246975.1 Rhodobacterales bacterium | reverse complement strand
GAGCATCAGACTACGAATCTGAGGGTCGGGCGTTCGAATCGCTCTGGGTCCACCATTTAATTCCTATATAACATAAACTTAACCAGACCGAGCCGCTTGGGTATGGGCTCAGGCCGGAAATAGGCCCGAAGTGGATTTGGTTATGTTTTCAGGAAACCGAAGAATTAGACGGCGCTCCCACACCCGGATTCCGTGAGAACGGGTTGGAAATACTCTGGTGGGTTCGCGCTCGTGTTATGGCCTGCCCGAAGGCTGCGTTGCGCCGCTTTGTGTGGAGGTGGGCGCGCAACTTGAGGGGGCTCCGCAGGATCCGGTCGCTGGGTTGGTCGGGGCGGCGAGGGCGATGGCGCGTCGGGGATTGCGTTTGCAAGCGGGGATGATCCTGATGTGCGGCACGCATCTGCCGGTGCAAGCCATCGGCGAGGCCGGGGCGGTGCGAGTGGACATGGGTATCTTCGATCCGGGGGGTTTTTCTGTGGTCTGAGGGGTGGAATTTTTTGCGCGCCGTTTGGTTGTGCGTAAGGCTAATGTTCAGCCAATGGCCGCCCCTGTTGACTG
The DNA here is from genome assembly GCA_038246975.1 of Rhodobacterales bacterium. Lineage (GTDB taxonomy): Bacteria > Pseudomonadota > Alphaproteobacteria > Rhodobacterales > Rhodobacteraceae > JAIYDJ01. Next base: position 8,938 of record JBBRVJ010000144.1, on the reverse strand, counting down.
GAAACGATCCAATCATGACCGAAGAACCCCGTATTAGCCTCAACCCCGCGACGCTGTCGCCCCCCACGGGTTCACCCGCAAGCCCTTTCTACTCATGGGTCGTGCGACGCGGGCCGATGGTGTTTCTGGCGGGCATGTCGCCCTATGCACAGGACAAGACGCTGGTCGGCACCACGATTGGCGAACAGGCGCGCCAGTGTTTCCGCAATATGGCTGCGGCGATGGCGGCGGCGGGGGGCAGCATTGCCGATGTCTGCAGCATCACGATCCATGTGCAGGCCACCGAACTGCAGCGCGACGTCTATCCCGAAGTGAACCCGGTCTGCCACGAGGTGTTCGGCATGGCACCGCCGGCCCGTGTCGTGATCGGGGGGATAGCGCTGCCACGTCCCTCGGAACTCGTGATGATCTCGGCCACTGCCGTGCTGCCCGGCTGACCGCACAAGGATCGTTGATGCCGGAACCCGCCACACAGGGCACCTGTCTGCAAGCGGCCGGGAAATTGGGCTGCCGGGCTGCCGTCGCGCGGCGACACAACGATTTGTATGGGGTAAATGTAGTATTTCTTAGTGCCACGGTTGCGGCGCGGCCATATGCGCTGTGCGGGGAGCAGTGATGAACGCGGACATCGCGGTCATCGGCGGCGGCATTGCGGGCGCTTCGATTGCCGCCGAACTGGCGGCCGGGGCGTCGGTCGTGCTGCTGGAGGCCGAGGCGCGCTGTGGGCATCACTCTACCGGCCGGTCAGCCGCCAGCTTTTCCGAGGCTTACGGCGCCCCTGTCATCCGCCGTCTGGCCCGCGCCAGCCGCGCTTTTCTGGAAACGCCACCGCCAGGTTTTGCGGCGGCCCCCCTTCTGCGCCCGCGCGGCATGGTCACCGTGGCCCGGCCCGACCAGATCGCGCGGCTGGCCACCGAACTCGCCAAGGCGCGGGATCTGGTGTCCGACATTCATGCCATCGCGCCCGATGAGGTCGAAGCGATGGTGCCGATCCTGCGGCCGGGCCACATCGCGGCGGCCTTCTTTGAGCCGGGCCAGCGAGAGATCGACGTCGACGTGCTGCATCAGGGTTTCCTGCGGCAGGCGCGGACGCGGGGCGCGCAGGTTATGACCGATGCTGGCGTGACCGCCATCCGGCGCGACGGCACAGGCTGGTACATCGCCACCCCGGTTGGCGAGGTGCGTGCGGGCGTGATCGTGAACGCGGCGGGTGCCTGGGCTGACGCGGTTGCGGCGATGGCGGGCATAGCGCCCTTGGGCATCATCCCCTACCGCCGCACAGCCTTTCAGGTGGCGGTGCCGGATGGCCTTGATGCCGCCCACTGGCCGATGATCAACGACGTGGACGAGGATTTCTATTTCAAGCCCGATGCGGGTCGCCTGTTCGTGTCGCCCGGCGACGCCAGGCCTTCGCCGCCGATGGATGCCTGGCCGGACGACATGGACGTTGCCATCGGCGTCGAACGGCTGGAGGCTGTGACCACGCTGCAGGTCCGGCGGGTGCTGCACGCCTGGGCGGGTCTGCGCAGCTTTGCGCCCGACCGGGTGCCGGTGGTGGGGTTCGAGGGGCCGGGATTCTTCTGGTTGGCAGGGCAGGGGGGGTATGGCATCAAGACCGCACCTGCGCTGGCGCGCATTGCCGCCTTACTGATCCTGCGTGGCGCATTCCCCGACGATCTGGCAGCAGCGGGGATCGACCCCGCCACCCTTTCCCCCGCGCGATTGCGCGATACCTGACCCCCGCGCGATTGCGCGATACCTGAACAGGAGAGTCCATGACCATCACCCGCATCGACCCCGGTCCCCGCCTCTGCAAAGCGGTGGTGCATGGCGGCACCGTCTATCTGGCCGGGCTGACCGCCAGCGATCTGAGCCAGGGCACCACCGGCCAGACCCGGCAGATCCTGACCGCCATCGACGATTATCTGGCCCGCGCGGGCACTACGAAATCAAACCTGCTGACGGCGACCATCTGGCTGCGCGACATCGCCGACTTCGATCTGATGAACGCAGCTTGGGATGCGTGGATCGACCGCACCAACATGCCGGTGCGCGCCACGGTCGAGGCGCGGCTGGCGGGCGATGCCTACCGCGTCGAAATCCAGGTCACGGCCGCGCTATGACCCGCGCGCTGACTTTGGCCGTCTGCCAGACCGGCCCGATCCAGCGGAGCGCTGCACGCGCCGAAACGGTGGATCGCCTGCTGCACCTGCTGGAAACTGCCGCCGCCATGGGGGCGGAACTGGCGGTGTTCCCGGAAATGGCGCTGACCACGTTCTTTCCGCGCTGGCACCTTTCGGACGCCGACGAGATCGCGGCGTTTTTCGAAGCGGCGATGCCCGGTCCCGACACCGCGCGCCTGTTCGCCGCCGCCGCCCGCCTGCGCTGCGGCTTTGCGCTGGGCTATTGCGAACAGGCGGAGGACGGGCGGTTCAACTCCGCCGTGCTGGCAGGCCCGGACGGGGCAGTGATCGGCAAATACCGCAAGGTGCATGTGCCGGGGTCGGACAAGCCGCAGGACGACACGACGGTGCATCTGGAACGGCTGTATTTCGATCCCGGCAACCTGGGCTTTCCGGTGTTCGACTATCGCGGCACCCGCGTCGGCATGGCGATCTGCAACGATCGCCGCTGGCCCGAGACCTACCGGATGCTGATGCTGAACGGGGCAGAGGTTGCGCTGATCGGCTACAACACGCCGCAGGTTCTGGCCGAAGCGCCCGCATTGGCGCATCTGCGGATGCTGCACAACCATCTGCCGATGCAGGCGGGGGCCTATCAGAACACGCTGTGGGTGGCGGCGGCGGCCAAGGCGGGGCTGGAGGATGGGCAGGCCCTGATCGGGGGGTCGTGCATCGTGGCCCCCACCGGCGAGATTGCGGCGCAGGCGATGGGTCTGGGCGACGAGGTGATCGTGCACCGCGCCGACCTCGACCTGATCGCCGCCTGCCGCAAGGTGAATTTCGACTTTGCCGCCTATCGCCGCCCCGACCAGTACCGCGCCATCGCAGAGCGCGCAGGCCCACCGCCCTGAACCCCGGCAGGATCGGCGCTGGCCAGCCTGACGCCCCCCTTTCGACGGGCCGGGAAGGTTGGCACCGTGTCTCAAAGCTGCGCAGCGCGCTCAGGCGTTCAGCGCAGCACCGGTGGCGAGGATGTGCTGAAACACCCGTTCGACCGCGACCCCGCGCGACACGCCGCGATTGAGGATGTGATAGGTCCATGGGCTGACCGGGCGAAGGGCGAAGGGTTCCACCAGCAACCCGCGTTGCAGATAGACCTGCGCCAGCGACGTCAGCGCGATGGTTACCCCTTGCCCCTCTGCCGCCAGTTCAAGCGCCACGTTCGAGGCGTTGGTCTTGAAATGTGCCACCCGGACCGGCTCGAAGCGCGCAATCTCGGGGATCGCCAGCGCGTCGGCCATGATCGTCCAGTATTCCTGACGCCCCGCGATGATCACCTTGCCAAGGCCGCGCAGGTCGGCAGGATCGCCCAGCCCTGCCGCCACATCCGGCGCGCACAGCAGCGACAGGGTTTCGCGCCACAGCGGCTGCGCGCCCGGCGAAACCTCGTCGTCGCGGCTCACGCTGATCACAAGGTCGGCGATGCGGTCGTCGGCTTCTTCCCAGACTGTGCCATGGATGGTCAACTCGATGTCGGGGCGCATCTCGTGGAACGCGGCCAGGCAACCGGGCAGCCAGTTTTCCGCCAGACTGAACGGACAGGCGATGATCACACTGCGGTCGCGCCCGCCGGTCATCACCGCATCGGTCGCATTGTCGATCTGGGTCAACCCCTGACGCAGCGTGGGCAGAAAGGCCGCCCCCATTTCGGTCAGTTGCAGGCTGCGGGCGTTGCGCACGAAAAGGTCGCGGCCCACGTACTTTTCGAGCGCGCGCACATGGGAACTGATCGCGGCCTGAGTGTAACCCAATTCCTGCGCGGCCCGGGTAAAACTCAGGTGCCGGGCAGCGCATTCGAAGGATCGGATGAAGTTGAGCGGCGGTGGCGGTCGGTTCATCGGCATCTCGGGTCTTGTCGGCAAACGATTCCGCCCCGGCGCGACCATGACAACAGTTTTCTTATGCCAAGACCCCGAAACTATCGCGTGTGAAGGGCGGTGCACAATTATATCACAGTGTAGACGCAGCGCGAGAGGGGCAGGACCATGCGGGACGCGGTTGAAGAAGCAGGCGATACGCTGGCCCGGGTCACCCGGTTCGCGCTGCATCTGGCTCCGGGTGACATCCCGCCCGAGGCGATGGACAGCGCCGCCCTGCTGCTGCTTGATACGTTGGGCATCGTGGCGGCGGCTGGCCCGATGACGGCGGGCGTGATTGCGCGCGACACGGCGGCGATGCTGTTTGGCGCGGGCAGCGGTGGCCCTGCGGCGCGGATGCTGTTCGATGGGCGGCAGGTCAGTGCGGCGGGTGCTGTGTTCGCCGCCGCCACCCAGACTGACAACCTCGACGGGCACGACGGATACAACCCGACCAAGGGGCATATCGGCGTGGTGACGGTGCCCACGCTGGCCGCCATGGCCGAAGCGCGCGATCTGTCCGGCCCCGAGGCGCTGGCCGCCCTGATCGTAGGCTACGAGGTTGCAGGCCGCGCGGGGATCGCCTTGCACGCGACCGTCAGCGATTATCACACGTCGGGTGCCTGGAACTCCCTCGGGGTGGCGGCCATGGTGGCCCGGCTGCGCGGGCTTTCGGATGCGCAATTGCGCGAGGCGCTGGGGATTGCCGAATACCACGGCCCGCGCAGTCAGATGATGCGCGAGATTGCGACGCCGACGATGCTGCATGACGGGTCCGGGTGGGGGGCGCTTGCGGGGATGACAGCGGCGGTCATGGCGGAACGCGGGTTCACCGGCGCCCCTGCCGTGACGGTCGAGGCGGCAGTAGCAGCGCCGTTCTGGGATGATCTGGGGCAGTTCTGGCAGATCGGGCAGCAGTACGTGAAACCCTACCCAACCTGCCGCTGGGCACATGCGGCGGTCGATGCCGCGCGGGAATTGATGCAGGCGCACAACCTGCGCCATGATCAGATCGCCGAAGTGCGCATCCGCAGCTTCGACTATGCCGTGGCGCTGTTCCGGGGGATGCCCGGCACCACGTCACTGGCACAGTACGCGCTGCCCTTTCCGGTTGCGGTGATGCTGGTGCACGGCCGCATCGGGCTTGAGCATATCTCGGGCGCAGGGCTGGCCGATCCGCTGGTGGCGGGGCTGGTGGCACGCACGACAGTGACGGCGGAGGCGCGACATGAGGCGCGCTATCCGGCTGGCCGCTGGGCCGATCTGGACCTTGTGCTGCACGACGGGCGGGTGCTGTCGTCGGGCGACACACACGCGCGCGGCGGGCCGGAGCGCCCGTTTGACCGGGCAGAGATCGTGGCGAAGTTTCACGAATTCGCTGATCCCGTTCTAGGCGCTGACCGGGCGTTGGCGTTGCGCGACGCGGTGCTGGGGTCGACGCGGGCGGACAGCCGGTTTGGCGATGTCGCACAGCATCTGTATTGATCGGCGATGGTCTTTCGCCTTCTGAAATACGGGCTCAGCCGGCAGTATCCGGTGACCGGAGACCTGCCGCCGACGCCAGAGTTGCGGGCGCATTACGACGTGGTGATCGTGGGCGGCGGGGGGCACGGGCTGGCCTGCGCGCATCATCTGGCGAAATACAACGGCATCCGCAGCGTTGCGGTGCTGGAAAAAGGCTGGCTCGCGGGTGGCAATACCGCGCGCAACACCACCACGATCCGGTCGAACTACATGACCATGCAGTCCATCGCCTTTTACCGCGAGGCGGTTGCCTTGTACGGCAGCATGTCGGAGGAGCTGGATTTCAACGTCATGTTCTCGCAGCGCGGGCAGCTTACGCTGGCGCATTCCGAGGCGACATTGCGCGCGTTTCATCTGCGCGCCGAGACGGGGCGACATATGGGCATCGGGATCGAGGTGATAGGCCCCGACGAGGTGCGCGCAAGGGTGCCGGAATTGCACATGGACCAAGGCGGCGGGCTGGAAATCCTCGGCGGCCTCTGGCATCCCGACGGGGGCACCGCGCGGCATGATGCGGTGGCCTGGGGCTATGCCCGCGAGGCGTCGCGCCGGGGGGTGGAAATTCACCAGCGGACCGCCGTCACCGGCTTTGCCGTCCAGGGCGGCCGCGTCACGGCGGTCAACACCGACCGGGGCACAATTGGCGCAGGGGCGGTGCTGATCGCCTGCGGCGGGATGAATTACGACATGGCGCTGCGGGCGGGGGTGGAATTGCCGATCCGCTGTTTTCCATTGCAGGCGATGGTCACCGAACCGGTCAAGCCATGGCTGCACACGCTGGTGTCTTCGGTCAGCCTGCACACCTATCTGGTGCAATCGTCGCGCGGCGAGGTGGTGATCGGCGGCGGATCGGACCCGTATCAGTTGTATTCGACCCGCTCGACGCTGGACCTCAAGGAGCATCTGGCCGAAGGGGCCGTGCACCTGTTCCCGTTCCTGCGCGGGCTCAAGGTGCTGCGCCAATGGGCGGGCATCACCGACATGACACCCGATTACAGCCCGATCATGGGGGCATCCCCGCTGGAAAACCTGTGGCTGGATTGCGGCTGGGGCACCTGGGGGTTCAAGGCAACGCCGGTTGCGGGCAAGCGGATGGCCGAGTGCATCGCCACCGGAAAGGTGCCCGACATCCTCGCGCCCTTTGCCCTGTCGCGGTTCGAACGGTTCGATCTGGTCAATGAAATGGGCGCCACGGCGGCCAGTCACTAGGGGGTAGGATGAAACTGCTGACCTGCCCCCTGAACGGGCCGCGCAACATCGACGAGTTCCAGTATCTGGGTCCGCTGCGCCCCGAACTCAGCAAAGACGCGCCCGATGCCGCATGGGCCGTTCATCTGTTCCGCGCAGAAAACCGCCCCGGCCCGATGGTGGAATGGTGGCGTCACACGCCGTCGAACACGGTGTTTCTGGCCGAGCGCCATACCGTCACCGACACGGTGCTGCGGACCTGGCTGCCGGAGCCGGACGCATGATGCGTCTGCCCGCCCCCTTTGGCACGCGGATCGACCGCGCGCGGCCCGTCACCTTTCGGTTCGAAGGGCGGGCGGTGCAGGGTTTTGCGGGCGACACCATTGCCAGCGCGCTGGCGGCGCAGGGGCAGATGATGCTGTCGCGGTCGTTCAAGTATCACCGCCCGCGCGGCGCTTTCGGTCTGGCGGGGGCCGAGGCGAACACTCTGGTGCAGGTGGGGGCGGAACCCAATGTGCAGGCCGATCTGCGCAACGTGGCCGAGGGGCTGGCGGTCAGCGCGCAGAACGTCGCGGGGTCGCTGGCGTTTGACCGCGCGGCGGCGATCGGGCTGTTTGCGCGGTTCCTGCCGGTGGGATTCTACTATCGCACGTTCATGGGGCCGTCGCGGCAGGCTTGGCTGCGGTTCTGGGAACCCCGCATCCGCGCCCTTGCCGGGCTTGGCCGGGTGGACCCGGCTGCCCGCTTTCCCGAGGGTGAAAAGGGCCATCTGCATTGCGATGTACTGGTGGTGGGGGCGGGTCCTGCGGGCCTTGCGGCGGCCGAACTGGCCGCGCGGGGTGGGGCCGACGTGGTGCTGTGCGATGTCGGGCCGGAACCGGGCGGCACGATGTGCCACACGCCCAAGGGTGCAGCAGGGCCGCCAGAGGGCCTGAGGGTAATGACAGGGGCCACCTGCACCGGCTGGTTCGCCGACAACTGGCTGTCGGTGGTGCAGGGCGGCATGCTGTGGCGGGTGCGCGCGGGCCAAGTGATCCTTGCCGTAGGCGGCATCGAACAGCCTGCGGTATTTCGAAACAACGATCTGCCGGGGATCCTGTCGGCGGGCGCGGTTCAGCGCCTGATCCGGCTTTATGGCGTGATGCCGGGGCGGCGCGCGGTGGTCCTCGCGGGCACGCCCGAAGGGCTCGACGCGGCAGAGGCCCTGGCCGCCGCAGCCATCCCGGTGGCCGCCATCGTGCTGCCCCGCCCCCTGCCGGGGCACGAGGCACGCATCGCGGCGCTGTCGGCAGAGGTGATCAGCGGCCGGATCGACGAGGCCGATGGTCGGGGCCGGGTGGCGCGGGTGCGGGTGGGCAACCGCTGGATTAGTTGCGACATTCTGGCGGTGGCGGTGGGGCAGGCCCCGGCTTGGCAATTGCCCTGTCAGGCGGGTGCCACTCTTGGCCATGACACGGCGGCCGGTCGGTTCACCCTGCGGCTTGATCGGCCCGGCGTGCATCTTGCCGGAACGGTCAACGGCTATGCCGGTCATGCGGCGGCGATCGCAGACGGTCGCCGCGCCGGGCAGGCCGCGCTGCGCGCTTTGGGTCTGCCCGCCGCCGAAGACTCCGCCGCCTCTGAACCCGCTCCGAAAGACCCGGACGCAGCACTGGCCTTCTGGCATCAACCGCTCGCCCCCGATCCGCGTGGCAAGGATTTCGTCGATTTCGACGAAGATCTGCAGGTGGCCGATCTGGTGAATGCGGTGGCCGAGGGGTACCGCGAACTGGAACTGGTCAAACGCTTTTCCACCGTCGGCATGGGGCCGAGCCAGGGCCGTCATTCGGCCCTCGCCACCGCGCGCATCGTGGCCGAGGCGACAGCGCGCGAGGTGGCCGAAGTGGGTGTCGCCACCGCCCGCCCCCCCGCGATGCCCGAGGCGCTGGGAACCCTTGCGGGCCACGGCCACACGGCGGAACGGCGCACCGCCCTGCACGCGCGGCATCTGGCACTCGGGGCCGACATGCGGCCGGTGGGGGCGTGGTGGCGGCCTTACCTTTACGGTGCGGGCGACCGCGCTGCGCGGATCGCAGAAGAGGTGGCAGCGGTTCGGGGGGGCGTGGGGCTGCTGGACGTCTCGACCCTTGGCAAGCTGGAGGTGCGGGGGCCGGACGCGGGCGAATTCCTCGACCGGCTATACACCAT
>JBBRVJ010000143.1:0-9511 GCA_038246975.1 Rhodobacterales bacterium | reverse complement strand
TGCGCTTTGAGATCACAGAGACCACGCGCCTGTCAGTGGAGCGATGGATCAAGGATCCCGAGATGATCGGTTGCGAATACCTTTGTCCCAGCCGTGTTCATGCAAGCCCGCACCTGTCCACGCGACAGTATGCCCGGATCATGCGCGACTGGGTGATCTCAATCGGGCTGGAACCAAGCGCTTATGGCACCCATTCGATGCGGCGCACCAAGGTTGCCCAGATTTACAAGAAGACCGGCAATCTGCGCGCGGTCCAACTGCTGCTGGGCCATATCAAGATGGACAGCACTGTGCGCTATCTCGGCGTTGATATGGATGATGCGCTCGCCCTGTCGGACGGGATCGACATGTAAGCTTTGCCTGGCCGGTTCACGCCGGCCAAGCATGTCGCCAAGAGCTACAATTTACTTGACTTCCGGACGAGTGTCGCTTAAAGCGACGTCATGAAGCAGATCAGCTATACGAAAGCTGCGATCAGGGCATTGCGACGCTTGCCGGCGAACACAGCTACGTTGATCCGCACGAAGATCGAGGCCTACGCGCAGGATCCAGGTTCGCAAGCGAACAATGTGAAATCCTTGAAAGGCCGAGAGGGGATACGGCTGCGTGTCGGGGATTGGCGGGTGATCATAGATGATCAGGGCAATGTCCTGGCTGTTCTCGAAATCGGGCCGCGCGGCGGCATCTATGACTGAAAGGGCATGAAATGAACGAGATGGTGACAATCCCACGCGAGGAATATGACCGCCTTCGGGCTGCGGCCGAAGATCTGGCCGACCTGCAAACCTTTGACCGCGCCAAGGCCGCACTTGCGGCAGGCGAGGATGAATTGATTCCAGCCGACTACGCAAACCGCGTGCTAAACGGGGAAATACGGCTGCGCGTCTACCGCGACTTGCGCGGGATGACACAGGCCGCCCTTGCCGAAAAAGCGGGCGTGAACCGCGTGACGGTGGCCGAGATCGAGACCGGCCGAAAGCAAGGCTCGATCGCAACCCTGCGGTCCTTGGCCGAAGCGCTCAGCGTCAGTCTGGACGATCTGGTAGAGTAACGTCAGCACAGTGCGACGGTGAAGTCGCGTTCGCCCCTCCAGAGACGGCGAATGCCGATCATCCGCCCCTCGCGAAGGCAACCAACTGTTCGACGTGTCCGGCCCAAAGGGGACAGTCAGGCACAGCAATTGCTGCCGAGCAGTAGTCGCCGAAGCGGTCGTTCGCATGGTGTTGTGGCACCCAGTATTCCCTTCCGCTGTTCGTGATGCCGAAAAGGCATTTTTTCGTTCCTGCAGTCAAAGTGAGCGTTTCGTGATAAATTCGCGTCATTAGATTTCAAAAGGAATGCCAGGATATGCCTCTTTCCACAGACAAAGACTATTTCATCTCCCGCCCGGACGTCGTGCTGCGAGCAACGCCCGGCGGTGGTGCGGCCCGCAACCATCTCATTCTGGGCGACTGGCTCGAGTTCATGGGTGAGACCAACGGCGAATTCGTCAAAATCCGCTGCCGGGGCGACGATGGTTGGGTGCGTGAGGTCGCTGTTACGGAAGCCCGGGCACTCGAGGTCAACTTTGTCGATATCGGCCAAGGCGACGGCTGTCATATTGTCACTCCGGGTGACGAGATCATTCTGATCGACGCAGGTGTTGGAACCAACATGGAACGCTTTCTGAATTGGCGCTACAGCCTTCGCAGGCGCAACGTGAGACGTGCTCCGGATTTTGATCCCGCCAGAGACGAAAAGGCACCGTGGCAGATCGATTATGTGATCATTTCTCATCCCGACAACGACCACTATCTTGGTCTCCGGCCAGTCTTCGACAATCCGAAACTTGCTTTCGCAAAGATCTTTCACAACGGCATCGTAGAACGGCCCGACGGACCGGGAGATGCCGGTCTCTTGTTTCCGGACGATCTTGGCGGTTATGTTGACGGCAATCCGAAGATGCTTTGGGACGTAGCGCACAGCGATGCGCGGACGAAGGAAATACTCGCCGAGTTTCCGGATGCGACCAAGCAGTTCATTTCGACCCTTCGCGCGTGCCTCAGAAATTCGCCCGCCGCCGCCTTCAGCGCAATTGGGAAAAAGAGGTCTGACCTTGCGGCCGGCGCCAGCGTCTTCTGGGACAAGTTCGATGGCACCGTAGGGCAGCTTGCCTTCGAGGTTCTGGGACCCATCACCGAGCCTGTGACGCATGGAGGTGAAACGCGCGACGGACTGCGAAAACTCGGTGTCGAAGGGGTCACCAAGAACGGTCATTCGGTCATAATGCGCCTGACCTTCGGCAAGCTGGCTTTGATGCTCGGCGGCGATCTTAATACCGAAGCGCAGGATTTCTTGCTGAGTCTCTATGCCGGCGGCCCAGCGAAGACCTCATCGCTTGAAGACCAGATTGCGAAACTCGAAGCGGAAGGTGGCACGATCTCAGCGGCGGGGCAGGCCAAACTCGACGCGGCGCGCAGAAAGATTGCGCAAATCGTTGAGGCGGGGCGCAAGACCTTCCAGGTCGATGTCGCAAAGGCCTGCCATCATGGCTCGTCACATTTTATCGATACGTTCCTCGCGGTCCTGAACCCGGTGGCGACGGTTATTTCCTCGGGCGACGAAGAAAGCCATTCGCACCCGCGCCCTGACGCGCTCGGAAGCTTCGGCAAGCACGGGCGCGGGCGCCGGCCGCTGATCTTTTCAACCGAACTAGCCCGCTCCACCCGCGAGTTCACGCCGGTGATCAAGTTCCAGAATCTGCTCCGCGACTTTGAGGCCCGATTGGAGGCCGAAGCTGATCCAAAGAAACGCCAAAGGATTGACCGGGAAATGCAGGAAATGAAGGACCGAAATGTCGCCGTTTACGGCATGATCACACTGCGCGCCCTGGGCGACACGATCATTCTGGCTCAGAAGCTTGAGGAACCACGAGATCCGGGCAGGAAATGGGACATCTACGAGCTCCACCACAACAACAAAACCGGCATGTTCGAGTACCGGACGCACTGACCCGAAACCGGTGCGCTCGATAAGCAACTTTCTTTTGAAATTCATTTTCCGGCCCAAAGCCGACGGTCAGCCAGTCGCATAGGTTGCGCCAGAGCGGCCATTCTGGCGCGGCAGTGTGATTGGCCATGTGCGTCGCATCAACGATCCGCCTGCGGCCTTCCCGTTGCCCCGTCGATCACGCCCGCCACACCTCATTGTGATTGCCGAGGCGTAGCGTTTTTTTGTTGTGTCGCGAACGGCATCGCACAATCCGCAGCCCAGGGGAGAAAGCAATGTCGCAGCAGTTTACCGCAAACTACTTCTTTACGACCAACCAATTTGGCCCCAACGAAGTAGGCCAGGTAACGCTGATCGACATTGACCTTGAACGGTAAACATCCGCCGAGAGCCGCGGTCAGGCAGCCTTGACTTGTGGCGTGGCTGGTTTCCAGTTCCACGGGAGCAACTCGGGCAGGCGCGAGACCGGCAGGTCGGATATCCGCGCGATGATGTCAGCAAGCCAAGCCTGCGGATCGATGCCGTTCAGTTTGGCAGTGCCAATCAGGGAATACATGAAGGCCGCGCGCTGCCCACCGCGCTCGGAACCCGCGAAGAGCCACGATTTTCTGCCAAGGGCGACGCCTCTGAGCGAGCGTTCGGCGCTGTTGTTACTGAGGCAGACCCGGCCGTCTGTCAGGAAGCGGGTGAAGCTAGACCAGTGACCGGGCGACAGCAGATAGTCGATCGCTTTTGCGACCTTGGCGTGCTTCGAGAGCAAGCCCCGCTCGGCCCGGAGCCATCGCTCCAGTTCCTCGATCAGCGGGGCTGACCGCGCCTTGCGCGCCTCAAGGCGGGCGGCGGCGCCCTGGCCGTTCAGCTCGCGCTCGATCTCAAACAATGCGTCGATCCGCTTCACTGCCTCGAAGGCGGTGGGCGAGATCTCGTTCGCCTCCTTGCCCTTGCGGATATTGCCCGCGATGTCGGCCAGTTCGAAGAACTTGCGCCGGGCATGTGACCAACAGAGCGCAGGCAGGACCGGGCCCGGCTTGCGGTCACCCCGGTAGAGCTGGTTGTAGCCGGCGTAAGCGTCGGCTTGCAGGATGCCCTGCCAGCCTTTGAGGTGTTCTGCCGGGTGCTCGCCGGCCCGGTCGCGGGAGAAGTGGAAGACCACCGCCGGTGGGGCGGTGCCCGCGAAGGGGCGGTCATCGCGGACATAGGTCCAGAGCCGCGCGGTTTTCGTGCCGCCGCGGGCGAGCAGCGGCACGGTGGTGTCGTCGCCATGCAGCCGGACGGCGGCGCGAACGTGCGCCTCGATAAGATCATGGAGCGGCTTGAGCAGTTGTGCCACCGCACCGACCTGGTCAGCCAGCGTTGAAAGGCTCAGTTCCACGCCTTCGCGTGCATAGCGCTCGGCTTGGCGGTTCAGGGGTTGATGCTGGCCGTATTTCTCATAGATGAGCATCGCAAGCAGGCTGGGGCCGGCCCAGCCGCGCGGGATCGGATGGAACGGGGCTGGCGGCTGGCTGATCTTTTCACAGGCCCGGCAGGTGAACTTTTCGCGGACGGTCTGGATCACCTTCCACTGCCGTGGCACCACTTCCAAGGTCTCGGTAACATCCTCGCCCATCTTTACAATGCGGTCCGAACCGCAACAGGTGCAGCTCGTCGGGGCCTCCACCACCACCCGCTCGCGCGGGAGGTGCTCGGGGAAGGGTTTACGGGCTGGTTTCTTGCGTTCGAAGGCCGCAACCTTCGTCGTCTTCTCCGCACGGATCACATCCTCGGCGGCGTCGGTCACCAGATCCTCAAGCTGCAGCTCCAGTTGGTCGATGAGCCGAGCCGACCGTTCGGCGCTGTGGCCGTAAGTCTCGCGCCGCAGCAGCGCAATCTCAAGCTTTAGGCCGGAGATCATCGCCTCGGAGGTCGAGACCACCGCGCGGGCCTGTGCCAGTTCGGCCTTCGTGGCCGCCAGTTCAGCGTGCAGTTTATCGAGTTCGGAGGTAGGATCAGGCATGGGCAGCTTCTACCATGCCAACCCACAGAATCCAACAAATACAGCAACTTCAGGCCCCGATCAGCCCATCTTTTTCGGCCTCTGGGTCCAGCGTGGATTGCGCCAATCAATTCCGTCAAGAAGATAAGCCAGCTGGGCGGCAGAGACTGCAACCGCCTCGCCCGTGGCACTCGACGGCCAGACAAACTTTCCGGCCTCGAGGCGTTTTGCATAGAGCGACGTGCCGATGCCATCAAACCACAAGAGCTTCACCATGTCCGCCTTGCGCCCGCGAAAGCAGAATATTGAACCACTGTGGGGATCGCGGCCGAGCCCCTGCTGGACCTTCAACGCGAGCGAGTTCATCCCGCACCGCATGTCCGTGACGCCGCCGGCAATCCAGACCTGCGTGCCTGCCGGAAACGCAATCATCGCGCCACCGCCAAGCCGTTGAGCAAACGCGCCGCAGCCTCCATATCAAAATCCGCAGGGAGCGTGACGCGACACCGCTCGCCAAGTTCAACGGTCATCACCGCCGGTCGCGATGGCGGCGCAGGGTGCATGACTTCAGGCGAAGCATGACCCTCCAGCGGAACAAGCCGCATGAACGGCGCAGGACAGCCAAGAAGGCCAATCTTCTGGCGATAGCGCCAATCATAAAGCATCGACCGCGAAATCTCATGCCGCCGGGAAACCTCGGCCAGCGTCACGCCGTCGCGTTGGCTTTCCTCAACGATCCGAAGCTTCTCGTCATCCGTCCAGCGACGGCGACGACCGGTATCCGAAACCGACAAAATCTGAATGCGGGGGGTGTCTTCGTGTGCGTCCATAAGGACACTCGATAGCCCCTCACAAACAAACCCCTCAAGACGGCCTTCGGCGTGAGCTTACCTTGAACGCAGGAACACCGCGGGTGAACTGGTGACACGCACCGGCGCCCAAGGCGAAATCTTTGATGGCTTCCCCTTCCCACGTGCGGGACAACCCAACTTTTTTGAACAGGTTAGCGGCGAAGCGACGATAACGGTCACGTTCAACGATGGCATATCGCTGAGCGGCGTGCTGGGGATTCTTGAGCAAGCGACCTTTTCCTTCGCTGGGTTCACACACTCAACACGGGGTTGTGAACACCGCTGCGTAACGTTCAGATCGGTTGACGCGAACTGAACTACTGATTGTGTCAACGCGTCAACGGACCGGCGCCCGAAAATAAGGAAATCATCATGCTTCAGGAATTCAGTGCCGACTATATCAGGGAATTCACACAAAATGGTATCAGCACAACGGTATCTGTCAGAACCGTGACACTGATGGACAACGATCTGATCCGTGGCAATGACGCGGACGAGAGTGTCGAAATATTCAATGGCACACAACAGCTTGTCTCCGGCGTGGGTTTTGTCACGGTCAACGACGGCGAGGCTCTGACAACTGTATTCTTTAAGGACGGAACAGCCCTGACCGGAGTCGAGGCGCTGTATGACCGCGTTACCTTCAAGTTCTTCGAGGATATCCAGTACTTTCTTCTGGACACCGAAGCGTTGGCGGGTTTTGGCAAAACGCTTGACGATGTGGCCCGTGTTCAGTTTGACGGCTTTGTTGATCATGATCTGAGCTGGTCCGATTTCGGCTTCACACCGACCGGCGTTGTGGTGCCAGATCCAGAGCCAGAGCCGATCTTGAATCTTGTTCAAGGCACGGCGGGCAATGACCGGCTGACGGGCACCGCAGGCGATGACCTGATCCGGGGCGGCAATGGCGACGACCGGCTGACCGGTGGCGCGGGCGCTGACACCTTCGTCTTCGGGGCCGATGCGCGTGATGGTAACCGCGACCGCGATACCATCACTGATTTCAACGCCGCCGAAGACTCGATCGTGTTGGAAGAAGGCGTTCAAATCCGGACCTGGACCGAGCGCAACGGCAATCTGATCGTCACGCTCGAAGGCGACCGTGATCAAATCGTTATCCAGAACGCAGACAGCAGTATCCTTGCAAACTTCTCGGTCACCGATGACTTATTCGGCGCATGAGGTGCAGCGGGGCGGTGATTCCGCCGCCCCGCCGCCACGACGTTGACACCATCAAACTGACGCTTGGGAAAAGGACGAACCCCTATGAGACAGAACAGCCTTGCCCGCGATCTACTTATGATTGAAATAGGTCCACCCGGTGGAGGGGTGCCTCGGATCTCCTTTCCATTTGAGCGGGTTGCCCCACCACAGATCGCCACGCCGCCTGCCCCGGTACAGCCGACCCCCATCTTGCCAACTCCTAAGGTCGAGATCATGGACGGCGCGGACTCGTTCGAGTTCAACGAGAGTTTCCTCGGCACCCCCAACAGCCCGCAGGAGGCGCTGGAACTTCTGGGATTCGGCCCATTTGGTGGCAATGACTCCTCGGTGACAACGTTTCCCGGTGGCGGGACCGTCCACTTTTGCAGCCGGGCAGACGGAAGCGTCGTACAGGTGCGCGAGGAAGACATCCCGGGTAATCAACGAGACTTTGACATGTTCACTGACACGGTGTGCTGATGCATCTCTAGGGCAATATCCGGCGGGCCGGGCCATCGCGCCCAGCCCGCCCACCAACAGCATTCGATCAGGAGACCGATTCATGTCAATGTGGCGTCGTCTAAGCTTTTTCCTTGCCGCGATTATCGCGGTGACGCTGCCTGCATCGGGCGCGCAGGCTGACGGCGTCTTGCCAGACTATGTGATCGCAGAGTTCGGCACCCCTCCGGTGGTTCTGGACGGCCCGCTTTCGGAGGGGTTGCAGGCGACCATGAAATCGGTCTTTGAAGACAGCCTGACCCAATCGTCATGGGGAGACGCGCAGTCGGCCGCTTTGGCCGAGATCGTGGCGTCGAACGACCCCCGCATCGCTTGGCTGATCAGCGACATGATGCGCTTTGGCTCAGATCGCAGATTGAACGAGACTCTTGCAAAGGCGGCGGCCGACCTGCTCGGGATCGATACGCCTGCCCAGAACCAGTGGGATGTCATCACCAACCATTTGATCGCGTGGGACATACCGGCCCCTCCGGAATACCTGCGGTTCAAGCGTGCGATCTTTACAAGTGCGGTTCCGGGCTGGGACCGGATCTTTGTCGAAGGCGACATTGATTGGCGGTTGGTGTCATGGGGCGGCGTGCTGATCGATGATCGGGCGTTCCGCCGCACTGATGAGCCGTGCAATTGCATTCCGGCTGCAGACAATCCAAAGGTGAGCAGCGCCACAGACGCGACCTGGCTTGACGATGATGACATCGTATTCGGCATTGAAGTAAACGGCGAATCCCGCGCCTATCCCCGCCGCATCATGGAAGTGCGCGAGATGGTCAACGACACCTTAGGGGGTCGCGACCTCGGGATTCCCTATTGCACGCTGTGTGGTGCCGCGCAGGCCTATTTTACCGACGGCCTGCCTGCCGGGATCAGGCGCCCGATCTTGCGCACTTCCGGACTGTTGATCCGGTCGAACAAGGTCATGTATGACGTGCGAACCTATTCCGTGTTCGATACCTTTCTGGGCAAGGCTGTGACCGGGCCATTGGCCAAGAAGAATCTGCAACTGGAACAGGCGACTGTCATCACCACCGATTGGGGCACCTGGCGGCGGGCCTACCCTGATACGACTGTTCTGGTTGAAGAATTGGCGCTTGGGCGGGATTTTGATTTCCGCAACGGTCGCGATGCGGATGGCCCGATCTTTCCGGTGGGGGATGTCGACCCGCGCTTGCCGGTCCACGAAGACATTATCGGCGCCATTGCGGCCTCTGGCACGCCCGTGGCATTCCAGCGCAGCGCCGCCATGATAGCCTTGACCCAGGGTAAGTCGATCACCTTCGAGAACATCCGTCTCGTCATCTCGGCAGGCGGCATTCGCGCGGTCGATGCGGATGGGTCCGATCTGGGCAGTCATCAGGCCTTCTGGTTTGCATGGTCGCAGTTTCATCCCGGCACTGCTCTTTGGTCAGAGTGAAATGTTAACCGAACCTGCCATAAGAGGTCCGTTCTTGAACAAGATCCCTGTGGCCAGAGGAAACCGATAAGGTCCTCTCTCCGGCCTGCACGTAAATCTCAGCCCGAGATGCTGCGCGATGATCGAACGGCTGCACCGACTCGACGCTTCTCCTCTTTCGCTGCACCCGCGTCAGGCGGCTCTCCGCCCTTCACGTCGATGAGAGTGAGAGGCGTACCGGTTTTCCTTTGACGGGTTGAGGGCTGGGAGAGTGGCTTCCAGCGCCTGTCACGGAGGAATGCCGATGGGTGTTGTGGAAGTTCTGGACCCGGTGCAGCCAATGAGAACGGGCGGCTGGAAGGTAGATGTAAGCCGGGGTGAGCGGAACGGGCGGGTGTCGTCCGAATGGTTCAACCGTCCGGATGATGAGCGGTATCTCTCGCTCGATGATCTCTGGGCATCGGTGAAGGGCCGGTCTGAGCGCAGCCGCAGCCGCGTGGTGCAGACGGCTGACATTCGGGTCGAGGCGTCGCGCGACAACCCCGAGCGGTTGCATCTGATTCTGCCGAAAGCGAAAGAGCCGGT
>JBBRVJ010000142.1:0-9539 GCA_038246975.1 Rhodobacterales bacterium | reverse complement strand
TGGGTTGGCACCCGCAGCGTCATCTTGTCCTTCTCGAACGAGATCACGAAGAGTTCCAGCGACAGGCCGGCAATCTCTTGCTCCTCGATCGAAATGATCCGGCCCACGCCGTGCGCGGGGTAGACCACGAATTCATTCGGGCGAAAGTCAGGCTTCTTGGATTTGGTCATGCAGTCATATCCTCGGTTGGCAGCCGTTTGCGACAAAAGTTCATCTGACGCCGCAAGCTGCCGCGTCGATCAGGTTCATTTTTCCGTTGGAATTTGCCCCGAGGCGAGCAGCACTGGGGGTGGATACAGGCGTCCTTGCGTGTTTGTAACAACTGTATAGCACAAAATAGCCACGGTTCCAACACTGGCATTCGCTGCGAATACCAGTCTTTCCGACGTAATTTCAATTTGTCGGACACGCCATGCCGAAACTGCAGGAAGGCTGACGCGAATCGCCTTGTCTCAGCCGCCTTCGCCAGGGGCCGGTGAAAAGTATTTCGTCATTTTGTCAGCCTCGCCATCGCGCACTTCGGCGTCGGGCATCTGATCCTTTTTGGTCACGATAACTGGCCAAGCCATTGAATACTTGCGGTTGAACGTCACCCATTTTTCCATGTCCGGCTCGGTATCGGGGCGGATCGCGTCG
Organism: Rhodobacterales bacterium; assembly: GCA_038246975.1. Lineage (GTDB taxonomy): Bacteria > Pseudomonadota > Alphaproteobacteria > Rhodobacterales > Rhodobacteraceae > JAIYDJ01. The sequence goes on along the minus strand of JBBRVJ010000142.1, from coordinate 8,903 downwards.
GCGGGGCATTCGGGTTCGCACACGCCGCAATCAATGCATTCGTCCGGATGAATGACCAGCATGGTTTCCCCTTCATAGAAGCAGTCCACCGGACAGACTTCGACGCAGTCGGTGTATTTGCAGGCGATGCAGTTGTCGATCACCACATAGGTCATGGCAGCTTCCGTTCCGTTATTCCGATACCTGACTATAACAGTCGGGCGGATCATTCAAGCGGACTCGGGGTCGCATCCATGTCTGCATACAGCCCCTGCGCCGCACTGAAAGGGCCGCGTTTGTCACCCAAAGCCTGCACCCGGATCAGCCGGATACGGTTGCCCTGCGGAAAGGTCAGCACATCGCCGGGGGCAATGGCGTGGCCGGGTTTGGACTGGCGCTGACCGTTGACGCGGCAATGCCCGGCCGAAACGGTTTCAGCGGCAAGGCTGCGGGACTTGAAGAACCGGGCGTTGCATAACCAGATATCCAGCCGCTGTTTCGGCTGGGCTTCGGGACTGGGGCGAGCGCTGACCCCCGCCAATCAGATCTTGTTGCGCAGCGCCGCAAGCACGGCGAACGGGCTGTCGGGGTCCATCGGTTTTTCGGGGCGCGGCGGGCGGGCCTCGAACGACTTGGGCTTGGAATCGCGGTTGCCGTCCTTCGGCCCCCGGTCGTTGCGGTCGGAGCGGTCGCCCTTGCCCTGCGGTTTGCTTCCAGGCTGCGGCTTGTAGCGGTCACGGTCGCGGCGTTCGCCTTGCGGGCGGTCGGCTTGTGGGGCGGCCGTCTGCGGGGCCGCGACCTGTTCGCCTTCGACGGCAGGTGCTACAGCGGGCGCATGATCGCCGCGCGGTTTGTCACCACGCGGGGCGCGGTCTGGCCGGGGGCCACGGTCGGCAAGCGGCGCGCGGTCGGGCTGCGCGCCATCGGTGCGGGCGGGCTGAGCGTTGTCGGGGCGGGCGTTGTCGGGGCGGGCGTTGTCGGGGCGGGCGGGGCGTGCATACCGCTCGGGCCGGGCGGCGCGCGGTTTGGGGGCCCAGGTGAAGGTATAATAAACGTCCATCTCAGGCGGCAGGGCGGCCAGTGCAGCCGCAGCCGCTTCGGCTTCGGCGACCAGCGACACTTCTTCGGGAACCGGCAGAACCGGGGCGTCGGGGTCAACCGGCGCCACAATGGGTTCGGGCTTTGCCTTAGGCCGCTCCGCCCGCTCGCCCGCATAGCCCAAACCGCCCATCAACCCCGCGAACTGTTCCAGCGTCATACCGGTGATCGACAGCATTTCGGGCGACGCCTCGAACCCCGCCTTGCTGTCCTTGGCGCGCACCAGATCGGCCAGACGCTCCAGCATGTCGATCCGGATCGCCCGCGCGCCCGCCGGATGATACCCGGCCAGCGTGTAGTGGCTTTTCGGTACATCGGGCAGGTTGGGAATCGTCACCAGACCCGGAGGCGGACTTTCGGGAAAGTCCTGCAAGCCGTTGGCCAGCGACCACAGCACCAGCCGCAGCCGCGTGGGCGCAGGTTTCAGCAGCGGTTGCAGAAAGATCGTGAACTGGCCAAAGCGCACCCCATGCTTGCGCAGGGCACCGCGCGCGTCCTGATCCAGATCCTTGACCTCGGTGTTGACCGCATCGCGTGGCAACACGCCCAGACCTTCAACCAGACGGAATGCAAAGCCCCGCGCCAGCCCCAGCAGCGTTTCGTCGCGGCCCATCGCCAGCAACGGCTCGAAATGCAGCGCCACCTTGCGGTCGATGAAATGCTGCAACCGGCGACGGACCTTGTCGGCCACATCGGGGCCGGCCTCTTCATCGACAAACGCCTCGACCAGCGGGCGCGTGACCTCGGGACCTTTGACCAGCTTGCCGACCGCCGTGGTGCCCCACATTAGGCCGCCCTGTGTGGTGAAGTCCATTTCGGTATCGGGCGCGTTGTAGAACCGGTCGGCGCGCAGATGAAACTCGGGCTTCAACGCCGCCTCTGCCGCCTGCCGCAACGTGCGCGCGGCATCGGGGGATTGCGACGCATCCTGCCGGAACCGGAACCCTTCGAGACGGCCTACGAACTCGCCTTCGACCGTCACTTCGCCCTTGTCATTCACCTCGGCCACGAGGGTCTCCTTCTGCTTCAACCGCCGCAACAGCACCGATGTGCGCCGGTCTACAAATCTTTGGGTCAGGGCGGCGTGAAGCGCATCCGACAGGCGGTCTTCTACAGCGCGCGTCTCGCCCCGCCAATGGTTTTCGTCATCCACCCAATTTTTGCGCTGCGCGATGTAAGTCCACGTGCGAATATAGGCCAAACGCTTGGACAGAGCGTCGATATCGCCCTCGGTCTTGTCGATTCGCTTGATGGATTGCGCCAGCCAGTCCGACGGGATGCGCCCGCCGCCCAGGCCCCGGCCCACCAGAAAGTCAAAGATTCGCGCCAGGAGGGTGGTGTGCTCGACCCCTTGCGCGTTACGGAAATCGGGGATGCGGCAGACGTCCCACAACAGTTGCACCCGGCGCGGGCTGGTCAGGGTGTCTCGGACCTCGGGCATCTCGGACAGGGTTTTGAGCGCAACCACATCGTCGGCATCCCGCGCCCGGGTCAGCCATTCGTCCGAGGTCGGATACTCCAGACTGCGGATCAGCCGTTCCGCCGAGCCGAACTCCAGCGCGTCATTGCGCCAGTGCAGCTTTCGGACCGGGGCAAAGCGGTGGGATTCGATGGCCTCGACCATCTCGTCGTCCAGCGGGCGCGCTTCGCCCGTGACGCCAAACGTGCCGTTCTCGGTATGCCGCCCCGCCCTGCCCGCAATCTGCGCCAATTCCTGCGGATGCAGGCGACGCATCCGGCGGCCATCGAACTTGGCGGTCGACGAAAAAGCGACATGACGGATGTCGAGGTTCAGCCCCATGCCGATGGCATCGGTCGCGACCAGATAATCGACGTCCCCGTTCTGATACAGCGCCACCTGCGCATTCCGCGTCCGGGGCGACAGAGCCCCCATCACCACCGCACAACCGCCTTTCTGGCGGCGGATCAGTTCGGCGATTGCATAGACATTTTCGACCGAAAACCCGACGATTGCCGACCGTTCGGGCATCCGGCTGATCTTTTTGGACCCGCTGTAGGTCAGCGTCGAAAACCGGTCCCGCTTCATGAAGGTCACACCCGGCACCAGATTGGCAATCGCCGTGCGCATGGTATCGGACCCCAGAAACATCGTCTCCAGCAGTCCCCGCGCCTTGAGAAGCCTTGCGGTAAAGACGTGGCCCCGGTCGGCATCGGCGCAGAGCTGAATCTCGTCCACCGCGACAAAGTCCGCGCCGATCTCCAGCGGCATCGCCTCGACCGTGCACACCCAATAGGCGGTGCGGTCGGGAACGATGCGTTCCTCGCCGGTGATCAGCGCCACCACCGACGGCCCGCGTTGGGCGACAATCCGGTCATACACCTCGCGCGCCAGTAAACGCAGCGGCAAACCGATCACGCCGGTGCGATGCAGCAGCATCCGTTCGATGGCAAAATGGGTCTTGCCGGTATTGGTCGGCCCAAGGACCGCCGTGACCCGCGGGGTCGCATCCATATTCCAGCCTTACAGGTCCTGCCCCGCGACGTCTTTTTCCAGCCGCGCGATGGCGTCCTTTATGTCGGTCAGATGCGGATTGATGGCAAGAGCCCCGCGATAAGCCTCCAGCGCATTTTCAGGCTGATCAAGCTGTTCGAATATCATCCCCAAACCCGACAGCGCCCCGAAATGCCGTGGGTTCAGCGTCAGGACATGCCCGATGTCGCTGATCGACGGCCCCAGATCGCCGGTCTGGAAATAGGCGGTGGCCCGCGCGTTCCAGCCTTCGGCAAACTCCGGGGCGTGATCGATCAGCGCTGTCAGATGCTGCACCGCTTCGGCAGGCTTGCCCGCGCCCATCGCCTCGCGGCCCCGCTCCAGCAGCAGGTCCATAGCGGGCGAGCCGGATTTCGACCATTCGATCCAGATCTCGCGCACAATGTTCTGGGCCTCGCGCGCTTCGGCCCCCGGCAATCGGTCAAACAAGTCATCCAGCGCCGGAGTTTGCGCGAAACTGCCGCTCGCCCCGATGAAAATCATCAGAACTGCCGCAACGATACGATTGTGTAACCAGCTTATGACTTTCATAGTCGACAGATTAGCGCATGCGCGGGAAAAATCCACATCCCGCAAGTCACGAAGGAGAGACGGATGAGCACGGTCATAGATACAGCCCTTGCGGCGCTGCGGGAAAAGATGCCGAACGGGTTTGACGGGCTGGCCAAGGTCGTGATCCCGGGCGAAGGGTCGATCATGCTGGACTCGGATGGGGCGCGCGAAGGCGACGACGAGGCGGACGTGACGCTGACGGCGGCGGGCGATGTGTTTCAGGGCATCCTGACCGGCGACGTGAATGCGACGATGGCTTTCATGACCGGCAAGCTCAAGGTCGACGGCAACATGGGTCTGGCGATGAAACTTGGCGCGGTTCTGGGGTGAAGGAAGCCCCGCTGCACGCCGATGTGGCGGATGGCCCGGACGGAGGCCGCGCCTACTGGATCGAGGCCCGCGACGGCGTGCGCCTGCGCGCCGCCGTCTGGAACGCCAGAGCGGCCAAGGGTACGGTCTTTCTGCTGCCGGGCCGCACCGAATATGTCGAGAAATACGGCCGCGCCGCGCGGGATCTCGAGGCACGCGGCTATGCCACCGTGTCGATCGACTTTCGCGGCCAGGGCCTGGCCGACCGCGCGCTTGCCGACCCGATGACCGGGCATGTGCAGGATTTTGCGCAATATCAGCATGATATGGATGCCATGGTAGCCCTTGCCGACGCGATGGACCTGCCCGGCCCCCGCTTTTTGATGTCGCACTCGATGGGCTGCTGCATCGCGCTGCGCGCCATGACGCGCGGGCTGGCGGTGCAGGCGGCGGTGTTCTCGGCCCCGATGTGGGGTATCGCGATGGCCGCATGGATGCGGCCGATGGCACAGGCCCTGTCCACCGCATCAAGCTGGTTCAACCTCGCGCACCGTTATGCCCCCGGCACCGGCGGGACAACCTATGTGATCGAGGCCCCGTTCGAGGGCAACGTGCTGACCTCGGACCCCGACATGTGGCGCTACATGAAGGATCAGGTGCTGGCCCATCCCGAACTGGCGCTCGGCGGTCCGTCGCTGGGCTGGCTGCACGCGGCACTGGCGGAATGTCACGCCCTGACGCTGCTGCCCAGCCCCAGCTACCCGGTGGTCTGCGCCTTGGGACTGGCTGAAAAGGTGGTCGACACCGGGCCGGTCCATCTGCGGATGGCCGGGTGGACCGGCGGGCGGCTCGACCTGTACCCCGGCGCGGAGCACGAGGTGCTGATGGAAACCCCGGCCGCGCGCGCCGCGTTCTTCGACAAGGCGGCGGCTCTGTATCAGGCGAACGGCTGACCCGCACCCCTTCTGCCTTGATTTTCTGTCCCTAAATATCCCGGGGGTCCGGGGGCTGGCCCCCGGCCTGCCCCCAATCGCGACCCCAGAATCAGATCGCGATCTGCGCGAACCCGTCGCGCAGCGCCTGACTCCACGCCTCCGACATCGCGCGGAACGATTCGTCCCCCGCCTCGATTCGGCGGCGCAGCGACACGCGGCAGGCGTCCTTCTCGATCACGCACAGGTCCAGCGGCATCCCCACCGACAGATTCGAGCGCAGCGTCGAATCCATCGACAACAGCACCGCCTTCTGCGCGTCGGTCAGCGTGGTGTGCGGCTTGACCACCCGGTCCAGAATCGGTTTGCCGTATTTGTGCTCGCCGATCTGCAGGAACGGAGTGTCCTCGGTCGCCTCGATGAAATTGCCTTCGGGATAGATCAGAAACAGCCGCATCTCGCCACCGCGCCGCTGGCCCGCCAAGATCAGGCTGGCCGAGGCGCCCTGCTTCATCGTCGCCAGCTTTTCGTCGATCTCGACCCGCACCCTGGTCAGCATGTCGCCGACGATCGCCGCCGCCTTCAGCATCGTCGGCGCCTTGAGGATCGAGGTTTCCTCGTTGCTATCGGGGTCTTCGACAGCCTCTTTCAACCGGGCTATGGTGGTCTGGCTGACCGACAGCGACCCTGCCGTCATGATGACGATCACCCGTTCGCCGGGATCTTCGAAAAAGAACATCTTGCGATAGACCGCGATGTTGTCCAGCCCCGCATTGGTGCGGGTGTCGGACAGCAGCACCATGCCTTCATTCAACAGAAGGCCCACACAATATGTCATCCGCAGATTCCCGATCCAAAGACGTGCAGACTATTGCTGATCCGACAAGACCGCAACCTTGACCGCCAGGGTTTCTTGCCCCCGGCTGCGCGAAACTCCCCGGATGGGGGCTGCATCTTGTGCGTCAAGCCCCGAACCCAGCCGGATATAGCGGTCGTCCGGGCAACATTCGTTCGCCGGATCGAACCCGACCCAGCCCAGCCCCACAATGTGCAACTCGGCCCAGGCATGGGCCGCTTCTTGCGCCGTCTCGTCGGTGATCAGCAGATAACCCGAGACATACCGCGCGGGCAGCCGCAGATGCCGTGCGGCGGCAATCAGGACATGCGCATGGTCCTGACACACCCCCTCGCCCAGCGCCAACGCCTCTGCCGCCGTGGTCCTCGCCTGAGTCGCTCCGGGGCGATAAACGATGGTTGCCGTCACCGCATCACACAAGGCATGGGCCGCCGACAGCGGGTTCTCCGCCCCCACGGCCACTTGCGCCAGCGCGATGATCGCCTTATCGGCCCGCGTCGCCGCCGTATCGTTGAGATAGCAGTCTGGCACCACCAACTCGCGATGCCCGCGCAACACGCCGACAAGGTCGGTGGTTTCCACCCGCCCCGCCACCCGCACCTCGATCTCGGAAACCGGACCCGGCACCGTCCAGCCGTGGATCAGATCGCCCGCCCCATCGCGAAAACTGCCGCCCGCCACGCCGTCGGTCACGGTCACGGCCCAGTCCAGCACCTTTTGCCCGTCGAACCGCGACGGAGAAAGCCTGTGGCTCTGCACCACACCCCGCACCGGGCGGTCGTAGGCATAGCGGGTGACATGATCGACCGTCAGCAGCATTACAACAAGTCCCCGCTCAGATAGGTCTCATGCACCTTGGCCGCGATGTCGGCGGTCTCCAGAATGAACCGCGACAGGAATTCGTGCAGACCTTCTTCAAAAATACTGTCCACCGTCAGGGTCTCCAGATCGGCCTGCAACGCGGCGACATCGGCCTGCACCGCCGTCGGCTTGCCATAAAGCTTCGCGAGCCGCCCCAGATGGTTGTTCATCCCCGCCGCACAGGTGATCAACGCGCGCGGGCATTGCGGGTTCAGGATCAGGAAATGCGCGATCTTGCCGGCCGACACTTCGCCGCCATACGCCCAGTGGAACGCCCGATGCGACGACAGTGCGCGTAAAAGGGTGGTCCATTGATAATTGTCAAACCCGGTGCCGACAAATTCGACCTTGGGCAGCAGGACATAGTATTTTACATCGATCAGACGCGCGGTCGAGTCGCCGCGTTCCAGATAATACCCCAGGTTCAGGAAGTTATACCCATCGTTGCGCAGCAGCGTTGCGTCGATCGACCCGCGCACCATCGCGCAATGCCGCATCGTCCAATCCGTCAGCAGACTCAGGTCCAGTTCGGACCGGGGTTTGCGTTCCAACTCGCGCAGTTCCTGAAACGCACCGTTCAGCGCGTCCCACACCTGACTGGTCAGAGCGGTGCGCACGATCCGGCCATTCTCGCGCGCGGCCGTGATGCAGGTGGCGACCGATCCCGGATTGTCGCGGTCAAAGAACAGCCAGCTTTCGATGTTGCGCTGCACCGGGTCGGCGTATTTGGCGGCGAACCCGTTCGCCGACCCCGCCGAGCGCAGCAGGCTGTCCCATTCGTTGCGATAGCCGTGGACGGTCGGCATCAGCGTGATGCGCGCGCCGACCTCCAGCAACCGCGCTGCGGTTTCGGCCCGCTCCATGTAGCGGGCGATCCAGTAAAGGTTGGCGGCGGTGCGGCTTAACATGGTCTTACTCCGCCAGAACCCAGGTGTCTTTCACGCCCCCGCCCTGCGACGAGTTCACGACCAGCGAGCCTTCCTTAAGCGCGACCCGCGTCAACCCGCCGGGCACCAGCTCAACCCGCTCGCCCACCAGACAATAGGGGCGCAGGTCCACATGACGCGGGGCAATGCCCGCCTCGACAAAGGTCGGCGTGGTCGACAGCGCCAGCGTCGGCTGGGCGATGTAATTGCCGGGATCGGCCAGGATGCGGGCGCGGAACACCTCGATCTCGGCCTTGGTCGAGCTTGGACCGATCAGCATGCCATAGCCGCCCGAGCCGTGAACCTCCTTGACCACCAACTCGCCCAACTGATCCAGAACATAGCCCAGATCGTCGGCCTCGGCGCATTTCCAGGTCGGCACGTTTTTCAGCATCGGCTCTTCACCCAGATAAAACCTTATCATCTCGGGCACATAGGTATAAACCGCCTTGTCGTCGGCCACCCCCGTCCCAGGCGCCGAACAGATGCTGACCCCGCCCGACCGATAGACATCCATCAACCCAGGAATGCCCAGCATCGAATCGGCGCGAAAACACAGCGGATCAATGTAGGCGTCATCGATCCGCCGATAGATCACATCGACCCGCTTGGGCCCCTCGGTCGTGCGCATGTAGACAAATTCGCCTTCGACGAACAAATCCTGCCCTTCGACCAGTTCGACCCCCATCAGGTCGGCCAGAAACGAGTGTTCGTAATAGGCCGAATTGAAATGCCCTGGCGTCAGGATCACCACCACCGGGTCCTGCTTGCACTTCATCGGAGCGACCGACGCCAAAGTGCGGCGCAGCTTTTCGGGATAGCTGTCCACCGGCTCGATCCGGTTTTCGCGGAACAGATCGGGGAACATCCGCATCATG
>JBBRVJ010000141.1:0-9589 GCA_038246975.1 Rhodobacterales bacterium | reverse complement strand
TGGGGACCGCCCTACCGCCTTGGAAACAATCGATCCCGGTCGGCCGGACTGTTTCCTCGACCCTCTGATTTTCCAAAACCTGGTCTCCTCCAGACCCGTCCGCGCCACATTTTTGCCCAAGCGGCAGGCCTTAGTGGCCCTTGCAGAAGGTCCGATTTCCCCGTGCTCCATGGGGTCACTCGGGACCGCAGAGGTCAAAGAAATGCTGGTGACGTTGGGTATGTGCAAACGGAAGATGTCAGGCGTGGTGCGGGCCGCAACCCGGGCCGCACGGCTGTTCGGGCGGGCCGAGGACGGCACTTTGGTGATATTCGCCCTGATGCTGTTCGTGTTGATGACCATGATGGGCGGTCTGGCGATTGATCTGATGAAATACGAACAAACCCGCACCACCTTGCAGAACACGCTCGACAGATCGACTCTGGCGGCAGCCTCTCTGACCCAGAAGCTGGACCCGAAGTCCGTGGTAAACGACTATGTCGCGAAGGCAGGCATGTCGGAGTTCCTGACCGGAGTTGAAATCGTCGAAGGCCTCAACTTCCGTCAGGTGATCGCCAAAGCCACCGCCGATGCCGAGCCCTATTTCCTGCACATGGTCGGGATCGAAGAGCTGAATGCCAAGGGTGTGTCGGGCGCCGAACAACGGATCAGCAACGTCGAGATTGTTCTCGTGCTGGATGTGTCAGGGTCGATGCAGGGTGCCAAACTCACCAACCTGAAAGCCGCCGCATCGGAGTTTGTCCAAACCCTGATGGCAAATGATCTTGATGACCGCTTCAGCGTGGCGATCGTGCCGTACAATGCACAGGTCAACCTGGGTGCCACGCTGCGCGGCAAGTACAACGCCACGTTTGTCCACGGAGTGACGAACATCGACTGCCTGGAAGTCCCGTCGGGCGCCTATTCGACCATCGGCATGTCACGCACACTCGCCATGCCGATGTCGGCCTTTGCGGATCCGATCTCGAACACCACGCGCAACACAACTTACGTCGCCGCAACTTCCACGCACGGCTCCACCGGCGCCACGATGATCGCAAACGAGGCGTTCTGCCGCAACACGGTCGCCAATATCGTGCGCTTGCCGTCGAATAACGTGACCGTTTTGAAGGCGCAGATCAATGCGCTGGTGGCGGACGGCAACACCTCGATCATGCTGGGCATGAAATGGGCCACTGCCCTGATCGAACCTGGTGCGCGCGGGATGTTCAACGAGTTGATCACCCAAGGTGCCATTCCGGCCAAGTACAGTGGCCGCCCGTTCGACTGGACCGATCAGGAGGCGATGAAGGTCATCGTATTGATGACGGACGGTGAACATGTGGCACACCCCCTGACCAACAACCCGTACAAGACCGGGACGGCACCGATCTGGCGGTCAACCGGGGACGGCAACTATTCCATCCTGCATACCACCCGGCCCGCCCCCAACCAGCACTGGGTGCCACATCTGGGCACATGGCAGGCAACCGCGTGGAATTCCGGATCGGGGGTTGTGCAGCAGACATGGCAGAGCGTCTGGTCGGCGCAGCGGCAAACCTGGGTGGCGTGGCAGTTGTACGCCCGCGCCTTGGGAACGACGGATGCAACCCGTAACACATCTTACACGAACACGATGAACCTTTTCCGGTCAAACAATGCGTCCGCAGGCACGATGAACACCCAGTTGCAGCAGTCCTGTACGCTGGCCAAGACGAATGGCGTGATCGTGTATGGCATCGCCTTCGAAGCCCCGACCAATGGCGCCGCGCAGATTTCGGCGTGCGCTTCGTCGTCGTCGCATTACTTCAACGCAACCGGGTTGCAGATCACCACCGCGTTCCGTGCCATCGCCAGCAACATCAGTCAGTTGAGGTTGACCCAATGACAACCGCCGCGACCCCTTTTGCGCCTCCTTCTGCGACCCCCCGCACGAAAACCGCCGCCAGACCCGGCCTGTTCCGCCGCCTGTTCACCCGCGTGCGGTCCGAGGATGGCACCGCCTCGATGGAATTCGTGCTGGTCATCCCGATTCTGCTGACCATCTTCATGGCCTCGTTTGAAAGCGGGCTGCTGATGGTGCGGTCGATCCTGCTGGAGCAGTCGGTCGACATGACGATGCGCAACCTGCGCTTGGGGCATTATCCGGGCGTCGATGCGGACGAGCTGAAATCCGAAATCTGTTCGCGCACCATCATCTTCGCCAATTGCGAGGCGAACATCATGATCGAGATGACACGCGTCAGCACATTGACCTTTGCCATGCCCGCAACCAGAATCTCATGCGTGAACCGCGAAGAGGAGGTTCAACCGGTCCTGACCCTGCAGATCGGCCAGCAGAACGACGTGATGCTGATGCGGGTCTGCATCATTCAGGACCTGATCTTTCCGACCACGGGAATCGGCCTCGGCCTGCCCAAGGATGCGGGCGGCGGGCTTGGCATGGTCACCGAAACCGCTTTTGTAACGGAACCGATCTGATGGAGGATGTAATGCGACATCTGTTGATCCGCCTCAAGCGCTTCGGACGCGAAGATCGCGGCGGCCTGATCGCCGAAGCGGTCATTGTGCTGCCCTTCATGCTGTGGGCCTATATCGCGCTGTTCGTCTATTGGGATGCGTTCCGGTCGATCAACACCGTGCAAAAGGCTGCCTATACCGTGTCCGACATGATCTCGCGCGAAATGGCGACGATCTCTCCGGCCTATATCACCGGAATGGACACCATCCTGGAACGTCTGGTCGATGAAGATCAGGACGTGGCGATGCGCGTGACCAGCGTCACGTTCGACGAGGTCGACAACCGGAACGAGGTGCATTGGTCCTTGTCACCGGGCAACACGATGGCACCGTTGACCACCAGTTCGTTGCAGGCTTTTGCAGGCCAGATCCCGACGATGGCCGATGGCGACTATGTGGTGATCGTCGAGGTCGCGGTGGCTTATGTGCCGACCTTCAACGTCGGCGTATCGGACATGACACTGAGCCAGTTCATCGTGACGCGCCCCCGGTTCATGCCGCGCATCTGCATGCAGGGCTACGTCTGTTCCTGACACGGCCGAGCAGCCGCACCCCGACGATTCTTTCGGACCCGCGCAACGCGGGGGTGTTCGCACAGGGTCCGGCCGGCTAAGGTCGTGCCCATGAAAATCGCCCCGATGATCCTTGTCCTGCTCTTGTCGGCCTGCACGGACTTCCCCGAGGTTGACGCCGCTTCGCGCAATATCACCGGGTCCGCGCCCGCGCTGATCCCGCTGGATGGATTGCTCGACGCCCCTGCCCCGCAGGCACAGGCGCGGGGCGATGCGCTGGCGGCACGGGCCGCCGCGTTGCGCGGACGGGCGGCGACCCCCTAGCCGCGCGTTGCAGAGGCGGCGCGAAACCGCTAACAGGCGGGCCAATGATCTGGCCTTGGGGAGTCTGTCGATGCCGCTTGAAGGGGTTTGTGGCCCGTTGCGTGTGGGAATTGCGGGTCTGGGCACCGTAGGCATGGGCGTGGTCAGAATCGTGCAGGATCACGCCGCCCTGATCGCCGCGCGAGCCGGACGGGAGATCGTGATCACCGCCGTCTCGGCCCGCGACCGCACAAAGGATCGCGGCGCAGACCTTTCGGGTTATGCTTGGGAAGCCGATCCCGTGGCACTTGCGCAGCGCGCCGATGTCGATGTGTTCATCGAGGTAATGGGCGGTCACGACGGTCCCGCCAAACTGGCCTCCGAAGCCGCCCTTGCGGCGGGCAAGGACATGGTGACAGCCAACAAGGCGCTGCTTGCGCATCACGGCCACGCGCTTGCCCTGACGGCCGAGGCGGCAGGCCGATGCATCCGGTTCGAGGCGGCGGTGGCGGGCGGCATCCCGGTGATCAAGGCACTGACCGAAGGCCTTGCCGCCAACCGGATGCGCCGCGTGATGGGTGTGATGAACGGAACCTGCAACTATATCCTGACCCGGATGCAAAGCGCCGGTCTGCCCTACCCGCAGGTGTTCGAGGAAGCCCGCGCGCTGGGTTATCTGGAGGCGGACCCCAATCTCGACGTGGGCGGTATCGACGCGGGCCACAAGCTCAGTCTGCTGGCTGCAATTGCCTTCGGCACGCAGGTCGCCTTTGACGAGGTGGAGTTGGAAGGGATCGGCGCGATCAGCATCGACGACATCCGCCTAGCCGCCGACATGGGTTACCGGATCAAGCTGCTGGGCGTGGCGCAAATGACCGGGCGCGGTCTGGAACAGCGGATGACGCCCTGCCTTGTCCCCGCCGACAGCCCGCTGGGCCAGTTGCAGGGCGGCACCAACATGGTGGTCCTGGAAGGCGATTCTGTCGGCCAGATCGTGCTGCGCGGGCCGGGGGCCGGCATGGGCCCGACCGCCAGCGCCATCATGGGCGACGTGATCGACCTTGCGCGCGGGCATCGCGGCCCGGTGTTCGGCCAACCCGCCACCAGCCTTGCCAAACCCATCGCGGCCAGCACGGCCACGCCCGCGCCGCATTACCTGCGGATGACATTGCTCGACAAACCCGGCGCGCTGGCCAAGATCGCCACCTGTCTGGGCGAAGCAGGCGTCTCCATCGACCAGATGCGCCAATACGGCCACGAAGGCGTCAACGCCCCCGTCCTGATCGTGACGCACAAAGCGACGCGCGATGACATCTCGCACGCGATGACGCTGTTCGGTGGCACAGGCGTTCTGGTCGGCGCACCTGTTGCGCTGCGAATCGAGGAAGTCTGATCAGCGGTTGGTGATCGCTTCTTCGTCGCACAGAACGTCGATCAGACGCTCCATCTCGGCCCGGTGATCGGCTGGGGAAGCGGCAACGGGCGGGCGCTGCTTTTCGGCGACCACCGGCGGTGCATCCTCGGCGAAATGGGCAAAGAAGGTGCGCATCACATGCGCCACCCCTTCGGCCAGCACCTCACGGCAGTCAGGGCCGAAGTAACGGCCCCGCACCTGCGGCGAGGTGATGATTTCATACGACGGAAAATAGGCGCACAGCGGCAGGCTCCGCGCCGCGGTGTCGGCAACCACCCGCAGCACCGCCTTCGACAGGGCAGTTGCCACAAAAACATGCCGATCCTCAAACGTAGCATTCAGCGGCACCGGAGAAACCGTCAGCAACAGCCGAACGCCGGGGTTTCTGGCGCGGACAAACGTCAAGGCCTCCATCAGGTCGGCCAGCGATTCTGCCACGTCGAAATTGCGGAACCGCACCTGATCGGGGTCATAGGTCCCCCCTGCCACGCCGGGTGCCAGAGGATAAATCGCGCCGTCCCGCGTGTCTTCCCAACATTCGGTCAGACCCAGCGTAAAGACCATCACATCGCATTCCCCGACCGCGCGACGAATGGCTGCGAAATGCTGAACCCGGTCGGCGGCCAATTCCTCGGGCGACACGAAGCCGTCAGGCTGGATCTGCGGGCGAAACGGGTCCACCACGCGGGTCGGGCTTCCCGGTTTGGGCCAATGGGTAGCAAGCGGCTGAAACGTGCCATAGGCGCGCTGCAACAACTGCAGAAACTGCCGGGTAGTATAAACATTGCCATAGCGCGCCGAAAACGCCCCATAGTTGAACTGGGTCGCCAGCGACGGATCAAAGAGCGGATGCGCGGTTTCGCTGACAAAGTGGTTGAAGCCAGATTTCACCAACCCATGCGCCAGATGCTGGGCAAAGCAACTGCCCGCCGTCACCACCTTGTCGGTCCGCGATATCTTGAACGGCACCTCCGACACCGGATCGAACGCCAGCGGATCGGCAATGCCGGGATCATTCTTCCAGAACTGGCGGTCCGGCAGGCCAATATAGGGGTTTCTGCGTTTCATGCGGTTTCCCCCATCGTTTGCAAGGCCAGAGCCTCGATTCCGTCCAGCACCAGCTGCCCATAGGCGGCATTGCCATGTGTCGGGTCGGTATTCCAGTAACGCGCCGCCAACATCCCCGCGTCATCGCGCGCAGCGATCGGCGACGGCAAAAACGCCGCGTCAAGCACCTTGGCATGAGCGCGGAACATGGCCGACTGGAGACCATACATCGCCACCCGCAGCGCGGCAGGCGAGACGCCATGGCCGATCTTGTCGACAAAGACGCCCGGATAGCGGGCAATATGCGCCGCATCCCCTGCAGGCGGCGGCGGGTCCAGAACGATGCGCAGCCTGGCCGGAAACATCTCGGCAATCGTCTGCGCCAACCGCAGCGTCCGCTGGTGCCGCGCGTCGATATGCGCCTGCATCATGTCTTGCGGCACGAAATGCCCCTGCGGCGCAGACGGCACCATGAAGAACGGCTCGGGATCGTTCATCAAGGACAGGACATTGTGAAAGTTGCCCTCCAGCGCAAAGCACAGCACGTCCGCCTTGGCAATCCGGCTGACCATCGCCTTGCGCGCCTCAGCATCGCGGGCGATATCGGCCTTTTCATGCCGCAGATTGACGATCCTGAATGCAGGCCGCTCGGGGTCTGACGCGGCCCGGATCAGCGCGCCCACATGACTCATTCCGATGACGAGGTATGTCAGAGGCATTTTCCGACGACTCTCCAGATGGCTGTAAATGGCTGCCCCAAAGCGTCCCACAACCCCCGCGGCAGGACAAGCAGTTTCCGGCTGCATGTTTTTAGCCGTCGCGGCAAGCCGCTTGTGGCAGACCGGGGTGGCGGGCTAAGGGAAACGGAGCTTGGCCCATGCCAAAAGGAATCGCACATGACCGACGCCTCTCAATTTCAGGACCGTCTCTTGTCGCTGGGCCTTGCCCGTGTGTCAGAGGCGGCGGCGCTGGCCTCGGCGGCGCTGATCGGGCGGGGCGATGAAAAGGCGGCGGACCTTGCGGCGGTCAATGCGATGCGCCAGCAGTTGAACCTTTTGGACATCGCAGGCGTCGTGGTGATCGGCGAAGGTGAGCGCGACGAAGCCCCGATGCTGTTCATCGGCGAAGAGGTCGGCACCGGCCACGGCCCCGCCGTCGATATTGCGCTGGACCCGCTGGAAGGCACCACGCTGACCGCCAAGGACATGCCCAACGCCCTGACCGTCATCGCCATGGCCCCGCGCGGCACCCTGCTGCATGCGCCCGATGTCTATATGGAAAAGCTGGCGATCGGGCCGGGCTATGCGGTCGACACGGTAACCCTTGCCATGTCGCCCACCGAGCGGGTTCATGCGCTGGCAAGGGCCAAGGGCGGGGTGGCATCCGATATCACCGTCTGCGTACTGGAACGTCCGCGCCACGAGGCAATGATCGAGGAAATCCGCCGCACCGGGGCCGCCATCCGCCTGATTACCGACGGCGACGTCGCTGGCATCATCCACTGTGCCGAGGCCCATATCACCGGGATCGACATGTACATGGGCTCCGGCGGCGCGCCCGAAGGCGTTCTGGCCGCAGCCGCCCTGAAATGCATGGGCGGACAGATTTACGCGCAGTTGCTGTTTCGCAATGATGACGAACGGGGCCGCGCCCTCCGCGCCGGGATCACCGATCTGAACCGCATCTACACCCGCGACGATCTGGTGCGTGCCGACGTGATCTTTGCCGCAACCGGCGTCACCGGCGGGTCGATCTTGTCGGGGATCAAGCGCGAACCGGGCTGGGTGACAACCGAAACTCTGCTGATGCGGTCGAAAACCGGATCGGTGCGGCGGATGACCTATCGCAGCCCCGTGCGCTGACCCGCTTGCAGGCCGGGGTCGGTTGCGGCATCAGGGGGCATGACAGAGCGCGCCTTTCTGAACGTCGAAACCTCGCTGACCGGACGGCGCTGGCGCGGTCCGGATGCCGAGGTGGACCGTCTGGCCGAAGCGATGGCGCAGGCCACTCGCCTGCCGCTGTCACTGTGCGCCAGCCTCGCCGCGCGCGGCGTGGGCGCGCAGGACGCCGTGGCCTTCCTCGCCCCGCACCTGCGCGACCTGCTGCCTGACCCGCTGCTGCTGCGCGATATGGGCCGGGCGGCTGCCCGGTTGCGGGCGGCCGTCACCGGGCGGCAACGGATTGCGGTCTTCGCCGATTATGACGTCGATGGCGGCGCGTCGGCGGCGCTGCTGATCATCTGGCTGCGCGCATTTGGGCGGCAGGCGACGCTCTATATCCCCGACCGCATCGACGAAGGCTACGGCCCCAACGTGGCCGCGATGGCGGGCTTGGGCGCAGCGCATGACCTGATCGTTTGCGTCGATTGCGGAACGCTGTCCCACGAGCCTATTGCGGCGGCGGGCTGTGATGTCGTGGTGCTGGACCATCACCTTGGCGCGGAAACCCTGCCCCCCGCGCTGGCCGTGGTGAACCCCAACCGGCAGGACGAGGATGGATCGCTGGGCCACCTCTGCGCGGCAGGCGTTGTGTTCCTGCTGCTGGTCGAGGCGAACCGCCAGTTGCGCGGCGACGGTGTGCAAGGCCCCGACCTCATGGCAATGCTGGACCTTGTGGCGCTGGCCACGGTGGCCGACGTCGCGCCGTTGATCGGCGTCAACCGCGCGCTGGTGCGACAGGGGTTGAAGGTAATGGCGCGGCGCGACCGGGTGGGGCTGCGCGCATTGGCCGATGTGGCGCGGATGGATCAGGCCCCCAACACTTATGCGCTGGGATTTCTCCTGGGGCCACGGGTCAACGCGGGCGGGCGGATCGGGGCCGCCGACCTTGGCGCGCGGCTGCTGGCGACAGATGACCCGCACGAGGCGGTGGCACTGGCCCAACGGCTCGACGCGCTGAACACCGAACGCCGCGACATCGAAGCGCGGGTCCGTGAACTGGCGCTGGCGCAGGCCACCGAACGCGGCCTGGACGGCCCTTTGGTCTGGGCCGCGGGGGCGGGCTGGCATCCCGGCGTGGTGGGCATTGTCGCAGCCCGGCTAAAAGAGGCCGCCCACCGCCCGGCGGTCGTGATCGGGGTCGAAGATGGCATCGGCAAAGGCTCGGCCCGGTCCGTCTCGGGCGTCGACCTTGGCGCGGCGGTGCAGCGACTGGCCGCCGAGGGCCTGCTGATCAAAGGCGGCGGGCACCGCATGGCCGCAGGGCTGACCGTCGCCGAAGACCGCATCGAGGCAGCGATGGCCCGGCTGGCCGACCTGCTGGCCAAACAGGGCGCAGGGGCCGGCGGGCACGAAGATCTCCGGATCGACAGCATCCTGATGCCCGGTGCCGCGACCCCGGCGCTGGTCGATCAGATCGAGAGCGCGGGCCCCTTCGGCGCCAGCGCCCCCGCCCCCCGTTTTGCCTTTGCCGATCAGATGGTCACCGCGCGGCGCATCGGCGAAACCCACCTGCGCGTCAACTTCGGCGGGTCAGTGGAGCGGGTCGAGGCTATCGCCTTCGGCGCATTCGACAGCCAGATCGGCCCCGCCCTGCTGGACGCAGGGCATCAAAGGTTCCATCTGGCCGGAAGGCTGGAGATCAACCACTGGAACGGGCGCAGCAAGGTGCAGATGCGGCTGGAAGATGCCGCAAGGGTCTGATCATTTTTCCCCTTGCACAGCCGCCCCCACCCGATTAGACACCCGCCACTGTCCAGCGGCCCGTTCGTCTATCGGTTAGGACACCAGGTTTTCAACCTGGGAAGAGGGGTTCAACTCCCCTACGGGCTGCCACCTATCCAAAAAATCCAAAAAAATCAAAACCCGAGTGTCCC
>JBBRVJ010000140.1:0-9620 GCA_038246975.1 Rhodobacterales bacterium | reverse complement strand
TGACCGTGACCGACAACAGCGGCGCTGCTGCTTGTCAGGCGGGCGAAGACACCGCGCGCATCAAGGTCAACGGCACCCCCACCGTCGATGCAGGCCCCGACCGCGAGGTACTGATCGGTGCGGCGCACGACGACCTGCGCTTTACCGCTGCGGGGACGACCGACCCCGACGGCGACGGCCTGACCCTGACGTGGGACTTCGGCGACATGGCGCAGGCGCAAGGCGGTACCGTCAGCCACGCCTACACCAAACCCGGCGACTACGCGGTAACCGTCACCGCCCGCGACAGCACCGGCCTTGCCTGCGGGATTGCAACGGACAGCGCGGCGATCAAGGCATTGGCGCGGGAATAGCCAAACCATCTGAAACTCTTGCCGCCCGAAACAACCCCGCCTAGGGTTGCGTCATGTGGTTTCCCCTTCGCGTCAAGTTCTTCCTTTTCGCCGTGCTCCTGGCCCTCGTGCCGTTGGGGCTGGTTGGCAACAACCTGATCCGGATCACCCGCGACGAGTTGATCAGCGCCGCGAACGAGGAGTTGACCGCCGTGGCGGCCCAACTCGCCGTTGATCTGGACAGCACCTGGCGCGGGCAACTGCTGGCCCCGCTGCAAGTGATCCGCAACGGGGTGGACAGTCCCGATCTGGACGTGCCGCAGAAAATCTCGCTGCTGACCCTCGGCATTGCGCAATTGCCTGCCGTCAAGGCGCTGCAACTGACCGTTGCGGGGTCCAACCTGCCGATCCTGATCACCGACAGCGCCTACGTGCGGCAGTTGGAACTGACCGGCATCGACCCGCTGAGCGTGTTACGGCTGGAGGTGGGCGAGGCACAACTGATCGCGCGCAACCAGCGGTTCGAACAACCCATCGTGCGGCAGATCGAACAGACGGGCGACTGGCTGGCGCTGCTGGTCTTGCCGTTGAAAACCCAGATCGCTGGCCGCCCCGTCACCCTGTCGGCGCAGATTGATCTGTCCGCGCTCATCAAACTGCGCGACCGTCATCCCTTTGCCGCGCGCGGCGAGATTTCCCTGATAGACGCAACGGGGATGGCGCAATTGCAATCCCGCACCGCGATATTGACCGACCGGGCCATCGTGGCGGATGCACAAACACTGATCGGCACCAATGCCCAAGCCGTCGCCCTGCAACCTTACGTCCGCGCCGATGGCACCCGGATGCTGGGTGCCTACGCCTTTTCGGAAACCTTCCCTTGGGCCGTCATCACCGAACTCGGCGAAGACAGCGCCTACGGCGTGGTCGATCAGATGACCCGTGCCACCGCGATCGTCGCGGGTATAGGTTTTGCGGTTGCTGGCCTTGGCGCGCTGATTTTTGCTCAAGGCCTGACCCGCCCCATCCTGCGCATCGGACAGGCGGCGCGCGACGTAGGGCAAGGCAACCTCTCGGTCCGCCTGCCGGTCAGCCGGGTGCGCGATGAAATCGGCGACCTCGCCCTGCGCTTCAACGCGATGATCGGCGAGTTGAACGAACGGATCGAATTGATGAAATTCGTCAGCCAAGGCACTGTGTCCGCCATCCGCCGCGCCGATGCTGCCGGGGTGGCGCGGGTCGGAGAACGCCGGCACCTCGCCATCCTGTTTTCGGATATACGCGGCTATACCGCCTTTTCCGAACAGGTCGCCCCCGAAGTCGTGGTCGATATGCTGAACCTGTATCTCGACAGCCAGACCCAGACCATCCGCGCTCACCAAGGCGATGTCGACAAGTTCGTTGGCGACGAAATCGTGGCGATCTTCGATGGCCCAGGCATGGAGCGGCGCGCGGTGGATTGCGGCATCGAGATTCAACGCAACATGCAGGTTCTGCTGGCCGAACATCCCGACTGGAACCTGACCATAGGGATCGGCATCGCCTCGGGCGAGGTGGTGCTGGGTGCGATGGGCGCGCAGGACCGAATGGATTTCACCGTGCTGGGGTCCACCGTCAATCTCGCCGCCCGCCTGTGTTCGGCAGCGCCGGGGGGCCAGATTCTGGTCAACACCGCCATCCGCGACGCAACGCTGAACGCCAACGCCGCCGTTGTGTTCGACGCGCAGGAACCCCGCCAACTTAAAGGCTACGCGCAGCCGGTTGCAACCTACGCCGCCCGCGCCAAACCAGTGGCCTGACCCCCTTGTGATCGCTGGCGTGGAATACGCCCATATCCGGTTCGGGCTGTCGCGCTTGCGAAGGTCGCAGGCTTGCAGCACCGGCAGGATGTCGGCGTCGAGATCGTAGCCTGCCGCCAGCCAGCCCTCGATCATTGGCGCGGTGGCTCGGATCACCGGGGACATATGGATGCTGAAAAAGGCGCTCATGGTCGCAGTCACCATGCCTGAGGGCTAATGCGTTCAGACGCAGTTCGCGTTCTTGACAAATGACGGAATGGCTTGACTGCGGGCCGGAGGGGGTTCGCATTCCTTCGACGACACCCGGCAGAGACATCCACTGGTCGAGGTTGTAGCAGCCAATCACCGGTAAGACACATCTGACGCGGAATCAGGCGGTCATCTCTCCCAGGTCGGCGGCGAAGCGGCGGGTCATGGCCAGTCCGGCGTCGTTCGGGCGCAGGGCCGGGGCGCGATCGTGGATATCAAGACCGGCGCGCAGGCCGAACAGACGTTTGCCGTAGCAGATCAGGTTTTCCAGCCCCTGCATGGTGAAAACCACGGCAGGAAGCATACGGCGATAGGCCGTCTCAGCCCCCGCCTCGTCTCCGCGGCGCCAAGCCTCATAGGCGCGCACCGCATGATCGATGCAATCAGGTGCCAGAATCAACCCTTGGCAGCCGATGCGGAAGTTGTCGACCAATTCCATCCCGGCGCGCCCGTTGAACACCGGAAGCCGCCCTTCGGTGGCCGCAATAAGGCCCGCGATGTCGGCGACCGGGCCCTCGCCTTTGACCAGCCGGATATTCGGGTGCTGCCGGACCAGATCGGCAATGTCGGCGGTCGACAGCCCCCGCCCCATGAAGGCAGGCGCGTTCTGGATCGCGACAGGCAGGCTGGTGGTGTCCGCCACGCGGCCGAAGAAGCGGATGTATTCCGCTGCCCCGTAGGTGCCGACCATCGGCGGCTGCAGGATCACCCAATCGGCCCCCACGCCTTCGGCATGTCGCACCTGTGCCGTCTGTTCGGCAACCGAAGCGCCGCAGATCGTCAGGGCCAGCGGTACCCGGCCTTCGGTGTCTTCGGCCGCCCAGTCCATGATGCAGCGCCGTTCGGCTTCGGACAATTTGCCGACTTCGGTGGCAAGGCCAAGGGCGGCCATCCCATGCACCCCCGCCGCAAGGCAGACCTGCACCTGACGGCGCATCGCGTCGCGGTCCAGGCGTTCCTGCGCGTCGAACAGGGCGTAAAGAATGGCGTGGATGCCGTGAAATTCGGTCATATCGCTCACCAATCCGCTATGGAACCGTCGGCATGCCGCCAGACCGGTGCCCGCCAGCTATGCCCGGTTCGGGCGCGTTCTTCGATCACCGCCTCGTCCAGCGTGATGCCAAGCCCCGGCCCATCCGGGATCGGCAGAAATCCCGCCTCGACCCGGAAACGGCTTTCGGGCACCAGATAGTCGTTCAGATCGCCGCCCTGATTATAATGGATGCCAAGGCTCTGTTCCTGAATGACGGCGTTGTAGCAGATCGCATCGACTTGCAGACAGGCCGCCAGCGCAATCGGCCCCAGCGGGCAATGCGGGGCCATGCCGATGTCATAGGCCTCGGCCATATGACCAATCCTGACCATCTCGGATATCCCGCCGACATGGGCGGTGTCGGGGTTGATCAATCCCGCCGCCCGCTTTTCGAACACCGCGCGAAAGTCATAGCGCGAGTGCAGCCGCTCTCCGATGCAGAGCGTGATCGAGGTGGCGCGTTGCAGATCGGCCATCGCATCGACATGGGCCGACACCACCGCATCCTCGACAAACATGGGGCGCAGCGGCTCCATCTCTTTCAACAGCACCCGCGCCATCGGCAGATGCACCCGGCCGTGGAAATCGAAGGCAAGGTCCATCGTGGTGCCAACGGCCTCGCGAAGAGCGAATAACCGGCGCAGGATGCCGTCCACCTTGCGGTAGCTGTCGATGTATTGCAGCTCTTCGGTGACGTTGAACTTGCAGGCGTCATAGCCTGCCTCGATCAACGCCCGCGCCTCGGCAATCAGGTTCGCAGGCCGGTCGCCCCCGATCCAGCGATAGCTGCGCACCCGGTCGCGCACCTTGCCGCCCAGCAGCGCATGGATCGGCTGGCCGTAAGCCTTGCCCTTGATATCCCACAGCGCCATGTCGATGCCCGACATCGCACTCATCAAGACCGGCCCGCCGCGATAGCAGCCGTTGCGATAGATCATCTGCCAAGTGTCTTCGATCAGCATCGGATCGCGCCCGATCAGAAAGCCTTCCAACTCGCGGATCTTGGCGGCCAGCGTTTCGGCGTGACCCTCCAGCACCGGCTCACCCCAGCCTGAGATGCCTTCGTCGGTTTCGACCTTCAGAAACAGCCAGCGCGGCGGCACGATGAAGGTCTTGAGTGCGGTGATCTTCATATCGGTTTCCTTCAGCCGTGTTGCAGGTTGCTGAGGCCGCCATCCACCACAAGGCAGGCCGCATTCATGAAAGGCGTCTCGTCCGAGATCATGAAGACCGCGGCCTTGGCGATTTCGGCGGGTTGGGCAATCCGCCCGCCGGGGTGCAGCGCCATGGTGGCGGCACGGGCCTTGACCGGGTCAGGAAAGCTGTTCCACCAATCGACGTTCTTTTGCGTCTCGACATAGCCCGGCGCCAGCGCATTCACCCGCACCCCTTGGGCTGCATATTCCAGCGCCAGCGATTTCGTGAGACCCAACAGCGCGTGTTTGGCCAGCGGATACGGAAACGTAAGCGGGATGATGTTGAAACTGTGGGTCGAGGCGATGTTGAGGATCACCCCACCCCCCTGTGCGATCAGCCCCGGCAGGACGGCCCGGCAACAGTTCCACGCACCTTTCAGGTTCACGTTGAAACACCGCTCCCATTCGGCATCGGTGCAATCGAGGGGTGCGCTGAACACATTGATCCCGGCGTTGTTGATCAGCGCGTTGACCGGCCCGATGCTGTGCCGCGCCGTATCAACCGCGGCCGCAATCGCGGCGGCATCCGCGATATCGGCCACCGCATACCTGACGCGGGATCCGGCATTCAG
The DNA here is from genome assembly GCA_038246975.1 of Rhodobacterales bacterium. Taxonomy (GTDB): domain Bacteria; phylum Pseudomonadota; class Alphaproteobacteria; order Rhodobacterales; family Rhodobacteraceae; genus JAIYDJ01. The sequence goes on along the minus strand of JBBRVJ010000140.1, from coordinate 4,439 downwards.
CCGCTTGACCGTTTCGGCCAGAAGCGGCGCGTCAAGGTCGACCAGAAACAGCGATGCGCCCTCGGCCAGGCAAGACTCGGCGATGGCGAGGCCGATCCCTTGGGCGGCACCGGTCAGGAAGATGCGCTTGTCGGCCAATCGGTCGGTCATGGCTGCGACATTCTTTTCGTGAGGCTCACCCAGATCCTCCCGGCCATCGGTGGCAAACCGTCGATCAGGTCGTTACAATTCCTTCCGTTCACTGGCTTCGAATCTTGGCTTTTGGTGGGGAAAGACAGGTTGGACATGGGCTGATCCGGGGTCGGGGTCTGGCGAGACGATCCAGAACGGGCTGTGCTGGGAAAGTGGGTTGGTGTGCCAAGGTTAGGCCCGGTTTACGTCGAAAGACCAGACCGAAACCGTGAACTGGAAAATGACTTTGTCCATCGGATTGCCGTCGTTGATCCGTCGTCAGGGCGCCGAAAAGGCAGCGCCCCGCAATCCTTTGCCATGAGGTCCGCACACTGCATGTGTCTGACCGGGTTGCGCTGCCACTTCCTCCGGGACTGTTTTCCCGGCATTGCGGCAGACTGTTCAAGGATTTTCCGATCCATGTGTCAAATCAAGGTGCGATGAAACGTCTGGCAGGCGTTCAATTGGGTCGCGCAAAGCTTGCGATCCTTACGGTAGCGCAGGCGGTGGGCCTGTCGGTCAATACCGTTTCCAACGTATTTGCCGGGAGCACAACCGTGAACTCCGAGGTTCGGGACCGGGTGCACAGAGCGGAGCAGATCTCGGCCGAGGTCAGCGCGGTACGGTCGATCACGCAATCCGGCTGGGCGGACGGCGGCAGGGCGCAGGTCATTTCGGCATATTCCGCGAAGCCCGCCTTTTGCTTGATTGCGACAAAGGTCGCGGCAACGTGGGTCCGCTGACCGGGGGCATAGATCGTGACCCTGTGGGCGCGATCACCGGGACGGGGCATGAGCGGGATCGAGGGCAATTCGCCAGCCGACCTTTGTGAGCTTTTTGCGGCCTGCGGCATGGATCGGGCTTGTCTTGCAGCAAATTTGCCCTGACGCTTTTTCCAGGATTGCCGGTGCAAGGGTCCCGTTCGGTGACGCCGGGACACGGGTAGTCTTGAACCTGCCGTTCCGTCTGGGCCGCAACCGTCCGTGTGCCGTTTTCTGCTTGTCAGCGTGCCGCTTTCTGCGTGCCAGCCAGCGAGGTCCACGGATGTGATCGAAGCCACTGCCGGACCCCGCAGAAAAAGGGGGAGATCCCGGAAACGGGTTGTCTTAAAAACCCTATACAGACGGAATATTCTATCCCATCCTTGACCCTGCTGAGTGGAGGAACCGCAGCACCAAGAAAAGCCGAATTTGGTCGCCCGGGACGGGGGGCCAGCAGCGCTGCCATTTGTGCAGCAAAGTTAGGGAGAGAGACATGACGACCAGAACGATGTTGCTGGCCTCGGCCGCGCTCATGGCTGCGGCTATGCCTGCGTTGGCGGAAACTTCGGCCAAAAAGATTGCACTTTCAAACAATTACGCCGGAAACTCCTGGCGTCAGGCCATGCTGACAAGCTGGGAAAAGATCACCGGCCCGGCTGTGGCGGATGGCACTGTGGCGGCTGCCGATACTTTTACCACCGCTGAAAATCAGGCGACCGAGCAGGCAGCCCAGATCCAGAACATGATTCTGCAGGGCTACGATGCCATCGTGATCAACGCAGCCTCGCCCACGGCTCTGAACGGGGCGGTGAAAGAGGCGTGCGACGCAGGGATCACCGTCGTCTCGTTTGACGGCATCGTGACCGAGCCGTGCGCCTGGCGCATCGCAGTGAACTTCAAGGAAATGGGCCGCAGTCAGGTGGAGTATCTGGCAGGCGTGATGCCCGAGGGCGGCAACCTGCTGGAAATCCGGGGCCTTGCGGGCGTGTTCGTCGATGACGAAATCTCGGCCGGGATCGGTGAGGGCGTCGCGCAATTCCCGCAGTTCAAGCTGGTGGGTTCGGTGCATGGCGACTGGGCGCAGGACGTGGCGCAAAAGGCCGTCGCGGGTATTCTGCCGTCGTTGCCGGAAATCGTGGCCGTCGTGACGCAGGGGGGTGACGGTTACGGAGCCGCACAGGCGATTGCCGCAACCGACCGCCCGATGCCGACCATCATCATGGGCAACCGCGAGGATGAGTTGAAGTGGTGGAAAGAGCAGAAGGACGCCAACGGCTATACCACCATGTCGGTGTCGATTGCCCCCGGTGTTTCGACGCTGGCCTTCTGGGTCGCGCAGCAGATTCTTGACGGCAAGGACGTGCCCAAGGATTTGACCGTGCCGTTCCTGAGCATCAGCCAGGACAATCTGGAGGACAATCTGGCCAGCACCCAGGTCGGCGGCGTGGCCAACGTAGAATACAGCCAGGCCGACGCGATTGCCGTGATCGACGGCGCCAAGTAACCCAAGGTCGGCGCGCCTTTGCGTGTCGACACAACCTGCCCCTTGTTGCGCAAGGGGCGGGTCTGCCTGGCGATGACTGACGGAAGCCCATCATGAGCCTGCCGCCCCCTGCCGTGCTGCAAGTCGCCAATGCCGCTGTGCGGTTTGGCGAGGTTCGCGCGCTGGATAGAGTTTCGCTGTCGATCCTGCCGGGCGAGTGCATCGGGTTGGTGGGGCATAATGGGGCCGGAAAATCTACCATCGTGTCGGTGATCAACGGCGGGCTGACCCCGCAACACGGCGAGATTTTCAGCGATGGTGTCCGGCTGTCGCCATATGGGATCGGCGTTGCGCGCAGCCGGGGGGTGCGCTGTGTGTTTCAGGAACTGTCGTTGTGCCCGAACCTGAGCATCATCGAGAACACCCGGATCATGCACCGAAATCTGGGCGGCATCGGTTGGCGCGGTCGCGCCGGGCGCATCATCGCGGCGAGCCTTGATGCGATCTTTCCGGGGCATGGCATCGACGTAGGGGGTCAGGTCGGGGCGCTGTCGATTGCGCAGCGGCAGATGGTGGAAATCGCCATGGCGTTTTCCGATGCGGGCCAGCCGCCCCGGTTGGTCATTCTGGACGAGCCGACGTCTTCGCTGGACGCAGGGCTTGCGGCGCAGTTGCTGGCGCATGTTCGCCGGTTTGTGGCGGGCGGTGGCGCGGTGGTGCTGATCTCGCACATGCTGAACGAAATCCTTGAAACGGCCAGCCGGATCGTGGTGATGAAGGACGGACAGATCTTGGCCGAACGGAGCGCGGGCGGGTTTGATCACGCAGGCCTGGTAGACGCGATGGGCAGCGCCGCCCAACATCAAGCCGCCGCGCGCCGTGTCGTGCCCGCGACGCAACCTGTGCTGGACTTGGCGCTGCCCAAGGGCCAGCCGTTCCGCGCCTGCAAGGGCGAGGTCGTCGGCCTTGCGGGTCTGGGTGGTCATGGTCAGACGCGGATGCTGCTGGCGCTGTTCGATCATCACAGCCCGCGATGGTGGCCGCGCCGCGACCCCGCCGTAACCTTTGTGGCCGGAGACCGCCGCGAGAACGGGATTTTCGAATTGTGGAGCATTCTGCGGAACATGACCGTCGCCACCGTGGGCGACCTGTCGCGCCGGGGTCTGCTGCAAGACAAGTCCGAGGCGGCGCGGGGCGACACATGGAAATCCCGCATCGAGATTCGCACCCCGGACATGAACAACCCGATCCTGTCGCTGTCGGGGGGCAATCAGCAAAAGGTGCTGTTCGCCCGTGCCCTGTCGACCCGCGCGCCCGTCGTCTTGATGGACGATCCGATGCGCGGCGTCGATGTCGGCACCAAGAACGAGGTTTACGGCATGATCCGGTCCGAAGCCGAGGCGGGCCGCACCTTCGTCTGGTATTCGACCGAAATGGAGGAAATGCAGCTTTGCGACCGGGTTTATGTGTTTCGTGACGGCGCGATTGTCGCGGAACTGACGGGGGATGCGATCAGCGAACACAACATCCTGCGCGCCTCTTTCGAAGGGGAGGCGGCATGAAGGTTTCGACCGATACCCTGCGGCTTGCCGTCCCCGTGGCGTCGTTGCTGGTGTTGCTGGCGGGGGTATTCTATCTGCAACCCCGCGCGATGAGCTATACCGGGCTGAACCTGCTGTTCAATCTGGCAGTGCCGATTGCATTGGCGACGATTGCGCAAATGCTGATCATGGCGGTCAACGACCTCGATCTGTCGATGGGCACATTTGTCAGCTTTGTCGCCTGCGTCGCGGCCACCTATCTGCATGACACGCCGTTGCTGGGGGTGGCGATCTTGCTGGCGGCGATTGCGGCCTATGCGGCCATCGGGGTGATCATTTATCTGCGCGATCTGCCGTCGATTGTGGTGACGTTGGGAATGAGTTTCGTCTGGGCAGGACTAGCGGTCCTGATCCTGCCCGCGCCGGGGGGGACGGCACCGGAATGGGCGCGGGCGGTGATGATCTCGAAACCGCCCTTCGTGC
>JBBRVJ010000139.1:0-9627 GCA_038246975.1 Rhodobacterales bacterium | reverse complement strand
TTGGTCGGCGTAGTAAAGCTCGATCTCCATCTCGCCATTGGCTGCGGCGTTGAAGGCCTCGATCTGCGGCTTGATCACATGCGCGCCAAGCGGTGCGCCGGAATAGGTCTGCAGACGCCATTTGATCGGCGCGGCCTGCGCGTTGACATAGGGCGCGGCGAGTGCGGCCGCGCCGCCGAAACCGGCTGCCGCCATGAAACGGCGCCGGCTGGAAAGGATCTTCTCCGATGGGGAAGGGGTTTTCTTGTCGTCAGTCATCAGGCTTACTCCGTTGTTGGGTTGCAGCGGCGGCCTCTTGACAGGCCGTCTTGTTGTTGTCGTCTTGTCATATCATCGCAATAGCAGGGTTTGCGGCAGCCAGAGCGCAATCTGTGGAAAGATCATGATCAAGGCGATGGTCAGCGCCATTATCAACACGAAGGGCCAGATCGAGCGATAGATGTCGATCAACGTGATTTCCTTCGGCGCAAGCGCGCGCATCAAGAACAGGTTATAGCCGAAAGGCGGAGTGATGTAGGCGATCTGACAGGTCATGGTGTAAAGCACCCCGAACCAGATCATCGTTCCATCAAAGCCCAGATCCAACCCCTTGACCAGCGGAATGTACAGCGGTGCCACGATGACCAGCATGGCGGTATCGTCCAGGAACATCCCCATGACGATGAAGCTGAGCATCATCATGATGATCACTTGCCACGGGGTCAGATCCCAGCGGGTGATGAACAGCGTCTCGACCGCGCGAACCGCGCCGATCCCGTCAAAGACCGCGCCAAAGGCCAGTGCCGCCAGGATCAACCAGAGGAACATGCACGAGATCGCCAGGGTCTTGCGCGCGGTTTCGTGGATCACCCGGAAAGACAGCCTGCGTTTCCAGGCCGCGGCCAGCGTCGCGGCGGTGGCGCCGACGGCGGCACTTTCGACCAGGCTGGTCAGGCCCATGACGAAAAAGCCCGTCATGGTGAAGAAGATCAGGAAAGGCAGGATCCCGGCATGCAGCAGCGCCAGCTTTTCGCGCAGCGGCATGTTGAGTTCTTCGTCGCTGACCGTCGGCGCGAGCGCGGGGTTGATCCGGCAACGAACCCAGATGTAGATGATGAACATCGTGGCCATGAGCAGGCCCGGCACCACCCCCGCCAGCCACAACTGGCTGACCGGCTGCCGCGCGATCATGCCGTAAAGCACCATCACCACGCTTGGCGGCACCAGGATGCCCAGCGAGGATCCACCCTGTACCACGCCCGAAATCAAGACCTTGTCGTAGCCGCGCCGCAGCATCTCGGGCAAGGCGATGGTGGCGCCGATCGCCATCCCCGCCACCGACAGGCCGTTCATGGCCGAGATGATCACCATCAAGACGATGGTGCCGATCGCCAGTCCACCGCTCAGCTTGCCGAACCAGACATGCAGCATCTTGTAAAGATCTTCGGCGATGCCGGATTCCGACAGGATATAGCCCATGTAGATGAACAGCGGCAGCGTGAGCATCGGGAACCAGTTGAACAGCTTGAACGCCATGCCGAACGGGATCTCGACCCCGCCGGTGCCGTACAGCAGCAAAACCGCGCCCGATGCGACAGCGCCGATCGCCGCAAAAACCCGCTGGCCGGTCAGCAACAGGACCATCATCGACAGAAACATAAGGATTGCGATGGTTTCGTAAGTCACGAAAGGGACTCCCCGCGCAGCGTGGCCAGATGCTTGAATACCATCGAGACCGTCTGCAGCAGCATGAGGACGAGACAGCCCACCATCAGCGCCTTGATCGGGATCATCGAGGGATTCCACATCGAAAAGCGCCGCTCGCCGGTTTCGATCGCATAGGTCAGGCTGCTGATCGAACCCCAGAGCATCACGCCAAGATAAAACATCAGACAGATCATCGTGACCAGATCCATCCGCGCCTTGCCGCGTTCCGACAGGTTTTCATAGAAAAGATCCATGCGCACATGGTTGTTGTTCTTGATCGTCATGGCACCGCCCATGAAATAGAAGGCGGCCAGCGTGAATTGCGCCAGTTCGATGGGCCAGTGCAGCGGCATCTGGATCACGTTGCGGGTGACCGCGTCCAAAAGCAGCACGGCCACCATCACGAAGATCAGATACATGGCCACCAATCCCACGTAATCGGCCAGCCGGTCAATTACGCGGACATAATTTCTCATTAACCTTAGCATCGCTCAGCGTCCCCCGCTCCGGCTTTGTCTCTGGCCCCAGCCATCTGTCAAGGCCTCATCGCAATTCGACCCCGGCCAAGGCCAGCGCACCGGCAAATCCGGCATCGGGCGCTTCGTCACAGACAAGCACATCGACTTCATCGAGTCGACAGATCCGGAAGGCGGCCTTGCGACCTAATTTGGTATGATCGGCAACCAGCACGGCATGGCTGGAGCGATCCATCATCGCGCGCGCGACCTGAGCCTCGTCGAAATCCGCATTGGTGACGCCAGCCTTCGCATCGACGGCTGCCGCCGACAGCACGGCATGATCCGCCTGAAACCGGCCGATCTGGTCAATCACCAGCGGCCCCAGCGTTTCGGCATTGTCAGGGCTGAAGCTGCCGCCCAGTAAAAAGACTCGCGATCGCCCGGTCCGGCCCATGACCTGTGCGATGCGCAGAGAATTGGTGATGATTGTCAGATCATCGGTCTGGGCCAGCGCCTCGGCGCAGATCAGCGTTGTCGATCCGGTGTCGATGAAGATCGTGTCGCCCGGTTCGACCATGCGGGCGAGCTTTCGGGCGATTTCGGCCTTGGCCCCGGCCTGTTCGGACATGCGTTCCTGAAAGCTGCCTTCGGCATGCAACTGGTTGCGCCGCGCCCCGCCATGCACCTTTTGCAGCGCGCCGCTTTGCGCAAGCCGGCCAAGGTCGCGGCGGATGGTTTCTGCCGAAACGTCGAAATGGCGCACCAGCGCCTCGACCGACATTTCGCCGGTCTGTCCGATCACGTCGCGGATCCGCTGCTGGCGTTCTTTCGGCTTCAAACCCACCCCCCGATGCACGCCAATTAGGCTGTGCCACTGTGACCGTGTCAACAATTTTTTCGCCCGCTTCTGCAAGTATGACGCGGCTATTCGCCCAAGGGTTGACTGAACGGTCAAGCCATGCCAGAAGGGCTGCAGGATTGTGCCAGAGGGCCGCAAACGCGATGCAAGCCGCAGCAGATGACGCCCCGATGCAAGATCAGCCGGCTTTGGTGGGCAGGTTCGATGCGGTTATCGTTGGGGCCGGGGTGATCGGCTGCGCCATCGCCCGGCGTCTTTGCCTTGCCGGTGCCCGCGTCGCCGTGCTGGAACGGGCGGTCGATATCCTTGACGGCGCCTCCAAGGGCAACAGCGCGATCCTTCATACCGGCTTTGACGCGCCGCCCGGATCGGTTGAGCAGGCCTGCGTCGCGGCAGGCTATGCCGAGTACCGCGAGATCCATGCCCGGCTTGGCCTGCCGCTCGACCCCGCCGGCGCGCTGGTGCTGGCCTGGACCGCTGCGCAGGAGGCGGCCCTGCCGGCCCTGATCGAGCAGGCCCGCGCCAATGACGTGCCCGGGGTCGAAATGCTGACGGCGGGCCAGATCCGGTCGCTTGAGCCCAACCTGGCAGCCTCGGTCCGGTCCGGTTTCAGGGTCGCGGGCGAGGCGCTGATCGACCCCTGGTCCGCACCTCTGGCCTATCTCATGCAGGCGATCGCCAATGGCGCGGAGATCAGGCGCGCAGCCCATGTGACGGGTGGTGAATTCGACGGCGCCGACTGGCATCTGCGCACGTCGCAGGGCGAGGTCCGGGCGGGGCTGGTGATCAACGCGGCCGGCCTGCATGGCGACAGTCTGGACGACGCATTGCTTGGGCGGCGCGATTTCACCATCAGGCCGCGCAAGGGGCAGTTCATCGTTTATGACAAGCCTGCGGCCGCGCTGGCCCGGCATATCCTGTTGCCGGTTCCGGATGCCAAGACCAAGGGGATCGTCGTCTGCCGCACCGTCTTCGGCAATCTGCTGGTCGGGCCGACCGCCGAGGATCAGGACGACCGCGAAACCGCCGTTCTGGTCCCCGAAACGCTGGCCGCCCTGCGTCAGCGCGGCGTCGAGATCCTGCCGGCACTCGCAGGCCACGAAGTGACCGCAGTTTATGCCGGCCTGCGCCCTGCCAGCGAGTTCAAGGATTACCAGATCCGCGCCCATGCGGGGCGCAACTACATCACTGTCGGCGGGATCAGATCGACCGGCCTGAGTGCGGCCCTTGGCATCGCACGGCATGTCCTTGAACTGGCGAACGGATTTGGTCTGGCGACAGGGCAACTGGCCGACCCGCTTTGGCCCAAAGTCGCCAATCTTGGCGAGATGTCCGGGCGGGACTGGCAAAGGCCGGACCATGGCGGGATTGTCTGCCATTGCGAGCTGGTCACCAGACGCGAGGTCGAGGCGGCGCTGGAGGGCCCGCTGGCCGCGCAAAGTCTGGCCGGACTTAAACGCCGCACCAGAGTCACGTTGGGCCGGTGCCAGGGCTTTTATTGCATGGCCGCGCTGGCCCGGATCACGCAAGGGCGGCTGGCGCAGCCGATGGCCGATGTCGGCTGACCTGCCGGATCAGGCCGATGTCGTCATTATCGGCGGCGGCCCGGCGGGCCTCGCTGCCGCGACCGAGTTGCGTGCCGAAGGCGTGGCACGGGTCGTGGTGCTGGAGCGCGAGGCGAACGCAGGCGGCATCCCGCGCCATTGCGGTCATTATCCCTATGGCTTGCGCGAGTTTCGCCGACTGCTGCGCGGCCCGGATTATGCCGCCCGGCTCGTGGCCTCCGCCATGGCTGCGGGCGTGGGAATTCATACCGGCATCACTGTGACTGCCCTCCATCCCGGGCCCCGCCTTGCCGTCACCGGCCCAACGGGACCGGGCGCAATCACGGCCCGCGCCGTGTTGCTGGCAACCGGCGCGCGCGAGGCCTCGCGGGCGCAGCGGCTGATCGGCGGCACCAAACCGGGCGGCGTGCTTTCGACCGGAGCGCTGCAAGGGTTGGTCTATCTGGACGGCCTGCGCCCGTTTCGCCGGCCGGTGGTGCTGGGCAGCGAGCTTGTGGCCTTTTCGGCGCTGATGACCTGCCGGCATCTTGGCATAGCCCCCGTTGCGATGATCGAGCCCGGTTCCCGGCCCATCGCCCGCTGGCCAGCCGCTGTGTTTCCGCGATTGCTTGGGATTCCCGTGCTGCTCGACACCGCGGTCGTGGCCATCGAGGGGCGCGATCAGGTCACCGGAATCGTTGTCAGCCAGGACGGTCGCGAAAGGCGGATAGCAGCGGATGGCGTGATCGTCTCGGGCGGTTTTCGCCCCGAAGCGGCGCTGTTGGCGGGCAGCCATCTGGCGAGCGACCGCCTGACCGGCGGCCCGTCTGTCGATCAGTTCGGCCGCTGCTCGGACCGCGGCTATTTCGCCGCCGGCAATCTGCTGCGCCCGATCGAGACTGCCGGCTGGTGCTGGGCCGAAGGTCGCGCCGCCGGGCGGGTGATTGCCCGCGCACTTGCGGGTGGCCTGCCGTCGGGCGAGGATCATGCGGTCAGCGCCACGGGCGAAGGGTTGCGATACCTCTTGCCGCAGCGGCTGACCCCCGAAAACGACGGTGCTTCGCTGCCTGAATTTCAGGTGCGCCTGACCCGGTCCATGCGCGGCAATTTGATGATCCGCGCCGAAGGGATGCAGCCGGTCTCTTACCGCATCACAAGCCGACCCGAACGCCGGATCACCATCCCGCTGCCAAAGGGCATCGCAGGACCCGTCACCATCACGCTGGAGCCCGAGCCGTGAGCGTTCTTGCCATCGATCAGGGCACCACCAGCACCCGCGCGCTGATCGTGACCCCCGATGGTGGCGTGACACCGCTGCTCAGCCTGCCGCATCGCCAGATCTATCCGCAAGGCGGCTGGGTCGAACATGATCCGGCCGAGCTTGTCGCGGCACTGCGCGCCTGTCTGGCCGCGGCCGGCCGCATCGGGGATCTGCGGGCAGTGGGTCTGGCCAATCAGGGCGAAAGCTGCCTCGCCTGGGATGGCGCAACTGGCGACGCGATCGGGCCCGTCATCGTCTGGCAAGATGACCGCACGCTTGATGTGACCGAGGCGCTGCGCCGCGACGGGGCCGAGGCGCTGGTCATGGCCCGCACCGGACTGCCGCTCGACCCCTACTTTTCTGCCGCCAAACTTGGCTGGATCATGCGCAACAATCCGCGCGCGCCGGAACTGGCGGCCAAGGGGCGGCTGCGACTTGGCACCACGGACGCCTATTTCCGCGATGTCCTGACCGGGCGCTTCGAGACCGACGCGACCACCGCGTCACGCACCAGCCTGATGGATCTGGAACGCGGCACCTGGGACCCCGAGCTATGCGCACTTTTCGGCGTGCCGATCGAGGCGTTGCCCCGCATCACGCCGACCACCGGCGATCTCGGTCTGCTCGATTGCGGCTCAAGGCAGATCCCGCTGACCGCCTCGGTCGTGGACCAGCAGGCCTCGCTTTATGGTCATGGCTGCCGGGTGGCGGGTGACGCCAAGATCACCTTCGGCACCGGTGCCTTCGCTTTGGTGGTCACCGGCGTGCGGCTGCACCGGCCCGACGGCCCGCTGCCCACACTGGCCTGGGCGCGCCGGGGCGAGCCTGCGACATATGCGCTGGACGGCGGCGTCTATGCGGCTTCGGCAGCGGTCAACTGGGCCCAAGGGTTGGGCCTGTTCGGCGACTTTGCCGCGATCACCCATTTCGAGACAGAGCCGGCCATTGCGCGGGGTCTGGCCTTTGTGCCGGCACTGGCGGGGCTGGCCTGCCCGCATTGGGATCGGCGCGCGCGCGGGGCGTGGATGGGGTTGGCACTGGATACCGGACCCTCCGACATGATGCAGGCGCTGCTGGAAGGCGTTGCCTTTCGCATGGCCGAAGCTATTGCGGCGCTGGCGGAATGCCAGCCGCTGCGCGACCCGATCTCGGTCGATGGCGGCATGATTGCCAATCCCTGGTTCTGCCAGTTCCTTTGCGACACGTTGGGTCGCGACTTGCTGATCTCGGACCAACCCGAATTGACGGCGCTCGGCACCGCCGCACTTGCCGCCGATGTCGCGGGCCTGCCGCTGCAACTGCCCCGCAGCGGCAGACTTTTGCAACCCCGGCCACAGCCCGCCGCCTGGGCCGCGCGCTTTGCCTCGGCGCGCGAGGCGGTGCAGCGCTTTGGCCTTGCCGCCTCGGCCTGAGGCGGTCAGGTCGGCACGGCCCATCCCACCACATGTTGGGCCTTAGCACTTAAGGGATAAGCTTTCCCCGAAGACCCAGAGGCCGAAGCAACTGTCGCGCAGAACAGCGCTGTTCAGGCAGACCCGCGCCGCGACATGGTTCGCAGCACCAGCATGACAGGCAACAGCCCTGCGGCGACGATTATCAGGCTGGGCACCGCAGCCCCGGCCAGCCGCTCGTCCGAGGCCAGACGGAACGCCTGCACCGCCAGCGTGTCGAAGTTGAAGGGCCGCAGGATGAGGGTTGCGGGCAATTCCTTCATCACATCGACGAATACGATCAGCGCCCCGGTCAGGACCGAAGGCGCCATGATCGGCAGATGCACCTGCCATATCGTGCGTGGCACTCCCGCCCCCAGCGTTCGCGCCACAAGGTCGATGGTGCGCGGCACCGGGGCCAACCCGCCATCCAGCGCCCCAAGTGCCGCCGCACTGAACCGCACAAGGTAAGCCACCAGCAACAGCCCGATCGACCCGGTCAGCAACAGCCCGGTCGAGACGCCGAAACTGGCGCGCATCCAGGCATCAAGGCCGTTGTCAAAGGCCGCGGCAGGGATCAAAAGCCCCACCGCGATGACACCCCCCGGCACGGCATAGCCAAGGCGTGCGATCTCGACCATGACGCGGGGGCCGCGCCCGGCCCTGAACCGCGCATGGAACCGCAGCGCCATTGCCCCCGCCATGGTGACAGCCGCCGCCAGCCCCGCCAGCGTCAGCGAATTGCCGATGAAGTGCAGATAGCGCGGCGAGGTTATATCCTGCCCCGAGCCCACGGCCATCTGCGCGAGAACGATGACTGGCAGCACAAAGCCAAGCGTCACGGGCACCGCGCACAGCGCAATCGCCCCTGCGGCACGCCAGCCGTGCAAGGGCATCGGGGGCAAAGTCTCGAACCGTTTGCCGGTGTTGTTGTGGCGCGCACGGCCCCGGCTTTGCCGGTCAAGCAGCGTCACGAACAGGGCCACCGTCATCAGGCAAAACGCAAGCTGTGCGGCCGCCGTGCGGTCGCCCAACGAGAACCACGACTGATAGATGCCAGTGGCCAGCGTCTGCACCCCGAAATGCGCGACCGTGCCGAAATCGGCCAGCGTCTCCATCACCGCCAGCAGCGCGCCGCCCGCAATGGCCGGGCGCGCCATCGGCAGGCTGACGGTCCAGAACGCATACCACGGGCCACGCCCCAATGCGCGCGCTGCGATAAAGGTCGACGCGGATTGTTGCAGGAAACTCGCCCGCGCCAGCAGATAGACGTAAGGATACAGCACCAGGATCAGCATGACCGCCGCCCCCGGCAAGGATCGCACATCGGGAAACCAGTAATCCGCAGGCCCCCAGCCCATCACATCGCGCAAGCCCGATTGCACCGGGCCGGAATGCGACAGAAAGCCGGTATAGGCATAGGCCAATACATAGGCCGGAAAGGCCAGCGGCAGGGCCAGCAGCACCTCAAGCACCCGCACGCCCGGAAACCGCGTCATCGTGACCAACCATGCCGCCGCCGTGCCCAAAGCCGCCACCCCCGCCGACACCGACACGCATAACAAGAGAGTGTTGAGGGCGTAACCCGGCAGAACCGTCGCCGCCAATCGGCGCCATGTGTCAAACGAGCCGGTCAGCGCCGCTACCAGGACCGCCACGACCGGGAGCAGACAGATCGCAGCCACCAGCACCGCAATCGGCCCCAGCCGCAGACGCAGGGTGCGGCTGGGGGGTGGGGCCGTGGCTCTTTTGCCTGTTGAAACCGTCATCGGGCCTATGCTGTCAGATCAGGGGGTGTCCGTTCAATGCCGGAGAAACGGCACCTGCGTCAAACCCCGTCTGTCTGGCGCTTGGACCATACAGACGCGGCAGAGGGCGTTACTTCCAGCCCAGATCGTTATAGATCGTCTGCGCCAGTGCCTGATTTCTGCCCAGTTCCGCAAGGTTCAGATCGTCACGCGTGAAGGTGCCAAGACCTGCGACCGATGCGGCCAGTGCAACGCCCTCGACCACCGGATATTCGTCGTTGCCATCGGCAAAGTATTCCTGCGCCTGATCGGATGCCAGGTATTCAAGGAAAGCAACGGCATTGTCGCGGTTCGGCGCATTGGCGGCCACGCCCGCGCCCGAGATGTTCACATGCGTGCCATATCCGCCCTGATCGGGGAAGGTCCAGCCGATGCGGTCGAAACCATCGGCCTTGGTCAGCCCCTCTACCTCGGTGCGGATGGCGCGGGCAAAGTAATAGGTGTTGGAAATGGCGATCGGGCACTGGCCCGACAGGATGCCGCGCAACTGGTCGGTATCGCCACCCTCGGGCTCGCGGGCCAGATTGTCCTTCACTCCCTGCGCCCATGTGCGGGCCGCCTCTTCGCCGTCATGCGCGATT
>JBBRVJ010000138.1:0-9710 GCA_038246975.1 Rhodobacterales bacterium | reverse complement strand
ATTCAGCGTGATGCAGCGATGCGCGAGGTGCACGCCGCGACCTATCTGGGCTACCGCGATCTGCTGCAATCGCTGATCGCGGCGTTGCCCCGCGCCGCCGATCCTGATCAGTTGCGCGCCGATGCGATTGCCTGCAACGCGGTGATTGACGGGCTGTGGCTGGAAGGCTCGGTTCTGGGCGAGAGTTTTCACGAAGGCGAGTTGGTCCGGATCGGGCTGGCTTCGGTTGGGGCTATTCTGGGCGTCGATCTGGCGGCGGCAATCAAGGACAAGACGGCATGAGATATGCAGCGGTCACCGACCGGCTGGCCCATCTGGGCGGCGCGAAATGGGACATTCACCTGCGCGCGCGGGCGATGCAGGCGGCGGGGGTGCCGGTCATTGCGCTGACCATCGGCGAGCCGGATGTGCCGACGCCGCAGGTGTTGATCGACACGGCAGTGCAGTCGATGCAGTCGGGGCGCACCGGTTATTCCAACGGGCGGGGCGAGCCGGGGTTGGTCCGCGCCCTGGCCGCGCGCTACAGCGAACGGCGGGGTCGGGTGATCACGCCGGATCAGGTGCTGTGCTTTCCCGGCACGCAGACCACTCTGTTTGCCGTGCTGGCCGGGATGGTCGGGCCGGGCGACGAGGTTCTGGTCGGCGACCCGATGTATGCAACCTATGAAGGGGTGATTTCGGCCAGCGGGGCCACCATGATCCCGGTGCCGCTGCACCCCGAACGTGGCTTCCAGATGCAGGCGGCGGATGTCGCGGCGCGGATCACGCCTGCCAGCCGCGTGTTGTTCCTGAACACGCCGCACAATCCGACCGGCGCAGTTCTGGATATGGCCGATATCGCGGCACTGGCGGCTGTGGCGGTGCAGCATGATCTGTGGATCCTGTGCGACGAGGTCTATGAGGATCTGGTGTTTCGGGGCACCAGTTTTGCTTCGCCGCTGGACGATCCGGCGCTGGCGGAACGGGTGGTGGTGGCCTCGTCCATCTCGAAATCTCATGCCTCGCCGGGGTTCCGTTCGGGGTGGTGCGTAGGGCCTGCCGAGTTCTGCGCGCGGGTTCTGCCGTTGTCCGAGATGATGCTGTTCGGCAGCCAGCCCTTCATCGCCGACATGACGATGGCGGCGGTTTCGGCGCCGTCCCCTGTCGCCGAAGGGATGGCGCAGCGGTTTCAGGCGCGTGCGCTGTTGATGCACCGGAGGCTGGACGGCATCGCGGGGCTGGCGGTCAATCAACCCCATGCGGGGATGTTCGCGCTGGTCGATGTGCGGGGCACAGGGATGACCGGGCACGACTTTGCCGAGGGTTTGCTGGCCGCGCAAGGCGTGGCGGTGATGCCGGGGACGAGCTTTGGCGCGGCACTGGACGGCTGGCTGCGGGTCAGCCTGACGCAGCCCGACGAGGTGATCGCCGAGGCTTGCGCGCGGATGGTGGCCTTTGCGCAAGGAGTGGTGCGATGACGACAGTAGGCGAAGCTTTGGTGGCCGGGCTGGCGGCGCGGGGGGTCGACATCGTGTTCGGCATCCCGGGCGTGCATACGGTGGAATTGTATCGCGGATTGGCCGGATCCCCGGTGCGCCACGTCACTGCGCGGCACGAACAGGGGGCGGGGTTCATGGCCGACGGGTATGCCCGCGTGTCAGGCAAGCCCGGAGTGGCCTTTGTGATCACCGGGCCGGGGTTGACCAACACGCTGACCGCGATGGCGCAGGCGCGGCAGGATTCCATCCCGGTGCTGGTGATTTCCGGTGTCAACCGGCGGGCATCCCTGGGGCTGGGGTTGGGCCTGCTGCATGAATTGCCCGATCAGGCGGGGATGGTGGCCGCCCTGTGCCCGACGCGGCAGATCTTGTCGGCCGACGATGTGACACCGGTCCTGGACTGGGCCTTTGCCACGATGGCCACGGGTCGCCCCGGCCCGGTGCATATCGAGGTGCCGACCGATGTGATGCCCCTGCCCTGCCCGGATCAACCAGACGCCGCCGCTGTGCCGGTTCGCGCCTTGCCGGATGCCGAGTCGTTGGCCACGGCCGGCGCGTTGCTGGACGCTGCCCCCCGTATCGTCATTCTGGCCGGGGGTGGCGCGCGGCGGGCCGGAGCCGAGCTTACGGCGCTGGCAGAGGCGCTGGATGCGCCCGTGGTGCTGACTGTCAATGCGCGGGGCCTGATGCACGGCCATCCGCTGGCCGTGCCGGGGTCAATGTCGATGGACGCGCCGCGCGCGTTGATCGGGCCTGGGGTGCAGGTTCTGGCTGTGGGTACGGAACTGGGGCTGACCGACTATGACATGTATGTGCGCGGCGGGTTGCCCGATCTGTCGGGGATGATCCGGGTCGATGTGTGCAAGGACCAACTGGCCCGCCACCCCGCCGCCCTGACCTTGCACGGCGAGGCGGGGGCGGTTCTGGCAGCTTTGCGGGTTCGCCCGCGTACCGGCAGCGGGGCCGCGCGCGCGGCGCAGGCGCGCGCGGCGGCGCAGGAGGAACTGGCGACGCTGAACCCCGCAATGCCGCAGCAATTGGCGATGGTCGAGGCGATCCGCATCGCCTTGCCGGGGTCGATCATCGTTGGCGACAGCACCCAGCCGGTTTATGCGGGCAATCTGTTCTACGATCACGACCGCCCCGGAGGCTGGTTCAACGCGGCAACCGGCTATGGCGCGTTGGGCTTTGGTCCCGGTGCGGCGGTGGGGGCGGCATTGGCCGCACCGGGTACTTCGGTCGTTTGTCTGATCGGTGACGGCGGGTTGCAGTTTTCGCCCGGCGAATTGCGCACGGCGGTGGACGAAGGCTTGTCCATCACTTTTGTCGTGTGGAACAACGCGGGTTTCCGCGAGATTGCCGAGGCGATGTCGGGCGCGGGAACCCCGGTCATCGGTTGCACCCCGTCGCCGTTAAAGATGGAGCCGTTTGCCGCCGCCTGCGACCTGCCCTTCACGTCGATTGCGATGGACCCGACGGCGTTGCGGGTCGCTTTGGAGGTTCACTGCGATGGGCCGAGGATGATCGAGGTCAGGGTGGTCTGACGTCATCGCGCAGCGCGCGTCCTCGTCACGCGCGGGGGGCCAGCATCCAGAACCGCGCCATCAGGCTGGCCGCCGCAAAGACCAACCCGATCACCAGTCCCGCCCACAGTCCGATCCCGCCAAAGCCCAGCGGAAAGGCCAGCACATAGCTGCACGGGATACCGATGATCCAATAGCTGACCGTCGCTGCCACCATCGGTACCCTGGTATCCCGAATGCCGCGCAGCAGCCCCAGCGCCATCACCTGCATGGCATCCGCCATCTGGAACAGCGCGGCCATGATCAACAGCGAGGTCCCGAAAGTGATGATCGCCACGGATTCAGGCTTGGTCGCGTCCAGAAACACCGTGATGATCGGGCGGGGCCAGGCGATGAACAGCGCCACCATGATCAGCCCGAATACCACCGACAGCGCAATCGCCACCTTCGCGGCATCGCGCAGGCCGCGCGCGTCGCCGGCGCCATCGGCCCGCCCGACGCGCACCGTGGCTGCACTCGACAGCCCGACATGCACCATGAAGCTGAGCGAAGCGACCTGCATCGCGATCCCGTGGGCGGCCAATTCCATCGACCCTATCGCCCCCATCATCAGCGTCGCCGCCATGAACAGCCCGCTTTCGGCCAGACCCGTCACACCGATGGGCCAGCCGAGGCGAAACACCTGCTCCAACGCCTGCCAGTCGGGCCGCCAGAACCGCTGCCACAGCCGATAGCGCCGCAGTTCGGGCAGCCAGCCCGCATAGGCGGCCAGCACGGCAAACGTCAGGATCTGCACCGTCAGCGAGGCAATCGCCGCGCCGCGCACGCCCAACTCCGGTGCTCCCCAATGCCCGAAGATCAGCGGCCATGCGATGGCAATATTGACCAGAACAGCGGCCATCGTCGTCCACAACACGATCTGCGTCCGTTCCAGCGCCGCGAGGTAACTGCTCATCGCCATGACCAGCAGCGCAGGGATCATCCCAAGCCCGGCGATGCGCAGGAAATCCTGACACAGGGCCGCGACGACGGGTTTTTGCCCCAGCCCCAGCAAAATCGGTTCCGAATACCAGAACAGCGGATAGCACAATACGCCAAACCCGATCGACAGCCAAAGCCCCATACGGGTGTCGCGCCGCACCTGTGCCTCGTCGCCGCGCCCCTTGGCGGCGGCGACCAGCGGCATGATCGCTTTGGCAAAGCCGGAGCCCATGATGAAGATCACAAAGAAACTCGACGACCCCAACACCAATGCGGCCAGTTCATTCATGCCATACCATCCTATCATCACGGTATCGACGACATGCAGCGCCATTTGCGCCAGATGGCTTCCGATCAGCGGCAGACCCAGAACGAGCGTTGCGCGCACCTGGGTCGTTAGGGGCATGGGGGGTATCATGCTGCGCGGAATATAGGCAGTTTGTCAAAGGGGCAAGACGGGTTCCGCGCGGGGGTGCGGCTTCGCCGGAAAGGGACGGGCTGCGGTGTCAGACCGCCTCGCGCGCCGACAGGCGATGCACCAGATGGGTAAAGGTCGCGACCGCCAGCACCGGCACCAGCAGGTTGAACAGCGGCAGCGACAACGGCACGGCCATCAGAAACCCCGCCAGCCACACCGTTGACGCATATTTGCGCCGCAAGGTCCGCGCGCCGGTGCGGCCCAGCCTGCGTTCGGCGACCAGTGTGAAATACTCGCGGCCCAGAAGGAAACCGTTGACGCTCCAGAACACCAGCGGGGCGAAGGGGCCTGCAAAGGGATAGATCAGCAATCCCAGCAGGTTGACCCCGATCACCAGTCCGGCAAAGTTGATCGACGCCACCACCACATCGCCGAAAGGCAAGGCGGCAACGGGGGGCAGCCATGGGTAATGCACTTCCTCGACCGCATCGACCACGCTTTCGACAAACAGGCCCGCGCTGGCGGATGCGACAGGTACCATCAGAAACACCGACGCGACGATCATGCCCAGCACAAAGGTCCAACTGGCCGCCACGTCGATGCCGCCGATCGGGCCGATCCACGGCACGGTCACGCTGTCGGGCACCAGCCAGTTGATCGCCCCAAGGAACAGCGCCGTAACCGCCGTCAACAGCGCCAGCGCCACCAGCACCCCCAAACCCAGCACGCGCAGGAACCTCGGGTCGGTCATCTGGCCCAAGGCGCGGGCGAAATCGGCAAAGATCATGCCCAGGTCACCACCCGGGCCAGATCGGGGCGAGGGCGGTCGGGCATGTCGCCTGCGAATGTCGCGATATGAACGATTCCGGCCACGGTTTCGGCCCCTGTGCAGCCGAACGCCTTTGCCGCGAACGCCGCGTCATGCGACGGCCAGCCCGACAGCCAGTTCGCCCCCCAGCCCGCTGCCTCTGCTGCCAGCAGCACCGCAAAACACAGCGCCCCTGCCGACAGCATCTGTTCGGTGACCGGGATCTTGTCGTGCGATTTGGGCGATGAGATCACCGCCACCGCCAAGAGCCCCTTGTCGAATTGCCCCCGACCCTTGCCAATCTTTTCGGCATCGCCCCCCAGCGCCACCGCCCGCGCCTCGGCCAGATCGGCCAGTCGGACCATCGCCGCGCGGTCCAGCACGACCAGCCGCCACGGTTCCAGCTTGCCATGATCGGGCACCCGCAAGGCGACGGTCAGGATCGCCTCCAACTCGGCGCGCGACGGGAGCGGGCCGGTCATCAGCTTGGCCGGATGCGACCGGCGCTGCGCCAGAAAGTCGAAGGCGGGTAGGGCGGCGTTAGGCATCGCAGTCTCCTTTGGGCGCAGGTGTCGGCGATGCCGTGCGGGGCGTCAAGCAGCCTTCTTCCCTGGCGGTCACAACCCCGGATCGGACCCCGGCCGCACCAGCCGGGTCAGGTCGGACAGCCGTTCCTTCTGCCGTCCCAGCGCATCGAAATTGGCGGGCAACAGCCAGGCGGCATAGGCTTCGCGCAGCGCACCCCATTCGGTATCGATCACCGAGAACCACGCGGTATCGCGGTTGCGGCCCTTGACAACCGACATCTGGCGAAAGATGCCCTCATAGCTGAACCCCAGCCGCTGTGCCGCGCGCCGCGAGGTGATGTTCAGCGCGTTGCACTTCCATTCATAGCGGCGGTAGCCAAGGGCAAAGGCATGGTCCATCATCAGAAACATGCTTTCCGTCCACGCCCGCCCGCGCGCCAGTTCGGGCGACAGGCAGATGTGGCCAACCTCGATCGAGCCTGCGTCGGGGGTGATCCGCAGAAAGCTGGCCACGCCGCCGCAATGCCCCGTCGCGTGGTCGCGCAGCACATAGAACAACGGGTCGGCCGTGGTCGCGTTTTCCTTGGCCCAGCGATGATAGGTCGAGGCTGACGCAAAAGGACCATAAGGCATGTAGTCCCACAGCGCGTCGTGCCCCGAATAGGCGCGGTGAAGGTCGGCGGCGTGGGTGTCGGGCTCCATACGTTCCAGCCGCACCCATCGGCCGTCAAGCGGTTGCCCGGTTGGCCGGGGCGGTGGCGTCCAGTTGGGCACCGGCGCGCCGAATTTGCTGTGATCCGACATGATACCTCCGAGCCGCTCTCTTTATGCAAAGCGCGCACGGCCAAGGCAATGTCAAAGCGTTACCGCAGCAACCCCGGATCCTCGCCCAGCGTGACGCCCGGAAAGATCGCCCTCTCGATCACGCTGCGGTCGAACCCATAGGCGCTGCGCATCGCGTGACCCGCCCAGGACCGCACATCGGAAGTGGGCATCAAGTCGCGCCGGTCGTAAAGTGCGGCCTCGCTCAGGCCCGGCCATTCACCCAGCACCCGCTGCCCGCGCAACGCGCCGCCTGCCAGCACCATCGCACCCGCCGTACCATGATCGGTGCCGCGAGAGCCGTTTTCCGCCGCCGTCCGACCAAATTCGGTCATCGCCAGCAGCGTGGTCTTGCCCCAGACCTCGGGCCCCAGCGCCGATTTCAACCGCAAGATCACCTGCTGCAACCGTGCAAGCGGCGTGGTGATCGCACCTTCCTGCCTCCGGTGGGTGTCCCAGCCCGAGAGCGAGAAGGCCGCGATCCGGGTTTCCTCCAGCAACCTGTCGGCTGCGAAATCGACCAGCGCGTTCACGTCAGCCAACTTTGCGCCCCGTGATTTGGCGGTGGGTTCCATGCCCTCGCCCATCCGCGCCTCACCCAGTTCGGCGGCCAGATCGGCAGCCTCGGTTGCGGCCTGACGAAACAGTTCGTCATCGTGATAGATGTGGTCCATCAGCAACCGGCTTTGCGCCGACAGGTCCAGTTTCTGATCCGGAGCCCAGTTCATCACCGGTGCGGCCCCGTTCAGCAGCGGCACAGCCTCGCGCCCCACGGCAAAGGCGGTTTCCGCCGTCAGTCCCGGAACGGCCTGCAACATGCGGTTCAGCCAGCCGTCGCGTTGCGTGCCGATGGCCGCATCCATGCCTGTGCCTGCCTCCAGCAAGTCTTGTCCATCGAAATGGCTGCGTTTATCGCGATAGGGCGTCGATGTGGCGTGGACGAAGCCCAACTCTCCGGCCGTCCACAGCGGCATCAGATCGGCCAGACCGGGGTGGAGCCCAAAGAACCCGTCCAGCGGCAGCGTGCCTATGCCGGTGCCCAGATTGGGCCGCAGCCGCGCGAAATCAGGGTCGGCCAGCGGTTGCACCACATCCAGCCCGTCCATCGCCCCGCGCAGGATGACCACGATCAGACGGTGGTCGCCCAAAGGTCTGCCGCCGTCGGACCCCGCCAGCGTCACAGTCGTGACAAACGGATGGGCGGCCATGGAACAGGCCGCACCGCGCAGAAAAATCCGCCGGTTCAAGAGCGTCATGGCGTTACCTCCGGTTGAATTCGGGCGAGACGAGGACGAGGCCCACGCCTTCGCGGATATTTTCGGCGCGTGATACCGCCCAGAGCAGCCGTTCGCTCGCCATGGGGCCGAGGGTGGCTTGCGCGAAGGTATCGGGATTGGGCAGCGGCGTGCGCAGCCGTCCCGGCACCTCCATCGCCCAGGTGATGCGCGCGGCAAGGCCCTGCGGGGTGATCCACGCCTCGGCCTCTTCAGGCCAGCCATCGGGGCCGGGAGGTGTCTTGAATGGCTGTCCCATCGCGGTCAGCGGGTCCAGCAGCATGCGGCGGAACGGGCCGTCGACCATCCGCGCCACCTCGTCGCCCGTCACGTTCAGCCCGCGCAGGGCGGCCAGCAGAAAATCGTATGGCTGCCGCGCCTTCTGCATCTGGGGTGCCCATGCTGCGGGATGATTCAGCATCACTGCATAGACCGTCATCAGATCGCCGTCGCTCTCGACAAAGGCGGTCATCAGCGTGTCGATAAGGTCGTCATCGGGGTTGTCGGCCACGAAATGCACCGCCAGTTTGCGCGCGATATGCGCGGCGGTTTCAGGCCGCGCCGCCAGATCGCGCAGCGCGGCGCGGATCGGCTCCAGCCCCTCGCCGCGATAGGTGACGCCCAGCACGGTTTCTTCGCCCGGTTCGGCCCGCCTCGGCTCGAACGCCATGTCCAGCTTGGGCGTGACCGTCAACCCGGTCAGCAGTTCTGCCATCTGGCGCACATCGTCCTGCGCATAGCCCGCCCCGACCCCCAGCGTGTGCAACTCGATCAACTCGCGCGCGAGGTTTTCGTTCAGCCCGCGTTTGGTGCGTTTGCCTTGGGCCGAGGTCGGGCCAAAGGACGTACCCTGATCCAGATAGACCAGCATTGCCGGATGGGTGGTCACGGCGATCAGCATGTCGGCGAACCCCCCGGTCAGATGGGGCCTGATCGCCTGATCCATCATCGCAAACGGCAGGAACTTGTTCGTGCCTTCGCGCGGCGCAGCGGTAAAGTGGTCGCCCCAGAACGCCGCCAGCCGTTCGCGAAATCCGTCGGGGTTCGACACCGCGCGCGCAAAGGTGGTCCGGGCGGCGGCCACAGTTGGCTGATTGAGCGCGCGCAGTGCAACGCGGTAAGCCTCGTCCTGCGCCGCGCCCTGGCCCCTCAACCGCCGTGCGGCAAGGAACGCATCCAGCAGGGCCGCCACATCGGCCAGTCGGGCAATCGGATATGCCTCGACCACCGCATCGGGGTCGGTCAGCGCGGCCAGCATTGCCTTGACGCTGTCGGGAGCGCCGGGCGGTTGGGGCAGGCCGTAGCCAAAGCGCATCGCGGCAAGGCTGGGATCATAGGGCATTGCGGGACCTGCGGCAGGATATGTCACCACAATACACGACGAGCCGTTCAGGTTCCGTCGAATTCTTCGTGATGCGTACAGGCTGGGCGGTTTTCGCCCGATTTACGCGTCTTTCGGCACCACCCGCAAGTTCAACTCGCGCAGTTGCGCGTTCAGCGGCTCGGATGGCGCGCCCATCAGCAGGTCTTCGGCGCGCTGGTTCATCGGGAACATGATGACTTCGCGGATGTTCGCCTCATCCGCCAACAGCATCACGATCCGGTCGATGCCCGCCGCACAGCCGCCGTGTGGGGGGGCACCGTACTTGAACGCCTTGACCATGCCGCCGAACCGCTTTTCCACCTCGGACGCAGGGTAACCGGCCAGTTCGAACGCCTTGAACATGATTTCCGGCTTGTGGTTGCGGATGCCGCCCGAGATCAGTTCATAGCCGTTGCAGGCGAGGTCGTATTGGTAGGCATAGACCTTGAGCGGATCGCCGTTCAGCGCGTCGAGCCCGCCTTGGGGCATCGAGAACGGGTTGTGGCTGAAGTCGAT
>JBBRVJ010000137.1:0-9724 GCA_038246975.1 Rhodobacterales bacterium | reverse complement strand
TGGGTGATCGCCTCACCGGCAAACCGCGCGACCCGGCCTATGGCGGCGAGGCCGGCCAGAACCGGCCGCCCGATGCTTGCCAAAGCGGCGGCGATCATGCGGGCCGCTCGGTGTGGCGACGGGCGTAGCGCGGGCTGAGGCCGGTCAGAATCTCATAACCGATGGTATCGGCGGCGTCGGCCAGATCGTCGACCGTCTGATGCTCGCCGAGAATGTTCAGGCTCTGGGGCACATCGGGCAGATGGGTGATGTCGGCCGTGATCAGGTCCATCGATACCCGCCCGACCACCGGGCAGGGCACATCGCCGTCCCACAGCACCGCGCGGTTCGACAGGGCACGCAGCAGGCCGTCGGCGTAACCGCTGGACATCGTGGCGATGACGGCGGGCACCGCGGCCGTCCAGGTGGCGGAATAGCCTACGGTTTCGCCGGGATGGACGGTGCGGGTCTGGATCACGGGCAGGGACAGGGTGACCACCGACGCCGCCCCTTCATAGGGACGCCCGCCGTAAAGCCCGATGCCGGGGCGGGTCAGGTCGAAATGATAGCGCGGGCCAAGGATGATCCCGCCTGTCGCGGCTAAGGACCGCGGCACGCCGGTCCCGTCGGTCATCGAGTGGAACTGCGCCAGTTGCGCCTCGTTCAGCGGGTGGTCGGGGTCGTCGGCACAGGCCAGATGCGACATCAGAAGTTCCGGCCCCGCCTCCAGCAGATAAGGGGCCACGGCCTCCCACTCCGCACTTTCCATCCCGAGGCGGTTCATGCCGGTATCAAGCTGAACGCCGAAGGCATGGCCTTGCAGCGTTTCGAGGTGCCGTGTGACCTGATCGAGCGAGTTGATCATCGGGGTCAGGTCAAGATCGGCGATCATCCGGGTGTCGCCGGCCATGTGACCCGACAGGACGCAGATCTGCGGGCCGGGGCCAAGCGCCTGGCGCACGGCGACCGCCTCTTCGGTCTGCGCCACAAAGAACCTGCGCGCGCCCGCCTTTGCCAGCGCCCGAACAACGGGTGCCGTACCAAGGCCGTAAGCGTCAGCCTTTACGACGGCAGCCGTCTGCACCCCCGAGGCCGAGCCCCGGTCAAGCGCCCGCCAGTTTGCGGCAATGGCGTCGAGGTCGATGGAAAGAAGTGCGCTGGCCATGGCATGGGTTTTGACAGGCGGGCGGACGGGGTCAAGGGATTTCGTGACGGGGGTGCCGCCTTGGGGGCCATCGAGGCCCCGCGCGGCGGCGCTGCCGCGGAATGATGCCGACCGGTGCGCTTGGCGGCGGGGGAAGGAGCCGCCGGCGGGGATATTTGAACCAGGAGGAAAGGGCTTTCCTCCTGGTTCAAATATCCATTTCGCTGAGCCAAGCGGCCTTTTGGCCGCGCAGGCGAGGACCAGACGTGCCGCGCTTTGCGCGGCTCCGCTTGATAGGCGTTGGTGGTCAGAACCCGACGTCGTTGGTGGTGCGCTGCCAGCTTTGGGCGAGGTTGCTGAAGCGGGTGAAGCGGCCCTCGAAGGCCAGTTCCACGGTGCCGATCGGGCCATGGCGCTGTTTGCCGATGATGACTTCGGCCTTGCCATGCACCGACTCCATCACCGTCTGCCATTGAGCCATCTTTTCCGATTCGTGATCGCCCGGCTTTTCCCGTTCGCGGTAGTATT
Source organism: Rhodobacterales bacterium (assembly GCA_038246975.1). Classification (GTDB taxonomy): domain Bacteria; phylum Pseudomonadota; class Alphaproteobacteria; order Rhodobacterales; family Rhodobacteraceae; genus JAIYDJ01. The sequence goes on along the minus strand of JBBRVJ010000137.1, from coordinate 8,073 downwards.
CGTCGCGGTAGACGAACATCACCACATCGGCGTCCTGTTCGATGGATCCGGATTCGCGCAGGTCGGACAGTTGCGGGCGTTTGTCTTCGCGGTTTTCGACCTGACGCGAGAGCTGCGACAGGGCGATGACCGGGATGTTCAATTCCTTGGCGATGGCCTTCAGTCCTTGGGTAATTTCGGACACCTCCTGGACGCGGTTTTCCTTGGAGGAGCCTTTGAGCAGTTGCAGGTAATCGACTACCAGCACGTCCAGCCCCTGGGTGCGTTTCAGGCGGCGGGCGCGGGCGGCGACCTGACTGATCGGCAGGGCGGGGGTGTCGTCGATATACAGGGGGCAGCTTTCCAGCGCTTTGGCGGCATCGACAAACTTGCGGAATTCATCCTCGCGCATGTCGCCGCGCCGGATCTGTTCGGACGGGACTTCGGAAGCTTCCGACAGGATGCGGGCGGCGAGTTGTTCGGCGCTCATTTCCAGCGAGAAGAAGCCGACGACGCCGCCTTCGACCGAGCCTTCGGTGCCGTCCTGCAGGCGGCCCCGGCGGTGGGCTTTGGCGATGTTGAAGGCGATGTTGGTGGCCAGTGCGGTTTTGCCCATCGACGGGCGACCGGCGAGGATAAGAAGGTCGGACGGGTGCAGGCCGCCCAGCTTCTTGTCCAGATCGGTCAGGCCGGTCGAGATGCCCGACAGCCCGCCGCCGCGCTGGTACGCGGCGTTGGCGTGGTTGACCGCCTCGACCGCCGCCTTGAGAAAGGACTGGAACCCGCGTTCGGACGTGCCCTGTTCGCCCAGTTTGTAAAGCCGCTGTTCGGCCTCGACGATCTGTTCTTTTGGCTCATTGTCGATATCGACTTTGGCAGCGGCGGCAGAGATGTCGCGGCCCAGCCCGATCAATTCGCGCCGAACGGCGAGGTCGTAGATCATCTGCGCATAGTCGCGCGCGGCGAAGGCCGAAATCGCGGCCCCCGCAAGGCGGACCAGATACCCCGCCCCCCCCAGTTCCTTGAGCCCGAGGTCATCCTCGAAGAACGGCTTGAGCGTCACCGGCGAGGCCAGCGCGTTCTTCTGGATGCGGGCGGCGGCGCGTTCAAAGATGCGCTGATGCACGGGGTCGAAGAAATGCACGGGTTTGACGAGCCCCGTGATGCGGTCATAGACCTCGTTATTGGTCAGGATCGCGCCCAGCAGTTGTTGTTCTGCCTCGATGTTATGGGGCAACACGTCGGTTTCCGAGGCAACCGGCAGGCCGGGCACGATGGCCCTAAGGGGGGTGATGTCGTTCATGCTGTGCTGCCTCCTGTGGATCCGGCTTCCGCGTCCGGTCTGGTGTCGTTGCCCGATCCGGGACGGCCCCGCAAGCCAAGCGCAAGTCTGGGGATAAGACCGATCCGACTCGGAACCCTCGTGGGTGCCGGATTGCAGCCTACCACATCTTGCGGCGAGTTCGCCTGAAATCCACAGCCGGGGCGATTCGGCGCGGGGTTTTCCCGAAAGTCTCCACAGCACCGTCCACAGAAAATGCAGGAGCCTTACGCTAGGTCACGCAAGCGTGCGCGCCGCCTGCCAGACGCGGGGATCGTTCAGGAAGGACTCGACTTCGGTCAGGGTGGCGGGGTCGAAACTGCCTTGTGCCTGCGCCTCGGCCAGGACGTCCCACCAGGTGCACAAGTGGTGCAAGGCGATGCCATGGTCGGCCAGGCGCTGTTCGGTGCCAGCAAAGATGCCATAGTAGAAAATCACCGCCGTATGGCCACAAGTGGCCCCGGTTTCGCGAATCGCCTCGACAAAGGACAGTTTCGATCCGCCGTCGGTGGTCAGGTCTTCGACCAGCAGCACGCGCTGGCCGGGAGTCATGACCCCCTCGATCCGGGCGTTGCGGCCGTAACCTTTGGGTTTCTTGCGCACATAGGTCATCGGCAGGGCCATGCGTTCGGCCACCAGTGCTGCAAATGGGATGCCTGCGGTTTCGCCGCCTGCGACGTTGTCGAACGCCTCGAAGCCTGCGTCGCGCATCACCGTCACCGTCAGGAAATCCATCAGCGCAGACCGGATGCGCGGATAGCTGATCAGTTTGCGGCAGTCGATGTAGGTGGGTGACGGCAGGCCGGAAGCCAGAGTGAAGGGCGTCTTGGCGTTGAAATGCACCGCCTTGATTTCCAGCAGGGCACGGGCGGTCAGGCGTGCGATTTCGGCGCGGGGCGGGAAGACAGTGGGAAGCATGGGTCGGGCTTTCGCTGGGTGGAGCGGGTAGGGCTGGGCGAAAAATTTCGGCGAAAATTTTTCTGATGGTGGGCGGTCAGGCGTCGACGTTCCAGTGCACATTAAAGCCGGGGTAGAAAACCGTTACCGGGCCGGCTTCGGTCAGGATATTGTCGGGGAAGATTTGGGGCAGTTCGTGTTTGGTCAGGGTGATTTGCGCGTCATTCGGGGGCAGGCGGTAAAACGCGGCACCGTTCAGCGACGCGAAGGACTCCAGACGGTGCAGCGCGCCGTCCTGTTCGAACGCGTGCGCCAGCAGCGGCATCGTATTGGTCGCGGTAAAGCAACCGGCACAGCCGCAGGCGTTTTCTTTCAGCGCGTCGGTATGCGGCGCAGAGTCGGTGCCCAGAAAGAACCGTACCTCGCCGCTGGTCGCGGCCTCGCGCAGTGCCAACCGGTGGTGTTCGCGTTTGGCGACCGGCAGGCAATAGTAATGCGGGCGGATGCCGCCCGAGAGGATATGATTGCGGTTCAGAATCAGGTGGTGGGTGGTGATCGTCGCCGCCAGATCGTCGCCGCCGCTGCGGGCATAGGCTATGGCTTCGGTGGTCGTGATGTGTTCCATCACCACGCGCAGGCCGGGGGTGCGGCGGCGCAGGGGATCGAGCACGGTGTCGATGAACACCGCCTCGCGGTCGAAGATATCCACTGTCGGGTCGGTGACTTCGCCGTGCAGGCACAGCGGTACGCCCGCCTCTGCCATCGCATCCAGCACCGGTTGGACTCGGGCAAAGTCGCGCACCCCGCCGTGGGAATTGGTGGTGGCCCCGGCGGGGTAAAGTTTGACGGCGTGGATCAAACTGCTGGCGGCAGAGGCCACCACGTCGGCAGGGTCTGTCGCTTCGGTCAGGTAAAGGGTCATCAGCGGTTGAAACGTCGATCCGGCCGGCAGGGCGGCCAGAATCCGCTCGCGGTAAGCTGCAGCCTGTGCGCCAGTCACGACGGGGGGCACAAGGTTGGGCATGATCAGCGCGCGGGCAAAGTGGCGGGCGGTTTCGGGCAGCACCCCGTGCAGCATCGCGCCGTCGCGCAAGTGCAGGTGCATGTCATCGGGGCGGCGGATCGTCAGCGTTTGGGTCATGCGATGTGCTACCGCGTCGGGGGTCGGTTTTCCAGATGCTATTCGCGGGGAACGCGGCGGTTGAAGACCGCCTTGTGACATCAGGGCTGGAGTCGCGGGTCGGAATACTGATGGTTAATTTTTAAAGCTTGTTGCGGAGAACATCCATGGCCCGAAATGCAAACCCGTTCGATTTCTTACGCCCCGCGATGGAAACCACCGGGATGATGATCGAGGCACGACAAATGATTGCATGGCGGGTGACAGGAATCGCGGGCCTGTGGCCGATGGGTCAGGCCGAACATCAGCGGATGGACGATGAAAAGGTGGCGGCAATGCAGGAAAGTGCTAAGGCTGCGGTGAAAGTCGGGTTGGCGGCGGGGTCTGTCGTGGCGGTCGCCATGGCGTCCTTGCTACCGCTCGGCAGGCAAACGCAAGCCAACGTCCAGCGTTTGAGCGCCAGGGCTATGGGTGGATCGGGATTTGCGGGGGCAGCAATGAGGCTGTCACATCGGCGCGGGCCGGGGACCTTTGGAGGTTGGTCGAAGGCAACTGACGCGCGGGTGCGGGTCGGCTTACAGAGCCGCCTCGATCTCGGTCAGCCGTTTGCGGAATTTTGGCGCGCGCAGGCGGCGGGTGACCGAGCGGCAGATCATCGCCTCGTGCCCGGTGCGCCCCTGTACGGCGGCGGTTTCCAGCATCGCGCGCAGGTAGGGGCCGAAGTCGCGGCGTTTGCGCCAGATAGTGGCCCAAAGCTGCGGTGTCAGGCGATCTTCCAATGCCGCCTCGATCAGGCCGTCCAGCACGCCCAGATGACCCAGCGCCCAGTCCAGACGGTCGCCCAGATGGTGCGCGCGCAGCGTGGTGACGTAAGGGGCGTGAAACAGGGCGGCGTGCATCGCATCTTCGCGTGAAGCAGGGTCGTGCAGGACGAACACGTTGCCGGCACCTTCGATCATGTCGGGGGCATACCCGTAGCGCGAAGTGAAATCGAGCCTGCGGGCCGCCAGGTGGCGGGTGTCCCACCGCGCGGTCGTCGGATCGAGCGTGGCGCGCGGGTTGATCAGCAGTACCGCCGCACCGGGGGCCGTCACCGAAAAAGCCGCCGCCGCATAGCCGCCCATGCCTGCGCCATAGAACAGGACGCGGTCGAAATCCTCGAAAAACGCATCGTCGACCAGACGGTCGAAGTAGCCATAGACCGCCGGGTCGCGATACCAGGTCTGGCCGTCCGCGATCAGGCACAAGTGCGACCAGCCGTGTCTCGCGGCGATGCCATGGGCCAGCGGCATCTCGCCGGGGCGGGCACGGGCTTGTTCGATGGTCTCGAAGCTGACCAGCAAGGTGGGGGACTCGTCGACGAACAACGCCCAATGGCGCGTGCCGACCGTCTGAAAATACCCGGACTCTTCGCCGATGGCGTCGATCCTTGCCAGCCATGCCGCGCGGTCAGACCCGACAGCGGCGGCGCTGTCGAGGGTGGGGTCGGGCGCTGTCACGACGGTCTGGGCGGTCATTTGGCCGTACCTTTCAAGTCCTGACAAGGGCGCTGTCCGGTTGGAGTTTTTGCATCCGTAGTGTCGCGCCGATGGAGACGGCAGGCAAGGAAATAACACGGTTAATTGCCGGGCTGAGGCGGACAGTCCGGCGCGATTGTTTCAGTCTGCCTTGTCTTGTGGTGCTGGGGCGGCGCTGGCGTGGCGCAACAGCGGTGCGGCCTGATCGGCAGTCAGGATCGTCGTGGCAGGGCACATCAACAGCCGGCCAAAGAACGCGCGCCATGGTTCATCCCGCATCAGGGTGGCGAAGCGGTGTTTGCGCCAGGCGACGGATTCGGCGTGGAGTTTGGCAAGCTGCGGGTCGTGCGCCAGTTCGGCGCGCAGGGCCGAGCTGTTCAGGTGCTGGATACTGCGGTCTTCGACGGCGGCAAAGTTGCGGTCGATCCAGTAGCCCATGTCGAAGACCTGCGCGTCCCGGTTCGCCCGTCCCCGGTCGCATTTTACGAGGTAGCTTTCAGCGGACCCCAGCGGATAGTGGTTCAGTTGAACCAAGGCGTAGTTGTCCTGCCGGTAGTCCGACAGGATGCCGGTCTTGTGCAGCCGGTCGGGCAGCGTGCGGCCAGATCCGTCGATCCAGACTTGACCCGCCAGACGGGCGGGGTCGGGGCTGCGCGGGCGGTGGACGCCCAGTTTGCGGTAGGTGCCATCGTTGCGGAACAAGGTCTTGAACAGTTGCGCGCGCCATGGCCAGAACAGCGTGGCAGGGGCTGCGCGGATGAACTGGGTCGTGATCGGCTGATCGGTGTAGTCGATCACGCCTGCGTTGCCGAACATGCGCCAGGTCAGGGGGATGGCCGTCGCATGGGGCAGCACTTGCAACAGCGCGGTCAGCGTGCGGTCGCCGACATGGATGTTCACATATTCGTCGATGTCGCAGACCAGACTCCAGTCGGCCTGTTTGACCAGCGGGTGCTGATCAGCGGCTTTCAGGGCGGCCCATTGCGGGCCTTCGGGCATCTCGCCCCTGTTGCGCACATGGGTCAGCCAGTCCATCGCCGCCAGCCGGTCGAGCATCGTATCCGTGCCGTCGCTGCAATCGTTGGAGAAGATCAGGAAATCGGTGAACCCGCAGGCGCGGTGATGCGCCAGCCAGTCGAGCAGGAAGGCCGCCTCGTTCTTGACAGTCAGGATCGCCAGTGCGCGCATTCCGCCTCCGTTCGGGTCAAGGCGTAGCACAGGGGCAAGGCCGCGCAAGACCCTGTCCATTGGTCGCATTTCCGGGGCTGCCTGCTTGACCCCGCGACCGAGGGCGCGCCAACGTGAGGGCGCGCAACCCCGGAGACTGCTCTTGATCCCGCTTCCCGCCAGTATCGACGATGTGGAAACCCTGCTGGCCGGGCAGGGCTACATTGCCGCGCGGTCGCTGGCGGTGGTGGTGTTTTTGTCGCTGCGGCTGGGGCGGCCCCTGTTTCTGGAGGGCGAGGCCGGGACCGGGAAGACCGAGATTGCCAAGGTTCTGGCGGCGGGATTGGGGCGGCGGCTGATAAGGCTGCAATGCTATGAAGGGCTCGATGCCGCATCGGCGGTGGCGGAATGGAACTTTGCCGCCCAGATGATCGCGATTCGGGCGGGCGAAGGGACGCAGAAGGCGGACCTGTTCACCGAGGAATTCCTGATAGAACGCCCCTTGCTGGCCGCGATGCGCCCGCAGATCGGCGGCCCGCCGGTGTTGCTCATCGACGAGGTGGACCGCACGGACGAACCCTTCGAGGCGTTCCTGCTGGAGGCGCTGTCGGATTTTCAGGTGACGATTCCGGAGCTTGGCACCATCAAGGCACCTGCGCCGCCGATTGTCATCCTGACCTCGAACCGCACGCGCGAGGTGCACGACGCGTTGAAGCGGCGGTGTCTGTATCACTGGGTCGATTACCCGGGCTATGCGCGCGAGTTGGAAATACTGCACGCCCGCGCGCCGGAAGCGTCCGAAACCCTGAGCCGCGAGGTGGTGGGGTTCATTCAGCGACTGCGGCAGGAGGATCTGTTCAAGAAACCGGGCGTTGCTGAAACCATCGACTGGGCGCGCTGTCTGCTGGCCTTGGACACGCTGACCCTGTCGCCGGAGGTGATTGCAGATACGCTGGGGGCCATTCTTAAGTATCAGGATGATATCCAGCGGCTTCAGGGGTCCGAAGCCAAGCGGCTGCTGGACGAGGTGCGCGTGTCGTTGGGCGTCGCATGACCGATCTGCGCCACCTGCGGGTGCTGGAGCCTGCGCCGGGGGTGCTGGCGTTCTATGACGGGCGGGTGGCGGGGCATCGGTTTGCCGAAGGCGACAACTGGGTGGATGACGGCGCGTTGTCGCTGGGGATTGCTTCTTATGCGATTGTCAGCGGGGATCAGGCGCTGGTCTATGATACGCATCTTTCTGTGGCGCATGGCGAGGCGATAAGGGCGGCGCTGGTTGCGCGGGGGGTGACTGCGATCACGGTGGTCCTGTCGCACCGGCATCTGGACCATGTGGCGGGGACTGCGGCCTTTGCGGATCGCGAAGTGATTTCCAACGCCCGCACCGCCGATCTGCTGACGCAAAACCGGGCCGGGATCGAGGACGGGTCGTTTCGCGGGTTGCCGGCGATTGCGCCATTGATCCTGCCGACGCGGGTGTTTTCGGGGCGCATGGCCATGATGATCGGGTCGGTCCGGGTCGAGTTGATCGAGGCCAACATCCATTCCGATGACGCGACCGTGCTGTGGTTGCCCGATCGGCGGCTGTTGTTCGCGGGCGACACGGTCGAGGATTGCGTGACCTATGTGGGTGCGCCCGAGGAATTTGCCGTGCATCTGGCCGATCTGACGCGGTTGGCGGCGCTGGACCCGCTGCGGGTGTTGCCCGCGCATGGCTCGCCCGAGGTGATCGCGGCGGGGGGGTATGGGCCTGAAATCATCGGGGCGATGCAGCGGTATATCGGTTGGCTGATGGAATTGCCGGATGGCGATGTGGCGCTGCGGCAGGTGATCGCGGCCGATCTGGCGGCGGGGGTGCTGCATTACTTTGCGCCCTATGAGGCCGTGCATCGGCAGAACGTCGCGCGGGTCCGGGCGATGCGGGCGGGCTATGGATAGCGCGCTGCCGGACGACGGCAAGCTGGCGCACAACATCACCCACTTTGCGCGCGCCTTGCGGCGGGCGGGGTTGCCGATCGGGCCGGGGCGGGTGGTCGATGCGGTGCGGGCGGTGGCGCTGGCCGGGTTTTCGC
>JBBRVJ010000136.1:0-9735 GCA_038246975.1 Rhodobacterales bacterium | reverse complement strand
TTCGGCGTCCGAAGGCATGGGTCTGGGGCTGGCGATTGTGGAGCGGGCGTGCGGGTTGCTGGGGCATCCGTTGGAGTTGACCTCGGTGGTGGGGCGGGGCACGGTGTTCCGGCTGCATGTGCCGGTTGATGTGGCGGCAGAGGTGCCCGCCCTGCCGCTGCGGGTGGCATCGCCGGAGGGTCGGATCGCGTTTCTGGTCGAGGATGACCCCGATTTGCGGCTTGCAATGCTGCGGGTGCTGGAAAGCTGGGGGGTGGCGGTGCTGGAGGCGGCGTCCGGCGAGGAAGCTCTGGCGCTGATCGACGAGTTGGGCATTTTGCCGGATGCGTTTCTGGTCGGGCAGGATCTGGGGCGCGGAATGTCGGGTCTGGACTTTGCGCAGGCGCTGCGGGCGCGGGGGGCGATGGTGCCGCTGCGCCTGTTGTCGGCGGATCGGAGTACCGGGTTGCGGGCGATGGCGAGGGCCGTGGGGGCCGAAGTGCTGGCCAAGCCGATGGATGCCGACGCGCTGCGCGCCTTTGTCGCCGGGGCATCTACGACCAATGCCGCATAGCGGGGGGCGATGGCGGGTCATAGGGTTTAGGGGCAGGGAAGGGGAGCCGCATGCAGCTATCGGATCAACGTGACATCATGGCGCCGCCCGCTGTGGTCTGGGCGGCCCTGCTGGACCCCGAAGTTCTGAAAGCCTGCGTGCCGGGGTGCGAAAGCATGTCCGGGACGCCGGACACCGGTTTCGAGGCGGTGGTGGTGCAGAAGGTCGGGCCGGTCAAGGCCCGCTTTACCGGGTTGGTCACGCTGTCGGACCGCGTCGAGGGTCAAAGCCTGCGGATCAGCGGCGAAGGCAAGGGCGGCGTTGCGGGCTATGCGACGGGGGGAGCCGATGTGGCGCTGACCCCGATCGAGGGCGGCACGAAGCTGTCCTATCAGGTTCAGGCCAAGGTCGGCGGCAAGATCGCCCAGCTTGGCAGCCGGATCATCGACGGCTTTGCCAGGAAGATGGCCGATGAGTTTTTCCAGCGGTTTCAGGACGCGGTAGAGGGACCGCAAGAGGCCGACCTGGTGACCGAAGACGCCGGAACCGGCGACACCGAACCGAAGAAAGGCTGGTTCCGCCGCATCACCGGCTGAACCGGATACCAAACACACCCAGGCGACACCAAGGGAGGGTCTTATGGCGAAAGTGACGATGACCGTGAACGGGAAACCCGTTTCGGCCGAGGCGGAAGGGCGCACCCTGCTGTCGTCCTATCTGCGCGAAGGATTGGGGCTGACCGGCACGCATATCGGCTGCGATACCTCGCAGTGCGGCGCCTGCGTCGTGCATGTCGACGGGATGGCGGTGAAATCCTGTTCGGTGCTGGCGATGGATGTCGAGGGGGCGACGGTACGCACCATCGAAGGCATGGCCAACAAGGACGGCTCGCTTGGCGTTATCCAGCAGGCGTTTCAGGACCATCACGGGCTGCAATGCGGGTTTTGCACCCCCGGCATGGTGATGACCACGGCGGCGTTGCTGGCGGACAACCCCTCCCCGACCGAGGCCGAAGTGCGCCACGGGCTGGAAGGCAACATGTGCCGCTGCACGGGGTATCACAACATCGTCAAGGCGGTGATGGCGGCATCGGGCCAATCGCTGGCGGTCGCTGCGGAATAATCTTCGGATCAACAAGAGTAGGGTGTGTGCTTGCACGCACCGTTTCAGGGAGGATGACATATGCCCAAAGATGGTGGCATCGGCGACAGCACCAAGCGTCGCGAGGATATCCGGTTTCTGACCGGCAAGGGCCGCTATGTGGCCGACATAAACCTGCGCGGTCAGGCCCATGCCTGGTTCATCCGGTCCGATGTCGCGCATGGGCGGATCAACCGCATCGACACCACGGCCGCCGCGGCGATGCCCGGTGTGCTGGCCGTGATGACGGGCGAGGATTTCACCGGCATGGGCGGCAACCCCGCAGGCTGGCTGATCCAGTCGCGTGGCGGCGAGGCGATGAAGGAACCCAAGCGTCCGGTTCTGGCCCATGGCAAGGTGCGCCATGTCGGCGACGCCTATGCGATGATCGTGGCCGAAACCCGTGAGCAGGCCCGCGATGCGGCGGCGGCTGTGATCGCCGACATCACCGAACTGACCCCGATTGTCGACATGCGGGTGGCGGTCGCCGATGCGTCCAACCGGGTGCATGACGAGATCGAAAACAACGTCTGTTTCGACTGGGGCTGGATCGAGGACAACCGTGCGGCGGTCGACGCGGCGTTTGCCTCTGCCCCCCATGTCACCACGCTGGAACTGGTCAACAACCGTCTGGTGCCCAACGCGATGGAGCCGCGCGCCTCGCTGGCCGACTACGATTCGGGGACCGGCGATTACAAGCTGTACACCACCAGCCAGAACCCCCATTTGCACCGCTTGCTGATCGCGGCTTTCGTCATGGGGATCCCGGAAAACAAGCTGACCGTCATCGCGCCTGACGTGGGCGGCGGGTTCGGGTCCAAGATCTATCACTATGGCGAGGAGGCGGCCGTTCTGGCGGCGGCCAAACTGTTGAACCAGCCGGTCAAGTGGGTGGCGGACCGGTCGGAATCCTTCCTGTCGGACGCGCATGGCCGCGACCATGTGACCAGGATCGAGCTTGCGACCGACATGGACGGCACCTTCCTTGCGTTGCGCACCGAAACGCTGGCCAATGTCGGCGCGTATCTGTCCAACTTCTCGACCGCGACGCCGACCTTTCTGCATGGCACTCTGATGGCAGGCCCCTACAAGACGCCGCTGGTCTATGTGAACGTCAAGGCGGTGTTTACCAACACTGCCCCGGTCGATGCGTATCGCGGAGCGGGGCGGCCCGAGGCCACTTATTCGATTGAGCGCGTGGTCGACAAGATGTGCCGCGAGTTGGGTCTGGACCCGGTTGCGGTGCGGCGCCGCAATTTCCTGACGCCGGACCAGTTCCCCTACACCAGCCCGGTCGGGTTGGTCTATGACACCGGCAACTATCAGGCGACCTTGGACAAGCTGTTGGAGATGAACGACTATTCCAACTTCGAATCCCGCCGTGCCGCCTCTGCCGCCAAGGGCAAGCTGCGCGGCATCGGGCTTTCGACGTGGATCGAGGCTTGCGGCATTGCGCCGTCGAACCTTGTCGGCGTGCTGGGCGCGCGGGTCGGGTTGTTCGATGCGGCGACGGTGCGGGTCAATGCGACCGGCAACATCTCGGTTCTGGTGGGCGCACACAGCCACGGGCAGGGGCACGAGACGGTGTTCGCGCAGATCGTGTCGGACAAGCTGGGCATCCCGGCCAGCACCATCGACATCGTGCATGGCGACACGTCGAAAATTCCTTTCGGGATGGGGTCTTATGGATCACGCAGCCTAGCCGTGTGCGGCACGGCGATGGTGAAGGCGGTCGACAAGATCATCGCCAAGGGCAAGAAGATCGCGGCCCACATGCTGGAAGCGGCCGAAGGCGACATCGTGTTCGAGGACGGCAAGTTCTCCGTAACCGGCACCGACCGCGCCAAATCCTTCGGCGAGATCGCGTTTTCGGCTTATGTGCCCCACAACTATCCGCTGGAGACGCTTGAACCGGGGTTGGAGGAGACCGCGTTCTATGACCCGGCCAACTTCACCTATCCCGCCGGCGCTTATGCCTGCGAGGTCGAGGTGGATGCCGACACCGGGCGGGTCGAGGTGGTGTCGTTCGCTTGTGCCGACGATTTCGGCAACGTGATGAACCCGATGATCGTGAACGGGCAGGTGCATGGCGGGGTGGCCCAAGGGATCGGGCAGGCCTTGCTGGAAAACACCACGTATGACGAGAACGGCCAGTTGCTGTCGGGATCGTTCATGGACTACGCGATGCCGCGCGCCGACGATTTGCCGATGTTCGACGTGGATCACAGTTGCAACACGCCCTGCACTCACAACGTGCTGGGGGTCAAGGGCTGTGGCGAGGCGGGGGCGATCGGCTCACCTCCAGCGGTGGTCAACGCCGTGATCGACGCGCTGCAGCGCGGCGGCCACACCCACGTCACCCATATCGACATGCCAGTCTCGCCGTCGCGGGTCTGGACAGCGATCAACGCCTGAGGAGGGTACGATGCACAACTTCGAGTTCGTGAAGCCGTCCAGCATCGCCGATGCGGTGGCAGCGATGGGCCATGACGGGGCGCAAGCCTTTTCAGGCGGGCAGACCTTGCTGCCGACGATGAAGCAGCGGTTGGCAGAGCCGTCGGTTCTGGTCAGCCTGTCCGGGATTGCCGAGATGAAGGGCGTTTGCCGGGGCGATGTGGGTCTGCACATCGGGGCGGCGACGCCCCATGCCGTGGTTGCGGCAGAGGCTGCCACGCACTATCCCGCCCTTGCCAAGCTGGCGGGCGGAATCGGTGATCCTGCGGTGCGCAGCCGGGGCACCATCGGCGGGTCGCTGGCCAACAACGACCCTGCCGCCTGCTACCCGGCAGCGGTCCTGGCGTCGGGTGCGCAAGTCGTGACCAACCTGCGGACCATTGCGGCGGAGGACTACTTTCAGGGCATGTTCTCGACCGTGCTGCATGAGGGCGAGATCATCACCGAGGTGCGCTTTCCGATCCCCGAGAGGGCGGCCTATGTAAAGTTCGACCAGCCGGCCAGCCGGTTCGCGCTGACGGCCGTGTTCGTCGCCAAGTTTGCGGGCGGGGTGCGGGTCGCGGTGACGGGGGCGTCGAACAACGGCGTGTTCCGCTGGACCGAGGGCGAGGCCGCGCTGTCGGCGTCGTTCACGCCCGACGCCGTCAGGGGTCTGACGGTGGACGCGGCCGACATGATCAGCGATCTGCACGGGACGCCTGCGTACCGCGCCAATCTGGTCAGGGTTCTGACCGCGCGGGCGGTGGCTGCCGCGATGTAAGGCCGGGGGGCGCTGGTTCGCGGCGCCCCCCCATCCCCTCCCCGCAAGGGGGAAGGGAGGCTCTTGTCCCGGCGAGACAGGTTTTGCGGCTCTACCTTGGGTGAAGCGGTGAGGGCCCCTGTTCCGCAGGGGCCTTTGTCATTTTGCTGTCATCGGGGCATGTCACAAGCGCGGCATAGGGCGGGTGCGGCGGGCTACCACACATTGGGGGGCTTGCCAGTGCAGAAACGCCAGATATAGTTTCGGATATCGGGGCGGGGCTCCCGCCGTGGTGCCGGTGCGGGTGCTGGTGCGGCAAGCGAGGCAGATCGGTTTTTGATGGACGGCGATTTCAGGACACAGTTCGTGCGCGATCCGGCGGCGCTGAAGCATCATCCTGCTTTGGTGCTGAACGCAGATTATCGCCCGCTCAGCTATTACCCTCTGTCGCTGTGGCCTTGGCAGGAAGCGATCAAGGCGTCGTTTCTGGACAGGGTTTCCATCGTCGCCGAGTATGATCAGGTCGTTCACAGTCAGCGACAGTCGTTCCGAATACCTTCGGTGGTCGTGTTGAAGGATTACGTCAAACCGCAGAAGCGTGTGGCCTTCACACGCTTCAATCTTTTTCTGCGGGACGAATTCTGTTGCCAATACTGTTCGGCGCGCGGCGATCTGACGTTCGATCATGTGGTGCCCCGATCGCGCGGTGGGATCACCAGTTGGGAAAACGTGGTGGCGGCGTGCAGCCCGTGCAATCTGCGCAAGGGGTCGCAGAGCCTCAAACAGTCGGGTCTGCACCTGGCGCGGCGTCCGCGACAGCCGACCGCCGAGGAAATGCAGGCACACGGGCGGCGGTTTCCGCCAAATCATCTGCACGACAGTTGGCTCGACTATCTGTATTGGGATGCAGAGTTGGAGGCCTGACCGGCCTGCCGTTGTCCGCGTGAAAAACGACCCATGAATAGCACGGAAACGCGGATTTTGATTCCGTCCGGAAGCATCGGATTCACCAGACGTTGTTTTGCTGCATTTTCTTTGACAGATCTGGCCAACGCGGTGCACGCAAAACCGCGGCGGGCGGGATCGTTCAACTCAACGACTCGAGCACCTGCAGCCCGCACGGCCTGCCTTCGCCGAAACAGGGAGCTAAGCCCCCATGAGGGCCGGATCGAACGGATAGCGCGTCAGATTCTCGTGACCTGTTTCGGTGATCAGCACCTGATCCTCCAGCTTGATCGAGAAATCGCCACCTTCGGGGCTGACCAAAGCCTCGACGCACAGCACCATGCCGGGTTCCAGGTGATAATCGAACGCCCCCGACACCCAGGCATCGGGGTAGGTGATCAGCGGCCATTCATCGCACAGACCCACGCCGTGCATCTTGCAGCCGTATTTCTGCTTTTGGTACTGCGGCGCCAGGTGATGGCCCAGATGCGTCAGTTCATGGAAACTGACGCCGGGTTTCAGCAACGCCATGTTTGCCTGTATGTGGTCATGCGCGTGCTGCATGGCCGCAATCATGTCGGAGCGGGGTTTGGCGTCCCCAATCCACCAGGTGCGGCTGATGTCGATGCAGATGCCGTAGCTACCGATCAGGTCGGTATCAAAGGCCAGAATCTCGTTGTTGCGCAGGATGCGCGGGCCGCATTCCTGAAACCACGGGTTGGTGCGCGGTCCGGTGGCCAGCAACCGCGTCTCGATCCATTCGCCGCCGCGCTTGATGTTTTCGGCGTGCAGCACGGCCCAGATCGCATCCTCCGACATCCCGGGTGCGGCGGCGGCATGCATGGCGGCCACTGCCTTTTCGCAGGCATCATGGGCGCAGCGCATGGCGTGTATTTCGTCCACGCCCTTGATGGCACGGGTCTTTTCGGTCAGTTCTTCGCCTTCCATCACCTCGAATCCCTGCGCCTCGAGCGCGCGCAGGCCATGGACCATGATCTTGTCCACCGCCAGCCGCTTGTTGCCGCCACCGTGGGCCGCAATCAGGTCGGCCACTTCGGCGGCAAAGGCGCGGGCCACATCGCCGGCCCGGTCGCCCCGGTCGAAGTAAAAGAAGTCGGCGCCGGACCGCTGTTCGCGCACCAGGGGGTTGAAGGTCGAAAGGAACGGCGAGTTCTTGTAATCCCAGATCACCATATAGCCGTCGGCACACAGCAGCAGCGCCCGAAAGGCATTGTGCGTGTTCCAAAGCTGCATGTTGGTGCTGTCGGTCGCATAGCGGATGTTCAGCGGGTCGAACATCAGGACCCCGCCATAATCGCGTGTCACCACGGCTTGGGTCAGACGCCGCCACCTGTGGTCGCGCATCGCAGCCAGATTGGGCAGCGTCAGCCCCGCCGCCTGCCATTCGCCGAACGCCAACTGGGTCGGACCGATTTCCACCCGGTCATTGTCGTTCGGGCTGCCGTCGCCAAGCGTGGCACCGCGTGTCGGGTCGATCTTGCGCGTTTCAGCGTAATGCTGGTTCATCGAATGGCTCCCTGTTGGGCCAAGCGTTGCGTAACTTTGCGCTGCTGACACGTCTGCGGGCGACGCAGGATGTCGCGTTTTCGGTTTCGCACCGGACGCCTTAACTATAGCTTTCAGGGATGACCCCGATCTTGCAATCAACGCTGCCATTTGCCCCTTGGATGGACCCGCGCACTGCGAGATTGCCGGGGGTTTTGCCAATGGAGCCCGCAGATTGGCTCCGGATTGATGACGGGTTCGCCGCGCAGATGGCAGAGCGGGATCGGCTGTTGGCCGCGGTGCCTGCCGTGGTTCACACGATGCAAGAGCGCGGGCGTCCGGCGGCGCAGGAGCTTTATGCGAACGTTCTGGATGTGCTGCGCGGATCGGCGGGCTACCGGGTTGGTGCAAATTCGGTCATGCGGCCCGACGGGGTAAACGTTCCGCTGAACCCCGATCTGCCGCTGGCGACGCTCGGCCGTCTGGTGCAGGAAGATCTTTGCGTGATGGAACGCGATGGCGACGTGCATGTGTTGACGGGGGCCTGTCTGTGCTTTCCGGCAAGCTGGAGCCTGGATGAAAAGATCGGGCGTTCGCTGACCGGTATCCACACCCCCGTGGCCTCGTATGACGGCGATATCGCCCGCCGGGTGCAACGGATGTTCGACGCGATCCGGGTGGAACAACCGCTGTGGCGGATGAATGCGCTGGTCTACGTTGACCCCACCCTGCACCAACCGCGTCGCGAGGGCGACCCGCGCACCGACCGGCGCGGCGGGCAATATCTGCGGGCCGAACGGCAATGCTTTGTGCGACTGCCGCAGACCGGCGCGGTGCTGTTTTCGATCCACACCTATGTGGTACGGCTTGAACACCTGACCCAAGTCGAACGCGACGGCCTGATCGAAGCGCGATTGTAACGGGTTACACCCCGGCGGGGCCCGCGATCTGGTGTGCCACCAAGGGCGAATACGCCAACACAGTTCTGGTGATCGCCCCAATCCGCGACGACTCCGGTCGCCAGACACCACCGATGCGCCCCCCAGCGTCGGCCAGACCACGATCCGTCAGGCGCCTTGGGCCCAGTCGCGCAGATTTTCGCCGTTCAGATGCGCGATTATGGCACGGGTGGCCCCGACCGGCAGCGCCAGAACCGTCACGGTCCAGCCAAGGACCACCGCGCTCGCGTGAAACAGTTGGGTCTTGGCGCGATCAAGCAGGGTCAGTGGGCGCGGCTCCTGCGGGGTCAGCGGGACAGTGCTGATCAACAGGCTGCTGCGGGTTTGCGGCGGCACGGGTTCGGCCGCGCGCGCGTCGATGCGGCGGGGGGATGCCGGGTCGGTTTGGCGAAGATCGGCGATCATGGCCCGGATGGCAGCAAGGGTCGGGGCATCAGTATCGGGTTCGGGGGATTTGGCCGCAAGGTCATCAGGGATTTCCATGACAACCGGATCGCTTGGCACAGGGTCCGGCAATCGCGGTTGAGGGCGACGGGGGATGTGGACGGGCAGGGCAGAGCGGAACAGATCGGGCTGCTCCGGTTCTGGGGCAGGTGGCGGCGGCACGGCGATGTCGGCGGCGGCGGACAGCAGCGCGGCCAGGGCCACAAAGCCGGACGACACGCCTTCCCGTGCCGGCAAGGCGCGACCCACCCTGCCCATTGCGGCAAGACGCGGGCCGATGCGATTGCGCGCGATCCGGGCTGCACCGGCTTCGGTCATGCCCGCAGACCAGATCAGCGCGGGACTGGCCGCCGCGCGCGCAAGGGCAAGGCTGACCGAGCCGAAGGCCCTCAGGTCGAAGCGCGGTTTCTGGCTGCCCTCGACCCACAATTCCGGAAGCGCCCGCGAAGGGCGGGCAGCTTGCGACACGGCAGCGGGGCGGCGGACAATCGACATGGGGTAAGGGCCGGAAGTTGTTGATCTGCTGGCTTTTTGGTGCCACCGGCCAAGGGCAACTTCACGGCAACTTTGCGGCAACCCCAAGGCAGACCGGAAACGACCGGCAGGACTGGTCACGGTTTGAGGTCAATCCACGGAACAAAGAGGAGCACCGAATGCTCGACGACAGCTAAAGACTACCTTCGCCTGACGGGCCGACAAACTGCCGAACGCACAGGCCGCCCCGAGAGGCGGCCTGAGAAACAAATCGGAAAGTCCGATCAGCAGGAGTAATACATCAGATACTCGATCGGGTGCGGCGTGTGTTCATAGGCGTAAACCTCTTCCCACTTAAGCGCGATGTAACCTTCCAACTGGTCCTTGGTGAACACGTTGCCGGTCAGCAGGAAGTCCATGTCCTTTTCCAACTCCTCCAGTGCCTCGCGGAGCGAACCGCAGACCGTCGGGATCGACGCCAGTTCTTCCGGCGGCAGATCGTACAAGTCTTTGTCCGAGGCCGGGCCGGGGTCGATCTTGTT
>JBBRVJ010000135.1:0-9800 GCA_038246975.1 Rhodobacterales bacterium | reverse complement strand
CGGTCAGCGTGTCAACCATGACCATGGGTTCGGGTTCGGGTTCGGTCTCGGAGGCGGGCCACACGTCGGGCGGCGTCAGATCATCCGCTGCGGGCGCGTCGATCACGGTGTCGTCGATATTCGCGAACAGATCACGAATCAGAGGCTCTGGCGCAGCAACAGGAACGGCCACAGGAGGAGGGTCCCGGCGCAGCGCGGTTTCGAGGGCGATGATCTGGGCGGTTTCAACTTCAGCCAAGGCGGGTGGCACAACCGGAACGCCTTCGAACTGCTCTGCCATCGCCTCTTCGAGCGCGGATTCGGGGTCGAACGACAGCAGGTCTTCCTCTGATATTCCAGCGAGGCCCGACACATGCCGAACCCCTTGTTCGCGCAGAATTTTTTGCACACCCCGGATCGTCAGTCCTTCTTCGTGCAACAGCCGCTTGATGCCGGTCAACAGGGCGACGTCGGTCGGACGGTAATACCGCCGCCCCCCGGCGCGCTTGACCGGCCTGATCTGCGGAAACCGGCTTTCCCAGAAACGCAGGACATGCGCAGGCGTGTCCAGCGTTTCGGCAACCTCGCTGATGGTGCGGAAGGCTTCGGGCGACTTGTCCATCCGCTTGCGTCAGCCCTAGCTTTTCTTGCCAACCGCCACGCGATCCTTCATCAGGTGCGACGGTCGGAATGTCAGAACATGGCGCGGCGAGATCGGAACCTCGTCCCCGGTCTTGGGGTTGCGCCCGACGCGGGCTGATTTTGCCCTGACCGAAAAGGTGCCGAAGGACGAGATCTTGACGGTCTCGCCCGTCGCCAGCGCATCGGACAGATGTTGCAGCACCGCCTCGACCAGTTGAGCAGATTCGTTGCGCGACAAGCCAACCTCGCGGAATACCGCCTCTGACAAGTCCATGCGGGTCAGCGTCTTTTCACTCATGATATCCCCCGTGTTTCGACACAGGATGCGCGGGATAAATTTGTGAGTCAATATCAGGGGCTTGTGCAAGCTTCTTCGCGCCCGACATTACCAGCGCAGGACAACAGACCCCCAGGCCAGTCCGCCGCCGATGGCCTCGGTCACCAGCAGATCGCCCGGTTTGATCTGCCCGCGTGCCCGCCCGACCGACAGAGCCAGCGGGATCGACGCGGCAGAGGTGTTGCCATGGTCCTGCACGGTGACCACGACGCGGTCCATCCCGACCTGCATCCGTTTGGCGGTGCCTTCGATGATGCGGATATTGGCCTGATGCGGCACGATCCATGCGACGTCGTCGGCCGTCAGGCCAGCCCGGTCCAGCGCGGTATGGGCCGTTTCCGCCAGTTTTTCGATGGCGTGACGAAAGACTTCCTTGCCCTGCATCCGCAAGTGGCCCGTTGTGCCGGTCGAAGTGCCCCCATCGACATACAACAGGTCACGGAACCGTCCGTCGCTGTGCAGATCGGTTGACAGGATGCCCCGGTCGGCAGAAGTGCCCGGACTTTCGACGCCCTCCAGCACCAGCGCCCCCGCCCCGTCGCCGAACAGAACGCAGGTGGTGCGATCCGACCAGTCCATCAACCGGCTGAAGGTTTCCGCCCCGATCACCAGCACACGGTTCGCCTGACCCGACAGGATCAGCGCGTTCGCATTGGCCATCGCAAAAACAAACCCCGCACAAACCGCCTGCACGTCGAATGCAAAGCCGCGCGTCATGCCAAGACTTGCCTGCACCATCGTCGCGGCAGAGGGAAAGGTGAAATCGGCGGTCGAGGTGGCAAGAATGATCGCGTCGATCTCATCCGCCATCATCCCCGCATCGTTCAACGCCGCCTGCGCCGCACGGGTCGCAAGGTCCGATGTGGTCTGACCGTCGGCGGCAAAGTGCCGACGCTCGATCCCCGAGCGAACCCTGATCCATTCGTCGGTGGTGTCAACGAGGGCTTCGAGTTCGGCATTCGGGACCACACGGTCGGGCAGATAGTGGCCAACGCCCCGGACCACGGCGCGTATCGTCATTCGGCCTGCCCGCCCCCCACGGATGCCGTCGGCTCGTATGGGAGACGGCGTGCCGAAGCAACCCGCGTTGCCAGCCGCTGTTGAAAGCCCGATTGCGCCAGCCGGAATGCCAGCTTGATTGCCGCCGAAACCCCGGTAGCATCCGCCGATCCGTGCGATTTGACGACCGTGCCGTTCAGCCCCAGAAACACTCCGCCATTCACCCGGCGCGGGTCGATCCGCTTGCGCAGGCGGGTCAGCGAGGTCATCGCCAGCAGAGCCGCGATTTTGGACAGAAAGGTCGCGTTGAACGCCTCTTTCAGGAAATCCGAGATCAGTTTGGCCGTGCCTTCGCCGGTTTTCAGCGCGATGTTGCCGGTGAATCCGTCGGTCACGATCACATCGACCCGAGCCGAGGGAATATCGCCGCCTTCGACAAAGCCGACAAACTCGTAGTCGCCTGCCCCGGCGGCATCCGCCAAAAGGTCATGCGCCAGCTTCAATTCGGCCCGGCCCTTGTGCTCTTCAGTGCCCACGTTCAACAGCCCGACCCGCGGGCGTGCCACATTCAAACCGTCGCGCGCGTAAGACGCGCCCATCAGGGCGAATTGCAAAAGATCGTCGGCATCCGCCTTGATGTCGGCGCCAACGTCCAGCATCAGGTTGAAACCGCCGGGATTGCGGCTTGGCCACAGACAGGCGATCGCGGGTCGGTTGATGCCGGGCAGTTTGCGCAGCCGGATCATCGACAAGGCCATCAGTGCGCCGGTGTTGCCGCAACTGACGGCGACCGTGGCCTCGCCATTCTTGACCGATTCGATCGCGCCCCACATCGAGGTGCCTTCGCCGTGCCGCATCACCTGACTGGGTTTGTCGTCCATCCTGACGACGCGCGGCGCATGGCGCAGGGTGCAGCGTTCTTTCAGATCACGGCGGCGTTCCACCAAAGGACGCAGCACCGCCTCATCTCCGTGCAGCACGAAGGCGATATCGGGATTGGCCTGCGCCGACAGGACCATTCCTGCCACCACGGCGGTAGGGCCGGCATCCGACCCCATGGCGTCAACAGATATCACGATGCGCGGCTTGGGGCCCGGTTCAGACGGTTGAGGTCCGCTTGCCATGGGCCAGAGCCGCGCGACAAGAGCGGCTTACGCCGCGTCCTCGTCCAACTCGACCACGGAGGCAGCCACAACCTCGCGGGCATCGTAATGACCACAAGACGGGCAAACATGGTGAGGACGCTTCAACTCGCCGCAGTTGCTGCAATCCTGCGGGTTGCCTGCAACCAGCGCATCATGCGACCGACGCATGTTGCGGCGCGATTTGGTGGTGCGATTCTGCGGGACAGCCATGGCAATAGACCTCGGGGTAGTGGGGGCACGCCCCGGATTATTTCGTATGTTCAGCGGGTTGCGTGCAGGTTGTGCACCAGACAAAGCCTGTTGACGAAGCGCGGAACATAGCGGGATTTGCGCGGGGTGCAAGCCCCTTTTGCCTAAGCCCCGTCCTTGGGTTTGTCGTCGCGCTGTGCCACCAGGGCGGCCAGCCCCGCAAAGGGCCGCAGATCGGCATCCATCAAGGGGGCAGTCCCCGGCGGGGCGAACACCGCTTGTCCCAGATCGGCCCCCGGCGCACGGGGATACAGCGGCAAAGCCAGCGCAAGCGCCTCGATAGCCACAGCCGCGATGTCGATGCTGTCAGTCAGTAGTTCGGGGCTGTCGTCCTCGGACAGTTCCACCTCGTCGCCCTCGGGTTGCGAGAAATCCGACAGGTAACGCCGCAAGACAGGCTCATCAATCTGGGTGGTCACCGGCACCAGCGTCACCGAACAGGGCTGCACCACCCGTGCCGCGATGCGCGCCTCGAACCGCAGGTCGTGGCGGCCTTCGGGGGTCACGGTTCCAGACATGTGGAACGCGGGCAGGTCAAGCAGGTCCAGCGCCTGCGCAATTGCCGCGCGCGCCGCCCGATCGGGGGCAAAGGTGACTGCCGTCCGTTTGCGGCGCAGAAGGGACGCCGTGCCAAGCGGCTGCACAGGCAGTTCGTCGGGGGCAAGGTCCGTCATCATAAGGCCTTTCTTCCTGCACAAGGCCGCCTGATCGGCATGCGGCCCCGCGTTCCATTCTTGAACCGCAGGCCGACCTGTCGTAAGCCGAAGGTCAGGCGCTCTGCGGCCCGTTGTCGTTCTGTGTTCCGATATTGGTCCTGCGGGGCCATGGCAAGGGAAAGCAGACCGCGTGACGGTGCAAAGCAAGGCCAAAGGGCGAGGGCAGGGATGACGCAGGGGCTTACGACGCATCGCAAGGGCACAGGTTTTGTCTGTGTCCTTCTGGGACTTGTGCTGCTGATCGCCAGCGCGTGCTCGCCCGTTTACCGGATGCACGGCTATGTGCCCACCGAAGAGGAGTTGGCCTTGGTCGAAGTCGGACGCGACACCCGCGAAACTGTTGCCGTGACGGTCGGCCGGCCGTCCGCCGCGGGCCTGTTGAACGATGTCGGCTGGTACTATGTCCAAAGCCGCTGGCGCAACGTCGGCGGCCGCCCGCCGATCGAAGAAGACCGACAGGTCGTCGCCATCACCTTCAACGAGGCAGGCGTAGTCGAGAACATCGAACGCTTTGGCCTTGAGAAGGGCCGGATCGTGCCGATTTCCCGCCGTATCACCGAAACCAACGTCAAAGGCGCAAGTTTGTTGCGTCAACTGTTCGGCAACATCGGCGGGATCGCAGCGGGCAACGCGCTCGAATAGGGTTACTTGGCCGGATCGAAGGTCATCGCCACGCCGTTCATGCAATAGCGCAGCCCGGTCGGGGCTGGGCCGTCGGGAAACACATGACCCAGGTGAGCCTCGCATGCCGCGCAATGGACCTCGGTGCGCGTCATGAAGAAACCGCGATCCACAGTCGTGTCCACCGCTTCGGGCGTCAGCGGGGCAAAGAACGACGGCCAGCCGGTGCCGGATTCGAACTTGGTCGTCTGGTCGAACAATGGCGCATCGCAACCCACACAGCGGAACGTGCCGGGATCTTTGGGAAAGTTGTCGTGCGTGCCCGCGCGTTCGGTGCCATGCTTGCGGGTGACCTTGTAGGCCAACTCGCTGAGTTGTGCGCGCCATTCGTCGTCGGTCTTTTGCACCTTGGTCATCACATCGGCCCTTTGGTCTGTTACAATCGCGTCATTGCGCTATGCAATGATGTAGGATGTGGCACGCGCAGGTCCAAGCCCGAACAAGGAGCGATGATGCTTTCGTTACGCCGTGGCCGCTATATTGCCCGCCTGGCCGCCAGTGCAGGCGATCTTGAGGCCGCACAGCGGTTGCGGCATCTGACCTTTCGCGACATGCGGGGGGTGGCCGGGACTGCGGGGCTGGACGCCGACACGTTCGACCCTGATTGCGAACATATGTTGGTCGAGGACGCGCGGACCGGCACGCTGGTCTGTTGTTTCCGGTTGTTGCCGCTGGACGGTGGCGCGCAGATCGGGCGCAGCTATTCGGCGCAGTATTATGATCTGGACCGGCTCTTGCAGTTTCAGGGCGCGATCATGGAACTGGGTCGGTTCTGCATTCATCCCGACTGGAAGGACCCCGATATCCTGCGCGTGGCCTGGGGGGCGATGACCCGACTGGTCGATGCGCGGGGGGTCGAGTTGCTGTTCGGCTGTTCGTCCTTTGACGGAGCCGAGGCGGACGGCCATGCCGAGGCACTGGCGATGCTGAAGGATGGGCACATCGCACCCAAACGCTGGCTGCCCCGGGTCAAGGCGCCCAACGTCTTTCGCTTTGCCCGCGCGCTGCGGGGCCGCAAGCCGGATATGAAACGGGCGATGCTGGGGATGCCGCCGTTGCTGCGCACCTATCTGCTGATGGGCGGCTGGGTCAGCGATCATGCGGTGGTCGACCGCGATCTGAACACGCTCCACGTCTTTACCGGGCTGGAGATCCGGTCGATTCCCCCTGCCCGTGCGCGGCTTTTGCGCGCTGTTGCGGGCTAAAAATGCTGCCCTGCGGCATACGGGGCGTTGACGCCGCCTGCGTGCCCGCATACCTCGCGCCCCATGGCACGCGCACCCCTTCTTCAGCTTTCCGGCATCACGCTGACCTTCGGCGGCAATCCGGTGTTCGACAACCTTGACCTTGTGGTGCAGCCCGGTGACCGGGTGGCCTTGGTCGGGCGCAACGGGTCGGGAAAATCGACGTTGATGAAGGTGATGGCGGGGCTGATGGACCCCGATTCGGGGATGCGCGTTGTCCCGCCAGGGGTCACAGTCGGCTATATGGAGCAGGATCCGGACCTGTCGGGCTATGCGACGCTTGGCGATTTTGCGGCATCTGCCTTGGACGAGTCCGAAGCCTACCGGGTGCCGATGGTGGCCGAAGGGTTGAAGTTCAACCCCGACACGCCCGTCGCTACCGCGTCAGGTGGCGAGCGTCGCCGGGCCGCACTGGCCAAACTGCTGGCCGAAGCGCCTGAACTGATGCTGCTTGACGAGCCGACTAACCACCTGGATATCCAGGCCATCGAATGGCTCGAAGCCGAGTTGAAATCGACCCGCACCGCCTTTGTCCTGATCAGCCACGACCGCGCCTTCCTGCGCGCCCTGACCAAAGCGACGTTGTGGATCGACCGGGGTCAGGTCCGCCGCCGCGAAACCGGGTTCGACGGGTTCGAGGAATGGCGCGAAACCGTCTGGGCCGAAGAGGACGACCAGCGCCACAAGCTGGACCGCAAGATCAAGGCCGAAGCGAAATGGGCCGTCGAAGGCATCTCTGCCCGTCGCAAGCGCAATCAGGGCCGGGTGCGCGCGCTGGCCGTGCTACGCGAAGAACGCGGCTCGCAGATTCGCAGGCAGGGCACGGCGGCGATGGAGTTCGAATCGGGCGTCACGTCAGGCAAACGGGTGGTCGAGGCGCGTGAGATCACCAAGATATTCGGCGGCAAGACCATCGTGCAGGATTTCGACCTTCGCGTGCTGCGCGGCGACCGGGTGGCCTTTGTCGGTGCGAACGGGGTCGGCAAGACCACATTGCTGAAAATGCTGACGGGCGAGGTGCAGCCCGACAGCGGCAAGATCATCCTCGGCACCAATCTGGATATCGCGGTGTTCGACCAGACGCGCGCGCAACTGAACCCGGACATGAGCCTGTGGGACAACCTGACCGGGGACCCCACCATGGCCGTCTCTGGCAACTCCGATCAGGTCATGGTGCGCGGCAATCCCAAGCATGTGATCGCGTACCTGAAGGACTTCCTGTTTGACGAACGTCAGGCCCGCGCCCCGGTGCGCAGCCTTTCGGGCGGCGAAAAGGCGCGGTTACTCTTGGCCAAACTGATGGCCAAACCGTCGAACCTGTTGATCCTTGACGAGCCGACCAACGATCTGGACGTCGAAACGCTGGACCTGTTGCAGGACATTCTGGGTGAATACGACGGCACCGTCCTGCTGGTCAGCCATGACCGCGATTTCATCGACCGTATCGCCACGGCGACTGTCGCGATGGAAGGCGAGGGGTCGGTCACCGCCTATCCAGGCGGATGGTCAGACTACGCAGCCCAGCGCGGGGCAGGGGCGGCAGAAGCCCCGACCAAAGGCAAATCCGGCCCGGTTTCCGTCAAACCCGATTCGCGCAAGGTCGAAGGTCTGTCGTTTACCGAACGCAAACGGCTGGATGCCTTGCCTGACCTGATCGCCAAGCTGGAAACCGAAGTCGCCCGATTAGCCGCCCTGCTGGAAGGTGAAGACCTGTATTCGCGCGAACCTGTGAAGTTCCGCAAAGCGTCAGAGGCTTTGGCCGACCGGCAGTCCCAGCTTGCCGTGGCCGAGGCGGAATGGCTGAAACTCGAAGAACGACAATCGGTTCGATAAAGTTCCGACAAACTTTCGCGATGGGCGGAGCTTGGCTGACCCGCCCCCTGCGTTTCGGCAAAATTCGGTAGTGCCGTTTCTGACTGGATCATCATCTTGTGATCGCTACTGGCGCTAAATGCCCGCAAGCCCCATCCATTGATTAAGCAAGGCCGTCTCTGAAACGCAGGCGCTTTGCTCCCCCCAAGTCACTGGAGACAAAAATGAAAAAACTCGCAATTCTTGCGGTCGCTACCCTGTCGGCACAATCCGCCTTTGCCGGCGGCCTGACCAATCCGATCCAAGAGCCGGTCGTCGCAGCCCCGGCCCCCGTTTTTGCCGCGCCGTCAGGTGACTGGACCGGATTCTATGCCGGTGCGCAACTTGGCTACGCCAACGTGACTTCCGGGGGCGCCGGGCTTGACGGCAACGGCGCGATCGGCGGCCTTCACGTCGGCTATCGTTACGACTTCGGCAAGGCAGTTGTCGGTGGCGAACTCGACTACAACGTATCGAACATCGACCTCGGAGTGGGCGACAACAGTCTCGACAGCGTTGCCCGTCTGAAACTGCTGGCAGGTGTCGATCTGGGTCGTGCGCTGGTTTACGTCACCGCCGGTGGTGCACGGGCCGAGGCCACGGTTGGCGGCGATTCGTTCTCTGATAACGGTTACTTTGCGGGCGTCGGGGTCGACTATCAACTGACCGACATGCTGTCGGTTGGCGGCGAGTTGCTTGGTCACCGTTTCAATGAGTTCGACAACACGGGCGTCGATATCGAAGCGACCACCTTGCAGGCAAAGGTCGCCTACCGCTTCTGATGCGGCCGGACTGGGGCGGTTCTCGCCCCGGTCCACCCGAAGGCCCAGCGTTGCCTGTTTCCGGGGCAAGCCCGCGCTTGGGACCGGACCACTCGGATAGGTCATCATCTCCCGTAATCCTGCACAAGACGCTTGGCGAAACCGCACCATCCCGCTATGACGAGGGCGATGGAAAAGATCGGCACCCCTTGCTGCATTTGTATTCCCCGCTGACATCCGTCGCGCGGGCTGTGCTTCCTGTTTCCCCTGAAACGCCGAAGTGACCAGACCCGCGCGGGCACCGCGCTTGATAGGGTTACCGCCATGGTCACGATCCGCCTGCACAACACCAAGACGAAACGGAAAGAAGAGTTCACACCGTTGGACGCCTCGAACGTGCGGATGTATGTCTGCGGCCCCACCGTCTATGACCGCGCCCATCTGGGCAACGCGCGACCCGTGGTGGTGTTCGACGTGTTGTTCCGCCTGCTGCGCCATGTTTACGGAGCGGACTGCGTGACTTATGCGCGCAACTTTACGGACGTCGACGACAAGATCAACGCCAAGGCCGCCGCGACAGGTCGTCCGATCCGCGAGATTACCGACGAGACGATCGGCTGGTATCACGCCGACATGGACGCGTTGGGGGCGCTGCGCCCGACTTTTGAGCCGCGTGCGACCGATCACATCGGCGGGATGATCGCGATGATTGCGGGCCTGATCGCGTCGGGTCACGCCTATGAGGCCGCGGGCCACGTCCTGTTCGACGTGCGCAGCTATCCCGACTACGGCAAATTGTCCGGCCGTTCCGTCGACGACATGATCGCCGGAGCGCGTGTCGAGGTGGCGCCGTACAAACGCGACCCGTTGGATT
Organism: Rhodobacterales bacterium; assembly: GCA_038246975.1. Classification (GTDB taxonomy): domain Bacteria; phylum Pseudomonadota; class Alphaproteobacteria; order Rhodobacterales; family Rhodobacteraceae; genus JAIYDJ01. Next base: position 322 of record JBBRVJ010000135.1, on the reverse strand, counting down.
TCGTGTTGTGGAAACCATCGGAAGGCGACACTCCGGGTTGGGAGTCGCCCTGGGGCCACGGCCGCCCCGGCTGGCACATCGAATGCTCGGCAATGAGTCTCGATTTGCTCGGCCCGAGTTTCGACATTCACGGCGGCGGGTTGGATCTGCAATTCCCCCACCACGAAAACGAAATCGCCCAAAGCTGCTGCGCTCATCCGGAGGCGGATTTCGCGCGGGTCTGGATGCACAACGAAATGTTGCAGGTCGAGGGCAGGAAGATGTCCAAGTCGTTGGGCAACTTCTTTACGGTAAGGGATTTGTTGCAGCAGGGTGTGCCGGG
>JBBRVJ010000134.1:0-9928 GCA_038246975.1 Rhodobacterales bacterium | reverse complement strand
GGTAGCATGCAGGCATGATCTCGTCCTGCGGATCGACGCGCCCCCTGGTCAGTTTGTCACAAAAGGTGCCAGCGTGATTACCGCCTATCCCCGCGACCGCGTGTCGGACGAAACGCGCGAAGACCTGCGCGGCGCAGTCGTCATTGGCCGGGACCGGACGCCAAATCAGGATCTTGAGTTTGCAATCCGACGCATCGTGGAATTGGCTCAGCGATCGCTGTCGCCCGGCATCAACGACCCGACAACGGCACTTTATTGCATTGACCGGTTGGGCGAGGTTCTTTTGCGATTGGCCGGCCGCGACATCCCCGCCCCGATGCGATTGGACGAACAGGGCCATTTGCGCGTCGTGACCGAAGTCGTCCTTTTGCAAGATGTTGCGTGCCGGGCGTTCGCGGCGATAACCCGCTACGGGATCAACGATGCGGATGTCGTGATCCGGCTTGTCGAGACACTCGCCAAATTGGAAACATCTTTTCCGCCGAATGCCCGCATTGCCGTTGCACAGTTCCGTCGACAGATACTGAGCGAAAGTCAAAGCGCGGCCAAACAGGGATTTGACCGCAAAATCTTGGCGGATGTGCAGCAAGGACCATCCGATTGACGTTACAACACTCAGAATAGATAAACGCGCCATGCGGAAAGCTTTGGATTCGAATTTGCGCAGTCAAACCTGAGATCTGCGACGGCACGCCAGTCGCCGGACATCAACCGATCGGCAGTTCGACCTCCTGTTGCAGCACATCCACGATCTAGAGTTTTTTGACCAAGCCGATTACTACCGCCGTCAACGGGGCCGCGAAGACCACGCCGACGCCGCCGAAGATCGTTGCGAACACCGCAGCGAACATGAGCAACAGCGCCTGTCGCGCCTGCCGGGCGAGACAAAAAAGTCCACTGCGCCCGCGACGACAGCCACGCGGACGACGAATTCTCGCAGTTCGGACCGTTGCGGGGGCGCCCAACCATTCTTTCATTGCGGCCGAAGCGACCCATCTGTCGGGATTTTCCTGCAGGGGACGGACCTCTCAGAGCGAGTTCTGCGGTGCCGGCGCCATCAAGGTGGCGCCAACCGGTATGCGACCACCTGATCCGAGACTTGCGGTTTCAATATGGAGTTTCCGCCAGCCACGAACACAACGTAGTCGGTCCCCTGATGGGTATAGACTGCCGGAATGGCCACAGACGGGGCCTCCACCAGATCGGACCAAAGCTCCGCCCCTGTTGCGGCATCCAGCGCCCGAACACGTGCGTCCATCGACGCGCCGATGAAGACCACCCCCCCGGCTGTTACAACCGGGCCGCCCAAAGTCGGCGATCCCCAGTCCGCAAGGCCGTAGAACCCCCATTGCTGAGACCTGCCGAAGGGCACTTCGTAAAGGCGCTTACCCGTTGAAAGATCATAGGCGGAAAAGGTGCCAAACGGCGGCTCCCAACAGGGCAGGCCCAGATCAGTGCGCCACTCCTTCAGTTCGATCCCGTAAGGCGCGCCTTCCTGCGGGTAGAACCCTGCTTCGTTGCCGCTGCTGCCATTGATCCGGTCATATTCCTCGCGCGGGATCAGGCGAATGATCTGCACCACGTGCATAGAATTGACATACAGAATGCCGGTCCGCGGATCGACTGCGGCACCGCCCCAATTGTTGGCCCCGGCAGTACCGGGATACAGGAACGTGCCCTGCACCGAAGGCGGGGTGTAGATGCCTTCATAGCGGTACTGCTCCCGTTCACGCGAGCATTGCCCGAAGCTGGCGGCATCCGCCAAGCCCCAGACGCCCGGCATCTCGAAGGGGTCGTTGGTGGGCGGAGGGGTCAACACAAAGGGCTGGGTAGGGGCTGTAACCTCTCCCTCGGCATCGCTGGCGGGGACGGGGCGGTCTTCGATTGGGAAAATCGGCTCTCCTGTCTCTCGGTTCAGCACGAAGATGAAGCCCATCTTGGTCGTCTGCACAAGTGCAGGGATCGTCTGTCCATCCCGTTCGATATCGACCAGCGTCGCGGCAGATGGGGTGTCATAATCCCAGATATCGTGGCGGACGATTTGCTGGCTCCACCGCACCTCGCCCGTTTCCACATCAACGGCCGTGACAGAGGTGGCCAGCGGGATCGGATCGGTCCGGTTTCCGCCCCAATAGTTGGGACTGGGCGACGACACGGGCACATAGACCAGACCAAGTTCGGGATCGGCAGACATCGAGGTCCAGATGTTGGCAGTCCCGGTGACGGGGATCAGCGCGTCGGGGATGAACGACAGGTCCCAGTTCAGTGCGCCGGTGCGCGCGTCGATTGCCATCAGGTTGCCGGGCGGAGCGACCGAATAGGCCCAGTCGTTGCCCGCCCATCCAAGCATCAAAGTGTCGCCGACAACTGTCGGCGGTTGCAAAAGCGAGAAGGGAAACATGTTATTGACCGTGTTCCACTGGTTGACGTTCAGCACACCGCCTTCGGCAAAATCGGCACAAAGCTCGCCAGTGTCAGCGTCAACCGCGTGAAGTTCGGCGTCCATCGTGCCAAGGTAGACACGCTTTTCGCACAGTCCGGTCAGCCCGCTTTCCCAGTAGGCGACACCGCGATTTTTCAGGGCGGGTTGGGTCAGCGCCTCAAGCGTGGACTGGCTGTCGTAGGACCAAAGTTCCGCCCCGGTCGCAGGATCAAGCGCCAGGATGCGGTAGAAGGGCGTACCGAGGTAAAGCGTCTCGTTGGCATAGATGGGCGTGGCCGACCATACCGTTTCCGGCAGGTCTCCCGACCCGTCGGATACGTCGCCAGTGTGGAACTCCCATGCACGTTCCAGTTCGGTCACGTTTGCGGGCGTGAAGCTGTCAACATCGGCAAACTTGGTGTTCGCAAGACTGCCGTTGAACGTGTCCCAGCGAAGCTGGTCTGCAGCGGCGGGTGCCGCAAGGCAAAGCGTCGCGACAAGCGGGCGCAGGGTATATTTCATCAAATCGGTCTCCGTTGAGGTGCGGGGAGCAAAACGGCAACCAGCAAGGCCAAAAGGGCCAGCGCCATGACTACGGCCAGAACGAATTGCATAAGGAAATAACCGGCGAGCGCGGTCAGAACCGCTGCAAGGGCGATGAGAAGGACCAGCAGGCCGAAAAGGACGCCGCCAATGCGAGCAAAGGCTGCAACAAGGCTACCAACCAAGACGGCGACCGCCCCGATCAGCGCCAAAAGCGCACCCAAGGTGCCTGCAACGCCTGTGCCGGATGACAGGTATGCGTAAGCCGCAAAGGCGGTGCCTGCGACACCCAGCACGATGATCGGGATGAAGCTTCTTCGCATGAACTTGGTACTTTCGCTTTATTCCGGTCGAACAACCAACTTTCCAAGGCAACGTCGGTTCCGAAAAATGGTCATTCTGACAACGGCAGGATACTCTCGCACGCCGCCCTGGCGGGCAGGATGGGTCTGAGCGCAGGTTTTTGCAGACCGATGCGTGCGCGGTAAACCACTCGTCGTCAGATCGCGGCCGGCCCAAGCGAATAGCCGATTGCTCCGGCCATGAAGGGCAGGAAACGGCTTTCCCTTTCCTCCGGCAGTTCTTCTTTCAACACGTTCGGAACTATTCCCGCCTTAAGGAAAGCGAACAGCAAGCCAACTGCCAGATCCGACAGGCGCGTCATCCCGCCAAGCGCCCAGCCAACCATGACGGCCGCAGCGATGATCCATCGTCCGAACCGGTCATACCGGCGCTTGCGATCCCCGCCGCAGGCCAACGTCCAACGCCAATAAATGGGTGGCCATCGCGAAGAAGTACAGCAACAGCGAGGCGATGCGCGGCTCCTCACGATGGACAAGCAGATATCCGATCAGCAAGTTGTAAAGGCTGAACGACGCGACATGAACCCAGAACAGCGGCGCTCCGAAAGTGGCATCCGTGCCTTCCCGTGACTGACCGCGCGTTGTCTTGGCGAAGCTCTCGAGTCCATAAAAGGCGGTCCGTCCCGCCATCTTGCGCAATTTCGTTTTGCAAGCACCGAAAGACCCTCGTCATTTTCAAGGATCACGCAGGGAACCTGATCCAGCCGGTCATGCCCGTGTTTCCGCAGGGCGGCGTCGATCACGTCCTGAGGTGCGTGTTGGCGGCACATTGCCTCGTAAAGGTATGCGCCGTCTGACGCCAGCCGCGTTGGCTCACTTTTAACCCAGACACGCACGCACGCGCGCAAAGGGACGAGAGACAACGTCAACTTCCGGACACATGGGCTTGCGTCCACACGGACGGCTCAGTTACGATAGTCTGGATTTTCGAAGCCGAAGTGACAGCCCGCTTTCAAAGCGTTGCGGTCGTTGCCGTGATTATCGTAACCGCCGGCCACCTTCAGCATCTGTGCCAGATGCATCAGGTTCCATGTCATGATCGTCGTGTTGCGTTGGGTAAACGCGTTGTCAAAGCCGACACGGCTGCCATCGTCCTTTTCGTCGCCATAAGACGGCCCGGGACCCGCCTCACCGATCCAGCCGCAGTCGGCCTGTGGTGGAATGGTATAGCCAAGGTGCGACAATGCATAGCAGAGGGTCATTGCGGCGTGTTTCACCCCATCCTCGTTGCCGGTGATGACGCTGCCGCCGACCTTGCCGTAATAAACCGATTGGCCCTTGTCGTTCAGTAAGGCAGACATGCCATACAATCGTTCGATCAAGACCCGGCAGACAGAACTTTCTTCGCCTAGCCACAGCGGCGTGCCGATAACGAGAATGTCCGCGGCCTTGACCTTTTCCCAAACCTTCGGCCAGTCGTCCCGATCCCAGCCGTGTTCGGTCATATCTGGTTGCACGCCCGGGGGGATGGCGTGATCGAGCATGTGGAGATGCTCGACAGTGACACCGGCGCGCTCCATCATGTCGCCAGACACGCCCAGCAAAAGCCGGGTATGGCTCTTGTCCCCGTTGCGTTTCAGCGATGTGTTGATGAACAGCGCCGAGAGGTCTGAAAAATCGATCGTGTTATCGGCGCAAAGTTGCGTTTGCTGAGGGCTGAGCGTCATGCGAGCGGTCCTTTTGGTTATGCATTGTGAGGCCGAACGTCGCCGAAGCCAGTTCGTGACTGACCAGATTGAGCGGCGGCAAAAAGGTCATACGCTCCCACCCGGCCGCGAATTGGGATACGATCTCCCCGACGCGGCTGTTCCCGTGCCGGCGTCAATCTGCATCTTCCAGATCCTTGGCAAGGCGCTTCTCCAATTGATCCAGAGGCAATTGGGTCAGACCTTTGGGAATCTCGGCCACCACGCGGTCGGCCACCTCCTTGTGCAGCGCCTTGCGCAGTTTGCCCAGAATCTCCGGCGCGGCGATCAGCACCAACTCGGCGTAAGTCGATGCGTGAGCGTGCTTGTAAAGCAGATCCGCCAAGTCGCCAGCGAACCGTTCCTTGCCCAATTCGTGCCAATCCGTTTCGTCATAGGCACTGTTGCCGGGACCGTGGCTGGATTGGGTCCGGCCCGGCCGATCGCTACCCTGTTCGTGGTTGGGCGGGTTCTCTTGCTCGGTCTTGCGCAGCACGCGCAAGTCAGGTGGATCGCCGCTCCCGCGGTTCTCGAGGATCAGGGCCTTTTCGCTGTCGGCCACCAGAACCCATGTGCCATCCTTCAGCTTTGCCATGTCAGGACCCGCCGTCTTTCTCGTCGGCCTTTTTGACACGGGTGACACCTGCCGGGCGTTCGCCCGCGCGTTTCAATTCGTCCTGCGTGCCGATGTCGCGGGCAAGGCGGCCACCTTTGCGGCCACTTTGCGAAACTGCACCTGCCACGCCAAGGATGTCGTCGGTGTCGCGATGTCCGTCGGATGATTGAACTCGATTTGCCATGGAGTGTCCTTTCGGTTTCAGGGCGGCCACGCACGGCGGACCTACGGATCAACGGCTGTCGCTGGCGTTGGTTCCACCTTCGGCAAGTCGGGGTTTGATTGTCCAAAATAAGAATGCGCACCCAGTGCATTCAATCCATCGGACGAGTTCAAAAGACCGCAAGGTAATTGGTTTCGGCCAAACATACCGGCGAAACAAAAACTCGGTCAGTCGGATAAGTCGGTGGGGCAGGTGACCGGGCAGCTCTTTTCAGAGATTCATCGCTCCAAGCCGCACCCGCGTCCGAGCTATGGACGCGTCGATAAGCCTTTGTTCGCCGTCCGAAACCGGTTCCGGCGTCACATTGAGACGCGCAGCCAGTTCAGCATTTACAAGGAGTCTGGTGGCCATCGGGAAATGATCCGAACCGATGTAGGCGAGGCGCTCGATCGACACCATGGCCACATCCTCGGTCACAAATAGCTGGTCGATCGGAAACCTCAGATAGGATAAAGAATGGCTTCGCCCGGCCTGCTATGGTCAGGGTGGCAAGAAGCCTTCGGTGTCGGGCGTCAACCTTGTGCTGGGATATCTGAACCCCGATGGTCTTGTCGGCGGGCGTTTGCCGCTGGATACGTGGACCGAATACAACAAGGGGATCTGCGACGGATCTGATTGGATGATGCCTCAGCTTGCCTATGCGAAACTGGTCGGTAAAGACACCTTCCCGAACGAAGACGCCTCGATCGCGGCCCAGACTACCCGCATCAAGGCCCTTTCGGAAGAGCCCGATGCCCTCATGCTGTGCGCGATGATGCCGGGCGCTGTTTCGGCCATCAAGCAGATCCGCGCGGCGGGCATCAACTCGATGATCCTGAACGCGTCGGGTGTCGATGGCAGTTACCGGCTGTCGGCTGTGCCGGACCTGTCGAATTTCTTCGTGCCGGTGCAGGGCTCGATCTATGGCGATGACCCGAACGCCGAAGTGACCGCGTTCAACGCCAAATACCGAGAGGCGACCGGAAGTGATCCGTCGCCTCAGCATGTCTATCCGGTTTATGAAAACGGCGTGCCCGAGGCTCGTCACCTCGGAAAGGATCGAAGGACGAGGCTCTGTGTATCGGATCGACACACCAGCAACGTGTTTGCTTGATGGCCCGTCAGTCCAGCAGGCGATAGTGCACCTCGGTTGGCTGACACGCAGCGCCGTTGATCGGGATCATGTCCTGCGGGCAGGTGGACATCACCACGATACAGTCGAGGACGGCCCGCAGCACGACATGATCCCCCGGTTTGCTGAGCGGCTCGCCCCAGGTGATCTTGCCGTCGGGGCCGACCGGAATGTTCATCCACAAATTCAGCGGGGCCGGACAATCGGCCGCCTGCAGATGAAGCTGTCCGAGGGCGGCATACAGGTTGTCGGTGCAATTGTCATGGTAGTCTTTGCAGCCAAGCGCGGCATAGCGATGCACATCGCAAGCGGCAACAACCGTATCATGGCGGCCCGGTGAGGTGTCTTCTTCCATGATCAGAATGGGCCGCCGCCGGTTTGTCGTCAGGCCATCGCCCTTGGCGGGGAAGATGCCCTGAAGCGTCGCGTGCAGGTGCTCCATCGACATGAATTCGGTCAGGTCATCGGCATTGAAGCACCAGGTATCGACAACCTGCTGACCATGGGTGTTGATGATCTGGATCGCTTGGCCTTTGGCAAGCCGCACGGCCCGGCCCCGGCGCGCAGGCACCACCTGAAGGTCTGTCGTCATCTGTCGCTTCCTTTGCCAACGCCGCTGTTGGATCAATCCGCTGGATATCTCGCGGTGTAAACGGCGCAGGTTCAGCTTTGTTGACTGATGGAACTGGGTCAAGTCATATCGGGGACCGTCGATTGGATCAGCAACTTATCCCACCACGGGCGCGATGCTCAAGCTCAGGTGCTGCGGCCTCGCGGTAAAATCTTCAGCTTTCGAACTCTGGCGATAGGGTTACCAATGGTTAGGAGGCCGCAACTAGCCCTTGGAATTCGGATGCCCGACGTTTGACCTTTGATCCCGCCCGAAGCCGCTGCCCATGCCGCCATCCGCCGCCTGCTGGAAGGCCGCGCCTGCAATCACCGGCTGGACCAGACACTGGGCCGCCTGTCCGATCCGCGCAACGGCTGTCCGAGAGCCTATGCGCTGTCGTGGATTTCGGTCGTGGGCGGAAATTCGGTCAAGCCGCCTTGGGTGCGGATGCAGTTCCCGCAGGAGGGGCGGATCGTGCGGCATCTGCGCGATACCAGCTGCGGCGATCCGACCTGTGGCTGGTGCACGGAAAAGATTAACCCCAATGTGGCGCGGGAACGCAGGTTCGGCTTTCCCTCCTTCCGCCCGCAAACCGTCGATGACATGGACCGCCCCCTGCAGGAAAGGATCGTGGCCGAGGCGATGGCGGGCAAATCCGTGTTGGGCATTCTGCCCACGGGCACCGGCAAATCGGTTTGCTATCAGATCCCTTCCCTGTCGCGGTTCGACAAGACCGGGGCGCTGACGGTGGTGATCTCGCCCCTTGTGGCGCTGATGGCCCATCAGGTGCAGGGGCTGGCACGGGCGGGGATTTCCTGCGCCGTTACGGTGAACGGCATGCTGTCGCTGCCCGAACGCCATGACGCACTTGAAAAGGTGCGGATGGGCGATGCCGCGATACTGCTGATTTCGCCCGAACAATTGCGCTCGCCGTCGATCCGCACGGTTCTGCAACAGCGCGTATTCGGCCTGGGGGTGCTGGACGAGGCGCATTGCATCAGTAAACGGGGGCACGATTTCCGGCCCGACTACCGCTATGTCAGCCGCTTCATCAAGGAGTTCTCGGGCGATGCGCCTGCACCGGTGTTGTGTCTGACCGCCACGGCCAAGCCCGAGGTGGTGCGCGACAGCCGCGACCATTTTCAGACCCGCCTTGAGGTCGATCTGATGCTGCTCGATGGCGGGGCGGTGCGAACCAACCTATCCTTCGCCGTCTTGCCGACGCAAAAGGCTACCAAGCTGACTGACATCTTGTCTGCGATCGAGGCAAACCTGCCGCCCGAAGGAGCATCCGGCGCGGTGGTCTATTGCGCGACGCGGGGGGGCGACAGAAAAAGGTGGCAGAGTTCCTGAAAGGGCAGGGGCTGACTGCGGATTTCTTTCACGCAGGCCTTCCCCTGGACCGCAAGCGCGATGTGCAAGAGGCGTTTCGCACTGGGCAGTTTCGGGTCATCGCCGCGACGAATGCTTTCGGGATGGGCATCGATAAGCCCGATATCCGTTCGGCGGTGCATGGTGGCATTCCCGGGTCGCTGGAGAATTACCCGCAAGAGGCAGACCGCGCAGAGCGTGATCGCCACAATGGGTTGACTGCGATTAGCGTGCAAGAACTTTCCGAACTCAATATCTAGTAGCATCCTCGCTGCATTTCCACATCGCTAAGGGCGATGAAAGACCAGTGCAAAGATTAGGATCAGGGTTGGTATTTTGGAACTTGAATACGAAGGCGACCCGTCTTTCTTGACGAGCGGTATTAAAACGTTGCTGAACACGATGGGCGATCTAGCGGGTCGAGTGCCGCAGGAGCCTGCGCTGCCCGCGGCGCAAGAGACAGCCAAGGGCAGTTCTCCGGCTGGTCAGAGTGGAGGTGTCGCTTTTTCGACAACCACGATTGCCGCGCATATCGGGGCCAAAACAGGGCCAGAGCTCATGATCTGCGCAATGGCTCAACTTGAACTTGTGCAGAACAAGGCATCTTACATTCGTTCTGACATCCTGACTGAGATGAAAACCGCCCCGAGTTACTACGACAAGAACATGGGAGGCAGTATGACGTATTACCTTAACAGCTTGATCAAGGCCAAGCGAATTAAGGAACGTCTGAAAAACCTGCCACTTTCGGCCTGCTCTGGTGGACTTGGGCAACCCTGCAAGGAGCCCCCCCGATGCCGAAACAGCCCGCCTTTCCCGGCCTGCGCGATGCGACGAAGAAGAAGCAGACGCGGCGGGAACTGTTTCTCGCCGAGATAGATGCGGTGGTGCCTTGGGGTCGTCTTCTTGCGCTGATCGCGCCGCACTATCCGAAAGTGGGGCCGAATGGTGGGCGGCCGCCGATGCCGTTGGAGGCGGTGCTGCG
>JBBRVJ010000133.1:0-10232 GCA_038246975.1 Rhodobacterales bacterium | reverse complement strand
TTCGTCGCATCCCGTGCCGGACCAAAACGAAGGCAACGGCCACGTGCCAGCTGCAGCTCGATCTGCGCCGGGTGCCGCGCGTAGGAACAGGCCATCGGCGTCGGCACGGCCACGTCCGTGCCCTTGGCCAGCGCCCGAAGGACGCCGCTCCGGGCCAGCGACTGTTTCAGCGGCCTGTCAAGGGGGCCACGAAGTGCACCTCGAAAGTGCCGGGGTTGGCAAAACAGGTGCCGACCCCCGAGGCGAGGACGGGCTTGACGAGGAATTCGGCCCCGTTCATGGGGTCTTTCCGGGGTTTATGAGGGCGGTCCCAACGCGGAGCCTTTTTTTGTTGTTTTAGATCAGGGGGTTGGGGGTGGGGATTTAAGGATTTGTTAAGGTTTAGACATGGATAAGTACCCTACCGACTCCTACGCGGACCGTCACAGGCAAACCTGCTGCCCTGGCAATAGCGAAGGAAACGATATCAAACACTGCTTCAAGGCGGGCAGCTCCTTCCATCTCGGACCCTGACATCGATAGCCTACTAAGGCCTGCAAAGCGCGGCCCCATGAAACGCTGCTGATTGAAGTCACGATCCCAGCTTATCAGTATCCGACCATCTTCTATCGCAGCCTTCGCAACCACTGGATCTGTGGTGTTGACGGCCATGACATCGCGCAGTCGAACTACATCTTGGCCCAAATCGATCAGGATGTTGCCGACAGAGTCAGGTACGTTGTGGTCGGTGAAAAAACGGTACTGAACCGGGTCCGGTTGCGGCAAGGGTGGCGCGTCAACAATCAAGCGGCACTTTTTCCATTTTCATAATGACGCGCCATCTCAATGTCGGTCGCTGTCAGATCGGGAAACTCCATCAAGATGGCATCCGGTGAAAAATTCGCTTCCAAGTAACGCTTCACCGTTGAAACAGGAATACGGGTGCCTTCAAAAACAGGTTCGTTTTGCAGAGTGAACTTTCCGTGCACAACCTTGCCAAATTTGGTTTCATCACGATGGTTTAAGTTTACGATTGCTTTTCGCGTGTCGGAAATCACGAGCCGTAGCGGAATGTCAAATACGCGCTGACCGCTTAAGACTTCTATGCGCTGGGCATTTCCCGGGTCAGTGAAAACGACCCGTTTTCCCAGCACATATAAAGTCGTTGCTGTCCACTTCGCGTCACCCAAATGCGCAAGTATATCCGACACCTTTCGAAGATGCTGCAAAGGGACTTTATGTGTGTTGCGAAGCTGCCCAAGTACACGCAGCGACACGATGTCTCGAAACGAATAGATACGGCTGTATGGTAGTTGCCGGTCGGCTTCGGCGTAGCTAGGCTTCAAGAAACCTTTGGAATCCCATGCCCTGAGCTGACCAACGGATAGACCGGAAAGTCGTGCAGCATCGGCCTCGCTGAACGCGCCTATGACTTTTTCATGTTTCATATAGGTGCCCTCAAGTGCCAAATGGCACTCTTCAAGTCCTAAATGTGCTCAGATGAGCCTTTCGTCAATGCGAAGTTTCGACGACCTGTCCGGACGGCGGTTGTCTGTCATTTTTCTCACACGGCTCCCCCCCTCAAAACACCACCACGCTACGAATACTCTCCCCCGACTTCATCAACTCGAACCCCTTGTTGATGTCCTCCAGCGGCAGGATGTGGGTGATCATCGGGTCGATTTCTATCTTGCCGTTCATGTACCAGTCCACGATGCCCGGCACGTCGGTGCGGCCTCGTGCGCCGCCGAACGCGGTGCCTTTCCAGACGCGGCCCGTCACCAGTTGGAAGGGGCGGGTCTCGATCACAGCACCCGACGGGGCGACGCCGATCACGACGGACACGCCCCAGCCGCGGTGGGTGCATTCCAGCGCGTCGCGCATCACCTTGACGTTGCCGGTGCAGTCGAACGAATAGTCCGCGCCGCCGATCTGGTCGAACGGGGTTTTGGTCAGGTTGACGAGGTGGGGCACCAGCGGGCCGTCGATCTCGGTCGGGTTGACGAAGTGGGTCATGCCGAAACGCTCCCCCCATTCGCGTTTGTCGTTGTTGATGTCGACGCCGATGATCATGTCGGCCCCGGCGAGGCGCAGGCCCTGGATGACGTTCAGCCCGATGCCGCCCAAGCCGAAGACGACGGCGGTGGCGCCGATCTCGACCTTGGCCGTGTTGATCACCGCGCCGATGCCGGTGGTGACGCCGCAGCCGATGTAGCAGATTTTCTCGAACGGCGCGTCGGAGCGGACTTTTGCGAGGGCGATTTCGGGGACGACGGTGTGGTTGGCGAAGGTGGAGCAGCCCATGTAGTGGTAGATCGGCGTGCCGTCGAGCATCGAGAAGCGCGAGGTGCCGTCGGGCATCAGGCCTTGGCCCTGAGTGGCGCGGATCGCGGTGCAGAGGTTGGTTTTCCGGCTGAGGCAGGACGGGCACTGGCGGCATTCGGGGGTATAAAGCGGGATGACATGGTCGCCGGGTTTCAGGGTGGTGACGCCGGAACCTATGGCTATGACGATGCCCGCGCCTTCGTGGCCGAGGATGGCGGGGAACAGGCCTTCGGGGTCGGCGCCGGACAGGGTGAATTCGTCGGTGTGGCAGATGCCGGTGGCCTTGATTTCGACAAGGACTTCGCCCGCTTTGGGGTCGGCGAGGTTGACCTCCATGATTTGCAGGGGGTGTCCGGGGGCTGTGGCGACGGCGGCACGGGTGCGCATGGGGTGTTCCTTCCTTCTCTTTTGCCGCAGGCTGTGCGAAACTTGTTCTCAACGCAACGGCGAATGCGACACCGGATGAAGACTTGCGCCCTTCTCATCGCCAATCTGGCCCTTGCCGCCTGTGTCGAATACCCGTCCCCGGTGCCTGATCCCGGCGGCGTCATCCCGCAGTCCACCTGCGGGGCGGACCGGCTTCAAGATTATGTCGGTCTGCCGCTGGTGTCGCTTCCCCGCGGTCGCCCGGATGTCACCCGACGGGTGATCCGCCCCGGTGACGCCATCACCGAGGATTTCTCTCTGCAGCGGCTGAACGTTACCCTGGATGTCAGGGATCGCATCCTCTCTCTGACCTGTGGTTGAAACGGAGTCTTTCATGAAACGCTTCTTCGCCCTTGCTCTGCCTCTGCTCCTGATGGCCTGCGTCGAGAACGGCATCGATCCGATGCCGGTGGATCGATGCGATGCGACTGGCTTTCAGGACCTTGTCGGTCAACCCGGCCGGGTGCTGGACGGCATGCGGTTTCCTACCGACGTGCGCGTTATCCCGCCGGACATGGTGGTGACGATGGAGTTTCAACCGAACCGGCTGAATATCTGGCTGGGCCGGGGTGATGTGATCGAGCGGGTCACCTGCGGCTGACTTGAACGGGAGCGACGAGATGCCGTCCTTGCCCGCGCTGCTGCTGGCCGTGCTTCTAACGGCCGCCTGCACACCCGACATGCAGCCCTCGCCCGTCCCGCCGACAGAACAGGCCGGGCAATGCGGTGCACCCGGGCTTCAGCGACTGGTCGGGCAGCCTGCCACGGTACTGGAAACGATGAGGTTCGGTTCTCAGGTGCGGATCATCCGGCCCGGCATGGCGGTCACGATGGATTACTCGCCCGACCGTCTGAACATCGAGATCGACGGGGCAGAGCGGATCATCAGCGTCGCCTGTGGCTGAAGAAAAAGGCCCCGGCTTGCACCGGCGGCCTTTGACTGAGAGCTACGTCGGATCTTACATCCGGTAGGCGGTATGGCAGGCCTTGCATGATCCGCCGACCCCCGCCATTCCGGCACCGATGGATTCGGCGCTGCTTGCGTCAATGGCGGTGGCGGCGTCGGTCAGGGCTTTGGCCTTGACCAGAAAGTCGGCCCAGTTGGTCCACACTTCGGGCTTGGCTTCTTCGGCCGGATCGGCGGTGGTCGGGGTGAACTTGGCTTCGACGTCGAGCGACGCGGCGACCAGCGCGGCTTTGGCGGCTTCGGCGGCGGCGGCATCGTAGGCGGCTTTGCCACCGGCCATGTCACCCAGCGCCTTGGTAGCACCGCCTATGGTTTTCATCAGGTCCTGCCGGGCGATCACGTTGGGATCGGTTGGCTCGACCTCGGCGTAGGCAACGCCTGCCATAAGGATAAGTCCGGCAACAAAGGCTTTGGAGATGCGATTCACGGTTTGGCTCCTGACAGGATGGACTGAAAGACTATAGGCACGTCCTGCTGCGGGCAGAGATAAACTTTACCCGGCGGGCGGGTCGATCACGCGAATGTCATCGCTGCCCGGCAGAGGAGGGCCGTCCTTGGACCCATCGAGGGCCCGCGGACGGCGTCGCCACTTCGGGCTCCCGGCAGCGCCTGTGACCCCGTTCACAGCCCCAGAACCATCAAGCGATGCGGGATGCCCGCGTCGTCAAACTCGGGCCCACAAGCCGCAAAGCCCAGACGTTCATAGAACCCCAACGCGTGGGTCTGCGCGCCCAGTTTGACCCGCGAGATGCCGGGCAGAGCCCGCGCCTGTTCGACCGCCGCGCGCATCAGTGCGGCCCCGAAACCCGTGCCACGCTGTTCGGCCAGCACGCAGACCCGGCCCACCTTGACGGTATCGCCCACGACCAGCAGCCGCGCCGTACCGACGGGCTGCCCTGCGACCACGGCCAGCAGGTGCAGCGCGTCACCGTCAAGATCGTCGACCTCGTCGGCCTCGGACACGCCCTGTTCGTCGATGAACACCATGCGGCGCAAAGCGCGGCAGGTCGCGATGTCGCGGGTCAGCGCGATGGTCGGCGTCATGCGAAATAGTCCCGCAGAATTCGGCCATAGACCGCCTTCAACTGATGGATCTGCGCCACTTCGACCCGTTCATCGACCTGATGCATGGTGCGGCCGACCAGGCCGAATTCGACCACCGGACAGTGATCCTTGACGAACCGCGCGTCAGATGTGCCGCCAGAGGTGGACATCACGGGCGGAACTCCGGTTTCCGCCTGCACCGCCCGCGCCACCAGCGCCGAGAACTCCCCCGGCGGGGTGACGAAGCTTTCGCCCGACACCTGCACCCGCAGCGCGATCTGCACGCCGGTTTCGGCCTGAACCAAGGCCGCCTCGCCCGACAGCCAGTCGGTCAGGCTGGCCCCGGAATGGGCGTCGTTGAACCGGATGTTCACCGTCGCCCGCCCCACCGCCGGGATCACGTTGGTTGCCGGATTGCCGCAGTCGATGGTGGTGATGGCCAGCGTCGAGGCATCGAAATGCGCGGTACCTGCGTCCAAAGGCTCCGCCTCCAGCCGCGCCAACAGACGCACCAACGCCGACATCGGGTTCCTGGCGCGGTGCGGATAGGCGGAATGGCCCTGCACGCCCTGCGCGGTGAAAAACGCGGTCATCGACCCGCGACGCCCGATCTTCATCATCTCGCCCATCGTGGTGGGGCAGGTCGGCTCGCCCACCAGACAATGCGTCATCCGTTCGCCATTCGAGGCCATCCAGGCGAGCAGCGCCACCGTACCGTCCAGCGCGTCACCTTCCTCGTCTCCGGTGATCGCCAGCACCACTGCGCCATCGGGCGGGGTCGATGTCACGAAATCCACCGCCGCCGCCGCAAAGGCCGCAACGGCCGATTTCATGTCGGTAGCTCCGCGCCCATACATCCAGCCGTCGATCACCGCAGCCCCGAACGGGTCTTGCGTCCACGCCGCCGCATCGCCGACCGGCACCACATCGGTGTGGCCGTTGAAGCCGAAGCACTTGTTCGCCCCCCGCGCGCCCCAGCGGGCGTACAAGTTCGCCACCCCGCCGCGATCGACCCGCGTGCAGATGAACCCGGCCTGTGACAGCACCCCATGCAACAGCACCAGCGCGCCGCCTTCAGTGGGGGTGACCGACGCACAGCGGATCAGATCGGCGGTCAGTCGGGCGGGATCAACGGGGCTGTGCGGCATTGCGGAGCGCTTTCCTTGGGGCTGGGCGCAGGGATACAGGGTTGCGATGCCGCCGACAACGGCTGTGGCACGGGGGCCACCGTTGGAGGGCGGCGGGCGGCCCCTGACCGCAAGAACCGTGACAGGGCATCGGTTTGGCCATAGCCTGTCCCCAAGAATGGTCCTGAGGCAGGGCAAACGCCGGGTCAACGCACCCGAACCGCGCAGGTGCAGCACAGGGGTTGTGCGGTTGTTTTGCATGCCTTCGGATTTGGGGGGCAAGCATGGCAGACGCCGATCACCACATATCCGCGTGTCACCGATGACCGATTGGATCGCCCTGTCCGACCGTCGAGACGCCGCCGTGGCCACCGCGTCCGGAATGATGGAGCGCGGCACGTTCGTGCTGGAATTCACTCTGCCGCTGCGGGAGGGCGGGGTGCTGGTGGATTTTCAGGCCGACGAGGGCTGGTCGCGGACCTTTTCGATCTTTGCCGACCCCGAGGCGGGCGTGGCGATCCTGCACCGGCAGGGCGACAGTCTGCACCGACCCTTCCTGCCCGGCCCGCTGCCCCGCGCCGATGGCACAGCACGGCTGTCCTACCGCTTTGACGCGCCGCGCAGGCGCTGGCGGATGCAATTGGACGTTCTGGGTCAGGAAACCGCCCTGCGGTCCGAAGGCACCAACCCCCTGCCGCTGCGGCTTGATGATCTGCACCAGCTTTGCGCCGGGCACAGTGGGGCCGAACGGCATCCGTCGGTGCTGTGGTTCGGGGCTGCGACCGGGGCGGAACTGCCTGATACTGCGCCGTGGATCGGGCTTTCGAGCATGGTCGACACTCTGAGCGGCCCGGTCGCGGCAGGCGCGCTGCGGCCCGGGGATCAGGTGCTGACGGTCGACGACGGCCCCCTGCCGGTCTTGCGGGTCACGCGGCGCGATCTGCCCAGTTGCGGTTTTTTCGCCCCCGTCCTGCTGCGCGCGCCGTTCTTTGGCAGAATGCGGGACCTGTTGGTGTCGGCAGATCAACTGGTGGGCCTGTCGGGCACGCAGGTCGAATATCACTTCGGCGAGGATGAAGTACTGATCGCCGCCAGTGCGCTGATCGACGGGCGCAGCGCGTTGCTGGATCACCGCCGTCCCGTCACAGCGTCGATAGCCCTGGACCTGGGGTGCCCCGCGCTGTTCTCGGTCGACGGCTGTGTGCTGATGTCGGACGGCAGCAACCGCCTGATCCCGCCGCCCCGGCGCGTGCTGCACCCGTTCGAGGTGCGTCCCCTGCTCAGCCAATCGGCGCGGTCGGTGATGCGGATCGTGGCCTGACCGTCAGGCTTCTTGTGCCAATAGCGCCGCCAACCCCTCGCGGTAGGTCGGATAGGCCAGCACAACGCCCAAAGCGTCTCTGATCCGCCGGTTCCGCACCCGTTTGCTTTCGGAGTAGAAGCTGCGCGCCATCGGGGTCATGTCGGCCTCTGCATAGGCCACTGTCGGCGGCTCCGGCAGACCCAGCAGCGACGCCGCATAGGACAGCACATCCTCGGGCGGGGCGGGGTCGTCGTCGCAGACGTTATAAACCGTGCCGGGATCGGGGCGGTCGATCGAGGCCAGCAGGACCTGCGCGATGTCCGCCACGTGTATCCGCGAAAACACCTGCCCCGGCTTGATGATCCGCCGCGCCGACCCGTCGCGCACCTTCGCGAACGGGCCACGCCCCGGACCATAGATACCGGCCAGCCTGAACACATGCACCGGCAATCCGGTGGCCGCCCATTGCCGTTCCGCCAGCACCCGCTGCACCGCCCGCGCCGACCCCGGATTGACCGGCGTGTCCTCGTCCACCCAAGCCCCCTGATGGTCGCCGTAAACGGCGGTGGTCGACAGATATCCGACCCATGCGGGCCGTGCAGCGGCAATCTGCGCCCCATGCGTCGCCAGAAACGGATCGCCGCCAGCCTCTGGCGCCGCCGAACACAGCACGTGCGTCGCCCGCGCCAGCGCAGGCCCCGGATCGCCCGGCCACAGCAAAGGCTCCACTCCCGCGGCGCGCATCTCCTTCACATTGGCAGGCGACCGGGTCGTGCCGATCACATGCCAGCCCAGCGGCAAAAGACGGGCGGCAAGCGCCGAAGCGGTGTAGCCGTGACCAAGGGAAAGCAGAACTGACATGGCGGCACTATCCCCATCCGCCCTGCCTTCATCAAGGCTTCACTTGCGCCGCACCCCCGCTTTCTGTCTATATACCGGATCAAAATCGGATGAAAAGATGCACGACGACGCAAGCCCCACCCTATTCCCCGAAACGCCTGCCGCCCAGGCGTTCACCGATGCCGCCGCCGCCGTCGACCGGCTGGAACAGCTTTATGCGCAGGCGACAGCCTTTCTGGCGCAGCATTTCAATGAAACGCTGCGGGGCCACAAACCGGCCCACCGCATCCGCGCCTTCTATCCCGAAATCCGGCTCACGGTGGCCAGCCACGTCAAGGCCGACAGCCGCCTGTCCTTTGGCCATGTCGCAAGCCCCGGCACCTATGCGACCACCGTCACCCGGCCCGACCTGTTTCGCCAATACCTGATCCAGCAGATCACCCTTCTGATGCAAAACCACGGCGTCCCGGTGATGATCGGTGCGTCCGACACGCCGATCCCCGTGCATTTCGCGGTGGCAGGCAATCCCAACGTGTCGATCCCGCAGGAAGGCGTGCTGGATTTCAGCCTGCGCGACGTGTTCGACGTGCCCGACCTTGCGACCACAAACGACGACATCGTGAACGGCGAACGCCTGCGCAATGCTGATGGGTCCGCCCCGCTTGCCCCCTTCACCGCGCAACGGGTGGACTACTCGCTGGCCCGCCTGTCGCACTACACCGCGACCGACCCGAAACACTTCCAGAATCACGTCCTGTTCACCAATTACCAGTTCTACGTCGATGAGTTCGAGACTTATGCCCGCGCCCAACTGGCCGATCCTTCGTCGGGCTACACCAGTTTTGTCTCGACCGGCAATCAGGTGATCACCGCCCCCGACCAACCGCTCGGCTCGCCGGGCCGCACGCCGCAGATGCCGACCTATCACATGACCCGCGCCGACGGGCAGGGCATCACGCTGGTCAACATCGGCGTCGGCCCTTCGAACGCCAAGACCGCGACGGATCATATCGCCGTGCTGCGCCCCCATGCCTGGCTGATGGTCGGCCATTGTGCGGGCCTGCGCAACTCGCAATCCTTGGGCGATTTCGTGCTGGCTCACGCCTATCTGCGCGAAGATCACGTTCTGGACGCCGACCTGCCGATCTGGGTGCCGATCCCGGCGCTGGCCGAGATCCAGATCGCGCTGGAAGACGCGGTAGAGGAAGTCACCCAACTGGAAGGTTACGAGCTGAAACGCATCATGCGCACCGGCACCGTCGCCACCATCGACAACCGCAACTGGGAATTGCGCGACCATTCCGGCCCGGTGCAGCGCCTGTCGCAATCGCGCGCCATCGCATTGGACATGGAATCCGCCACCATCGCCGCCAACGGGTTCCGCTTCCGCGTCCCCTACGGCACGCTTTTGTGCGTCAGCGACAAGCCCTTGCACGGCGAGCTGAAACTGCCCGGCATGGCGTCCGAATTCTACAAGACCCAGGTCGCCCGCCACCTGCAAATCGGCATCCGCGCGATGGAACGCCTGCGCGAGATGCCTATCGAACGCATCCACAGCCGCAAATTGCGCAGCTTCGAGGAAACCGCCTTCCTCTGACGATGCAAAAAGCCCAAGTTTTGTGCGAAAACCGCTTGATTCGGGGGCCGAAAACCTGTGTAGCGGGACATTGGCCGCAAAGCCGCCCCGAACATCCGCAAGGGACGCGGAATAAACCAGAGGAACAGCATATGTCGAAACCGATGACCAAAACGCAGCTTGTGGCTGCCTTGGCCGAAGCGATGGGCTCGGACAAGAAAACCGCCGGGTCCGCCCTTGACGCGATTGCCGCCGTCGTGGCCCGCGAAGTCTCGGCAGGCGGGGCGGTCAATCTGCCCGGTCTGGGCAAGGTGGTCTGCAAGGCCCGCCCGGAACGGCAGGTCCGCAACCCGGCCACCGGCGAATCCGTGACCAAAGCCGCCGACAAGCAGGTGAAGTTCGCCATCGCCAAGGCACTCAAAGACAGCGTCAACGCGTGACATTGTCAGCCCTCGCGTGATCTGGCATCACGCCGCAAGGGCCGCCCCGCCGGGGTGGCCCTTTTTGCCGGGAAAGGCGGTTCTGCGCATGATCGGCCCCGGCACCACCCGACAGAAAAACCCCGCCCGTCCGCCTCGCGCCCTCCTCTCCCTCGTGGGGAGGAATGGGGTGGGGGGCCGCCGCACAGCCCGGCATTTTGTTCGC
>JBBRVJ010000132.1:0-10313 GCA_038246975.1 Rhodobacterales bacterium | reverse complement strand
GGCTTTGCCGGGCGGTGGCGTCAGTCCCAGCAGGGCGCGGCCGGTCTGCGACTTGCCCGACCCGCTTTCGCCCACGATGCCCAGCCGTTCGCGGCCCAGAGTGAAACTGACGCCGCGCACCACCTCGGACGGGCCTTGACGGGTGGGGAAGATGACGCGCAGGTCTTCGACAGTCAGCAGGGCGGTCATTTGCGGGCCTTGGGGTCCAGAACGTCGCGCAATCCGTCGCCCAGCAGGTTGAATCCCAGCGATACGACGAAGATGGCGATGCCCGGCATGGTTGCGACCCACCAATAGTCGATTAGAAACCGCCGCCCCCCGGCGATCATTGCCCCCCATTCAGGCTGCGGCGGCCGCGCGCCAAGCCCGAGGAAGCCTAACCCGGCCGCGGTCAGGATGATGCCCGCCATGTCCAGCGTAACCCGTACCACGACCGACGACAGGCACAGCGGCGTCACATGGCCCCACAATATGCGCAGGTTGGACGCCCCTTGCAGGCGGATGGCGTTGATATAGTCGGTCTCGCGGATCGTCAGGGTTTCGGCGCGGGCGAGGCGGGCATAGGGTGGCCAGGACGTGATGGCGATGGCGATGATGGCATTCTCGATCCCCGGCCCCAGCGCCGAGACAAAGGCCAGCGCCAGAATCAGCCGCGGAAAAGCGAGGAAGATGTCGGTGATCCGCATCAGCACCACATCGACCATTCCGCCGAAATAGCCTGCCGTGGTGCCGACCGCCAGACCGATGGGCGTGGCGATGATCGCGACCAGCGCCACGATCATCAGCGTCAGACGCGCACCATACAGAATCCGCGCCATGATATCGCGCGACAGATCGTCGGTGCCCATCGGATGCGCCCACGAAGGCGGCAACAGCCTTTCCAGCCGCAGGTCGCCCCCCAGCAGCGGGTCATACGGCGTCAGCAGCGGCGCGCAGGCGGCAATCACCACCAGCAGGACCACGATCGACAGCCCGACCATCGCCAGCCTGTTGGACCGCAGGGCCAGCCAGGTGCGATAGGCCTGCCCCCAGCGGGCCTGCCCGCGCGAGGCGGGGGTGTCGGACAGCAGCCAGTCGCGGCGGGAGAGTTGCGCGGTCATGTCTGGCCTCCGCGACGGCGCACGCGGGGGTCGAGCAGGCCATAGAGAAGGTCGCTCAGCAGGTTCAATCCGATGAAGATTGCACCGATCACCAGCGTGCCGCCCAGCACCGCGTTCATGTCGGCCACTTGCAGGCTGTTGGTCAGGTATTGCCCCAGTCCGGGCCACGCGAACACGGTTTCGGTCAGGACCGACCCCTCCAGCAGTCCGGCGTAGGACAGCGTCACCACCGTCACCAAGGGCACCGCGGCGTTTCGCAGGGCGTGGACCCAGATGATCCGCCATTCGGCCACACCCTTGACCCGCGCGGTCACGATATATTCCTGCGCCAATTCGTTCAGCATGAAGCTGCGGGTCATCCGGCTGATATAGGCCATCGAATAATATCCCAGCAGCGACGCCGGCAGGATGATGTGGGAAAACGCATTGCCGAACGCCGCCCATTTGCCCTGCATCGCCGAATCGAGCAGCAACAGACCCGTAGCGGGCACAATGTCATACTCATAGGCTATGTCGATCCGCCCCGGCCCGGAAATCCAGCCGAGTTTGGCGTAGAACACCAAAAGCCCGATCAGGCCCAGCCAGAAGATCGGCGCGGAATAGCCGACCAGACCCAGAACGCGCACCACCTGGTCGATCAGCTTGCCCTCTTTCACGGCGGAAATCACGCCCAGAGGGATGCCGACGAATGTGCCGATCAGGATCGACACCGTGGCCAGTTCCAGCGTGGCGGGAAAGGCGCGGGCGATATCGTCGATCACCGGCTTCTTGGTCAAAAAGGAATTGCCGAAATCGCCCGTCACGACCTTTTGCAGGTAGATGAAGAACTGTTCCCACAGCGGGCGGTCCAGCCCCATTTCGATGAACATCTTGTCATAAGTTGCCTTGCTCGCCCGGTCGCCGACCACGGCCAGAACCGGGTCCACCGCGATCACATGGCTGATCAGAAAGGTGACCAGCAGCAGGCCAAGGAAAGTCACGGCCACGGTCAGCAGCAGCTTGACCGCCTTCCACAACAGGGCCGGAAGGGCGCTTGCGCGCCCCTCCGATCGGGTTGACCCGATGTGGGTCATTCCTTGGTTACACCCCGGAACGAGTTGTCGTTGAACGACGGGCCGATGATGTAGCCTTTGATGTTCGACCGCACGGCGGCCACCTCCGATTCCTGGAACATGATCACGAAGGGCGAGGTTTTCAGATGCTCTTCCTGCAAGTCGCGGTAGGTCGCCGCGCGCTTTTCGGCATCGGTTTCCAGAACGGCGCCGTCGGCCGTGGCGGTCATTTCCGGGATGTCCCAGGCGTTGCGCCATGCCAGCGGTTTCGCTGCCGCGTCGTCCGAGTTGTCGGGGTTGCGCGCGAAGGTCGCGTTGGTGTGGGGGTCCTGATAGTCGGGGCCCCAGTTGCCGATGTAGATGTCATGCGTCCGCGCGCGGTATTTCTCCAGCGTCTGGCCACCGTCGCCGGGGATGATTTCCAGCCTGATTCCGGCCTGTGCCATCGTCTGCTGTACGGCTTGGGCAATCGCCGTCACGTCGGGCGTGTTGCGGGTGTCCATGGTTACGGTGAACCCATCGGGCAGTCCCGCCGCCGCCAGCAGTTCCTTGGCCTTTTCGACATTAAGGCTGTAGGGATTGCTGTCGAGTTCGCCCAGAAAGCCCTTGGGCAGGAAGGTCTGATGAACGTCCATCTTGCCTTTGACGATGGTGTCGGCAATCGCCTGATAATCCACCAGATATTTCATCGCCTCGCGCACTTCGGGCTTGGCAAGGAATTCGTTCTTCTGGTTCAGCGCCAGATAGAAGATCGTGCCTTTGACCCCGGTGTCGATCATGATGTCGGGATTGCTTGACAACGCGGTGATCTCTTCGGGCAGAAGGTCGCGCGCCACGTCGATGTCGCCCTTTTCCAGCAACAGGCGCTGGGTCGCGGCTTCGGGGATGTGGCGGTAGATCGCGCGGGCCATGGCGGATTTGGGACCGTCGTAGTTGTCGTTCCGCTCCATCACCACGGATTCGTTGGCCCGCCATTCGCGAATGGTAAAGGCCCCCGATCCGGCGTAGTTGGTTTTAAGCCAGTTGTAACCATAGTCGCCATCAACCTCGTTCGCCATCACAAGGTCCTTGTCCACCACCATCGCCACGGTCGCAGTCAGGCAGTACAGAAGGAAGGTCGGCGCGTAAGCCTGATCCATGGTGAAATCAAAGCTGTAGTCGCCGGTCTGTTTGACCAGCGTTTCCACGTTGTCTGGGGTCAGACCGAACTGACCCAGAATGAAGGCGGGCGATTTGTCGAGCTTGACGGCGCGCACCAGGCTGAACACCACGTCATCGGCCATCATGTCATTGCCAGACGCGAATTTCTTGCCTTGCCTGACGACAAACGACATCGTCTTGCCATCGGCGGACATCGTCCAACTGTCGGCCACCACGCCGAAGATTTTCGACACATCGGCAAGGTCATAGCCGATGATCGGCTCGTAGCTGTTGCCGAGGATTTCCGAGGCCGAAAACTCGAAAACTTCGGCCGGGTCCAGGCTGATCATGTCATCCAGCGTCCAAGCCTGAATGATGGTATCTGCGGGTGTTTTTGCCAGCACCGCGGCAGGCGAGAACAGGCATAAAGCGGAAACTGCGACCGCTGCCAGCAACTTCGTTCGAACGAACATGCGTAACTCCCTGTTTGATATACGATTAACAGTGTCTCAATTGATTATTGTCACATTCTGAAACACATGTTTATCACTAGCTGCCTAGTCAGTCTGGGTGTCAAGCGGCGCGATGAGGTCTTGTGCAGTTCGACTGCGGCGAATGCGGACTGATGCGAACCTTTTGGGCCGTCTGCGGCGGGCCAAAGTATCTTTTGGGGTGACCGGAAACGGAATACGGTGCCCGGTCGGGCAGCGATTTCGTCTGATTGTGCCATCTGGGCGCGGGGTTGAGGTGCCGTTAATCCCCTTTTTTCGAGGAAACTATAATTATATCAGGGGGTTATCGCCGTAAACTGATGTTTTGGTTCAGGTACGGACGGCGATCCCTTTCATCCCAGAACCCGCATCCAGATGCCTCCACCGGGGTTCTTGATTGGTTCGCCGTAAGCCGCATCAAGCTGAGCGGCATGGGCGCGGCCATAATAGTTGTTGAAGTAAATGACTTCGAACCGACTGTTGTACATCAGAAAAGCCCGCACCGCATAGATCTCGTTCCACGAGCGTTTCTTGTCGAAGATCCACACGTCGGGATATTCGAACGGGTACTGGATATCGTGGATGTGGACGATCACGCCGGGTTTCAGCCGCGGCAGAATCTCGAACAGTTCGAAACAGACGTCGCTGCCGGTCTTCATCACATGGGTGGAATCGATGAACAGTATGTCGTTCGGTTCCAGGTCGCGGTACAGTTCAGGGTCGGTTGCCTGAACCTTCGCCTCGACAATCTTGACGATGGCCGCATCCTTGGGCGTCAGGTTGGCGCGCAGGCGGACCGGGAAGGGTTCGACGCAGGTGATGCGTGTGTCGAGCCCGTTCCGTTCGATCGAATCAAGCATGCAGGCGGTGGAAAAGCCCGATCCGATTTCGATGATCCGCTTGGGCCGCTTGGCCGCGACCATTGCCGCCAGAATGGCCCCGTCGCCATGCGGAAAGAACCCGTTGTTGATGTAATACCGTTCGCCCTCGCGCTTTTCGACCGGAAAGCGGTGGCTGCCGATAAAGGGTGCCAGCAGGTCGAACGTCGCCTTCATCACGGTCTCGTCCAGATCAAGACCGAGCAGGCTGTTGAGGGGTACGTCGCGCTTGACCTCGAAGCCTGCGGCAGCCAGTTCCGCGCTGTTGACCACAGGCGAATAGAAATGTCCCGGCGGGTGCGACGTGATCACGTTGCCTTTAGCCTTGTAATCTTGCGATTCGATCACCTGAGTGAACAGCTCGGCAAAGGATTGCTTTTGGCGGGTCGCTCTGGCGACCCAGTTCGCCAGTTCCGGCTCCCGGGGCGCGCGGCCCAGCAGGTGCAGAAAGAGCTTGGTGATTTCCGTCTCGATGTTGCGAGCGTCAGGCAGAAGTGTTTCCATGACAATCATATTCCCAGAACTTGAGGCAAAGGTATTTGGCAGGCACGACTGCAGGTGATCAAGGCAAAAGCTATCTGTGCCGAGTCAGGTTGGCAAGCGCGCAGCACCGCTGCCGCCGCCGAAAACCGTCTGAACCGCTGGAACCGCCTCAATTGTGCGCGACCAGAACTGCAACGGTTTCAAGCTGTCATAGTCTTCTCCCACGTCGGTCCAAGAAAACTCGGCCACCACGCCGGGCATCGGGGCATAGCCGCGACCGTGCCAGAATGCGTCGTTGTTGCGGGCGTTTGCCGGGCGTCGCGGGTGGTTGTCGGGCCGCAGGACCGAGCAGAAGGCTACCATGCGGCGGCCCAGGGTTCGGGCGTGATCCTCGCGCAGGTCGATGAAACGGTGGCCAAGGCCCTGACCCCGGTATTTCGGCAGCAGCACCGATTCCGCGCCATAAAGCATGTCGGTCAGCGGGATTCCGGTGCCGGCAAAGGGCGCGGCAAATTCGCCTGCGTGATCCTCCATCCGGGCCGAGGTGGAGGCGCCGATCAGCTTTTCGCCATCGAAGGCCCCGATCAACAGGGCGTCGGGATTGTCGCGGTAATTGGCCAGATACTGACTTTCATACACCAACGTCCCTTCGTAAAGGTATGGCCATTCACGAAAAACCGCAATTCGCAGGGCGGCGACGGCATCCAGTTGCGCCTCCAGATCGGCCCCTTGCAAGGCGCGGACGGTGATCACGCCGTCACCTGTCGCAGAAAATCGGCGAGGTTGTAGAAGGTGGTGACGCGACTGATCTTGCCGCCGATCAGATCGAAGAATGCGCCTGCGGGCAGGGTGTAGGTCTGGCCTTTGGCGTCAGGCAGGCCGGGGTCGGTTTGCAGATAGGTGCCATTGACGGTGAACTCAGCGGCGGCGCGGGTGCCGTCGGGATTGGCGAAGATGATGATATCGCAGAGGCTTTCGCGGTAGGTCACCCTCATGTGGCCGCAAAACTCGGCAAACAGCGAGGCGCCCCGGCGGATGCCGCCTTCGTTCACGCGGTGCTCGATGTCGTCGGACACGCAGGCCAGCATTCCGGCAGGATCGCCCGCGTTGAAGGCGGCGTAATAGGCGGCGATGGTGGTTGTTGCGGCGTCTGACATGGGGTGTCCTTTGGCAATCAAGGTTTTTTCAAGTTTACCGTGCTTTGCCGTGGGGTGCCACTGGCTAGGCGCAAGTGGCAAGATGGGGCGTCGAAAATGTGTCGGATAAGCGTCGGGCGTCCGTCGGGGCGTTGTGCGGTGTGGCACAGACCGCGGCAAGCCCGCGCTTGGCATCGCGCGGCCCTCGGGCTAAGGGAACCCGACCTTCGGAGCACGCGCCATGCCGCATCACCTGTCCACAACTGACGCCGACTTCGAGGCGCGTTTCGCGGCCCTGCTGGGCATGAAGCGCGAGGAGGCCGAGGATGTGGACACCACGGTTGCCGCGATCATCGCCGATGTGCGCAACCGGGGGGATCAGGCGGTCATCGAGCTTACGGCCAGGTTCGACCGGCTGGTTCTGACGCCCGAAACGCTGGCCTTTACGGCGGACGAGATCGACGCGGAAATCGTCAAGGTGTCGCCAGAAGATCGCGCGGCTCTGGAATTGGCCGCCGCCCGCATCCGGGCCTATCACGCGCGCCAGATGCCGGACGATCAATCTTGGATCGACGCGGCGGGGGCGCATCTGGGCTGGCGTTGGACGGCGGTTTCGGCGGCGGGGCTGTATGTGCCGGGGGGGCTGGCGTCCTATCCGTCGTCGGTGCTTATGAACGCGATTCCCGCACAAGTGGCCGGGGTGGGTCGGTTGGTGATCTGCGCCCCGACGCCGGGGGGGGTGGTCAACCCGCTGGTCCTGCTGGCCGCCCGCATTGCGGGGGTCGAGACGATTTACCGGATCGGCGGGGCGCAGGCGATTGCGGCGCTGGCGTATGGCACGGCGACGATTGCCCCGGTTGACAAGATCACCGGCCCCGGCAACGCCTATGTCGCCGCCGCCAAGCGCCGGGTTTTCGGGCGGGTGGGGATCGACATGATCGCCGGGCCGTCCGAGATTCTGGTGATTGCGGATGGCGAGAACGATGCGGACTGGATCGCGCTGGACCTGCTGTCGCAGGCCGAGCACGACGAAAGCGCGCAGTCGATTCTGATCACGACGGATGCAGGTTTCGGTCTGGCGGTGATGGCGGCGGTGGAGACGCGGCTGGAGACGCTGGAGCGGCGGGCGATTGCCGCCGCGTCCTGGGATAACAATGGCGCGGTGATCGTGGTGCGCGATCTGGCCGAGGCGGCGGCCCTTTCCAACCGTCTTGCGCCTGAACATCTGGAGTTGTGCGTGGCCGACCCCGAAGCGCTGTCTGCGCTGTGCGTTCATGCGGGGGCGATCTTTCTTGGGGCATGGACACCCGAGGCGATCGGCGATTACGTTGGAGGGCCGAACCATGTCCTGCCCACCGCCCGGTCGGCCCGGTTTTCCAGCGGACTGAGCGTGATGGATTTTCTGAAACGCACCACCCTGACCCGCATGACGCCCGAGGCTTTGGCCGCCGTAGGCCCCGCCGCCGAACGGCTGGCCATCTCGGAAAGCCTGCAGGCGCATGGGCTGTCGGTGCGGGCGCGGCTGGACCGGTTGAACGGGGGGGCGGGGTGACCAACCGCCTGTGCCACATCGAGATTGACGAGCGCGGGTTGGCGCGGACCACGCCCGAGATTGATCAGGAGCGTCGGGTCGCGATCTTTGATCTGCTGGAGGAGAACTCGTTTGCGCTGCCGAGGCGCGAGGATCGGGCGGCACCGGATGGGCCCTACCGGTTGGGCCTTGCGATCCGCGAGGGGCGGCTGGTGTTCGACATTACTACGGAAGCGATTGAAAAGGTTGGGGAGTTTCATTTGTCGATGGGGCCGTTCCGGCAGGTCGTCAAGGACTACTTCCAGATTTGCGAGAACTACTTTGACGCGGTCAAGCGTCTGCCGCCCAGCCAGATCGAGGCGATCGACATGGCGCGGCGCGGCATTCACAACGAAGGCGCGCGGGTGTTGCAGGACCGTCTGACCGGCAAGGCAGAGGTGGACACCGCGACGGCGCGCCGGTTGTTCACCCTGATCTGCGTCCTGCACTGGGGCTGATCTTGGCAGATTTTCCCCAGTCGGTGCTGTTTTGCTGTGACCATAACGCGGTGCGGTCGCCGATGGCCGAGGGGTTGATGAAGCGGATGTATGGCCAGCGCGCCTATGTCCAGTCGGCCGGGGTGCGCAATGATCTGGAAGTGGACGGATTTTCGGTCGCCGTCTGTCAGGAATTGGGGATCGAATTGTCGCGCCACCGCAGCCGCAGTTTTGAAGAGATGCAGAAATGGGGGGATGATCTGTCGCAGTTCGATCTGATCATCGCGCTGTCGCCTGCCAGTCAGCGGCTGGCGCTGGAGTTGACGCGGTATCATCATCTGTCGGTCGAGTATTGGCCGATCCTTGACCCCACGGGGTTGGGCGAGTCGCGGGAGGCGAAGATGTCGTCCTACCGTCAGGCGCGCGATCAGCTTCGGGATCGGATGCTGGCGCGGTTCGGGACGCCTTCGGTCAAAGACTGAAGGTTGCGGGCTTGTGAAGGGGCGGCGTTCCTGTAAATTCCTTTACAGCGCGATTTCAGCGCGATCTTGTTGCCCCCGAGGTTCCCCCGATGCCGATGACCACCCTTGCAGGAAGCCGTTTGCGTCAGCGGCGGCAGGCGTTGGGGTTGCGGCAGGGCGATGTGGCGGAACGGGCCGGAATCTCGGCGAGTTACCTGAATCTGATCGAACACAACCGCCGCCGCGTACTGCCCGAGGTGCTGGCGCGGTTGGCGCTGGCGTTGGGGGTGCCGGTCGAGGCGCTGGCCGAAGGGGCGGAAGGCGGGTTGCTGGACGATCTGCGGGCGGCGGCGGGCGAGGCGGGCGACGAGTCGGGCGATCCTGTGGCCGAGTTGGACCGGATCGAGGATTTCGCGAGCCGTTTTCCGGGGTGGGCCGGGGTTCTGTCGGGGTTGCATCGCCGTGCGGGGGGGCTGGTGCGGGCGGTCGAGGCGTTGAACGACCGGATGAGCCACGATCCGCATCTGCAGGCCAGTCTGCACGAGATGCTGTCGGCGGTCAGTTCGGTGCGCTCGACGGCCGGGATTCTGGCGGAAACCGAGGATGTCCCGCCGGATTGGCGCGAAAGATTCCATCGCAACCTGCATCAGGACGCCGAACGGCTGGCGGTCGGGGCCGAGGCGCTGGTCGCCTATCTGGACGGGCAGGGGCAGGCCGACGAAACCGGGATCGCCGCCCCGCAGGAGGAGGTGGAGGCGTGGTTGGCCGCGCGGGGGTGGCATCTGGACGCTGTGGAAGGCGGCGATGCGGCGGCTGTCGCGCCACAGGTGGCAGAACTGGCCTCGGGGGCAGCGCGGGTGTTGGGGCGGGCCTGGGCGGAACAGGCCGCAGCGGATGCGGGGGCGATGCCGTTGGCGGCGTTCATCGCGGCGCGGGGGGTGGGGGATGATCCCTTGCTGTTGGCCGCGCGGTTTGGCGTGACGGTGCCGGCGGTGTTCCGGCGGATTGCGACGTTGCCGGGGGCGGTCGAGGGGTTGGTGATCTGCGACGGGTCGGGCACGCTGACCTTTCGCAAGCCGGTAGCGGGCTTTGCCTTGCCGCGCTTTGGGGCGGTATGCCCGCTATGGCCGCTTTATGGCGCATTGTCGCGGCCGATGGTGCCGATACAGGCGGTGGTCGAGGCGACCGGCGGGCAGCGGTTTGCGGTGCGGGCATTTTGCCAGCCGTCCTATCCCGGGGGGTTTGGTCCGGGAGACTTTGGTGGTGTGGAGTTGCGCGAGGCCGCGATGCTGATCTTGCCTGCCTTGGGCGGCGGGGCGGTGCTGCCTGTCGGGTCGACGTGCCGGATCTGTCCACGCCCGGCCTGCCCCGCGCGGCGTGAGCCGTCGATTATGGCCGAGGCGGGGTAAGGGGGTCCGGACTGGGGCCAAGGGCCGGACTGGGGTTTTGACTTGGGCCGGGTTTGCCGTGATAGTTGCGGGAAAGCGGGGCTTGGGAGGGCGGTCGATGGCGGGGCAGGTGCTGCTGATCGAGGACGAGCCGAATATTGCCGAGGCGATCCGGTT
>JBBRVJ010000131.1:0-10341 GCA_038246975.1 Rhodobacterales bacterium | reverse complement strand
GTTTTCTGATCCTCCTCACCACTGTCGTCGGGCTGTCAGCCCCGTTTGCCAGTCGGCGCGGCTTCCTGGGTCATGGCGGGATCGAACCAGATCCTCAGCGACCCACGACGCCTGAGCGCTTCATTGCAGGACAGCGAGCTCCTGGTCTTGTAGGAGGGGGGGGTCTGTTCATGCCCTCCGGCTACCGCACTGGATTCACGAGATGAATCCCTCACCGGATTTGTGTAACAGAGCCATCCCGGACCAATATAAAAGCGTAGACAACAAATGCGCTTTCCGTTTACCGTCATGGACATTCCTTGGGGGAGGAGAAGATCGTGGCCGGGAACAACTTTCCGAAGCTTCACAATGCGATGTGGCCCGGCCTTGTGGGCAAAGGAAGCGACTCCGAGCCGCCGATCGACCTTGACACGATGATCGCTCTGACGGTCGGGGCCGAGGTGGACGGTATCCGCTTCGACGGCATCGACATCTTCCACGCCGGCCCCCACACGAACATCGACTTCACCGAGGACGAGGTAAAGCGTCTGGCCGACAAGGTCGGGGCGCACGGTCTTGCCATCGGGTCTATCGTGGCGCCGGTCTGGGAGCCGGTCGGTGGCGGCTCTGCCATGGGATCGGCCGAGGATCGCGCCCGGTTTGTGGCAAATGTCCGCAAATCCTGCGAACTGGGCAAGCGGCTGCGCGATCTGGGGGTGCGCAGCTATGGCGTCATCCGCATCGATTCGGCGGCAGCCCCTGCAGACTGGGCCGCTGATCCGGCGGGCAACACCAGGCTTATCGCGCAGACCTGGCGCGAGGCTTGCGACGTCGCCGCGGGCTATGGTGAACGCCTGGCCGCCGAGGGCGAGATCTGCTGGGGCGGGATGCATTCGTGGAAGTCGGTGATCGACACGATGGAGGCGACCGACCGCCCGGGGATCATCGGCTTTCAGGCCGACATGGCGCATACGCTGCTTTACACCATGGGCTACAACGCGCCCGAGGCGGCACTTCTGCCAGATGGGTTTGACTGGAAGGATCAGGGCGTTCTGGACGCGGCCCTGCACAAGATGACCGACGCACTGCGCCCCTGGACCATCGATTTCCACGTGGCGCAGAACGATGGCACCGTGAAAGGCATGGGCTATCACGACAAGACCGGTCGGCACTGCTTGGTGACCGACCCGAACGGCAGGCTTGATATCACCAGGCATGCCGGGATGTGGCTGCGCGACGGGGGCGGCGATCTGACCCGCGCGTTCAGGCACATCTGCTGGGACGGCTGCATGTTCCCCAACGATGTCATGCTGCAACAGCAGACCTGGAACGACGTTCTGAGCGCAATGATCAAGGTGCGCGACGCGCATGGCTGGGTTGCCTGAGATGACCGGCAAGACGCTTAACATCGGGATGGTGGGCTACGGCTTCATGGGCCGTACCCACTCGAACGCCTTTTCCCAGGCACCGCATTTCTTTGACCTTGGCTATCGCCCGGTGCTCAAGACCATCTGTGCGCGCAACGCTGACAAGGCCCAGGCATTTGCGCAGCAATGGGGGTATCAGGACAGCGTTACCGACTGGCGTCGGCTGATCGAGGACAAGTCGATCGATCTGATCGACATTGCTAGCCCCAACGACACCCATATGGAGATCGCCATTGCTGCGTCTGAGGCGGGCAAGATGGTGATGTGCGAAAAACCCCTTGGCCGCACGGCCGCCGAATCGCAGGCCATGGTGGCGGCCGTCGAAAAGGCGGGTGTGGCCAACATGGTCTGGTACAACTACCGTCGCGTCCCTGCCGTGACCCTTGCCAAGCAGATGATCGACGAGGGTCGGCTGGGCAAGATCTTTCACTACCGCGCCAAGTTCCTGCAGGACTGGACGATTTCAGCCGACCTGCCGCAGGGTGGACAGGGGCTCTGGCGGCTGGATGCTGGCGTTGCAGGGTCAGGCGTCACGGGCGACCTTCTGGCCCACTGCATCGACACCGCGATGTGGCTGAACGGCGGCATTGCGACCGTTTCGGGTATGACCGAAACCTTCATCAAGGAACGCCACCACGCCCTGACCGGCAAGACCGAGAAGGTCAGCATCGACGACGCCAGCCTGTTTCTGGCGCGGTTCGACAACGGCTCGCTCGCCAACTTTGAGGCGACGCGCTACGCGCGCGGCCACAAGGCGCTTTATACGCTGGAGATCAACGGCGAACATGCCTCGATTGCGTGGGATCTGCACGACCTGCACCGGCTGCAATACTTCGATCACCGCGACGAAAGCCGCACGCGCGGCTGGCGTTCGGTGCACATAACCGACGGCGACCATCCTTACATGGACAAGTGGTGGGTGCCTGGCCTGCAGATCGGATACGAGCATACCTTCATCCATCAGGCCGCCGATTTCATCGAAGGGCTGACCAGCGGAAAGGCAGCGGCACCCAGCTTCCGCGATGCCTTGGCGACCGACCTTGTGACCGACGCCGTACTTCGGTCAGCACGCAGCGGGCGGTGGGAAAATGCCAAGGGATAACAGGAGTCTGTGCAGAATCTTTGCAGGCTGCCCTGTGTACGGGCAGCTTGCAAACTGGCCGGGATACGCTAGGCTCGATCAATATCATCAAAGTGCCAAAGGCGCTTGTCACAGGATAGCGGAATGACGCGAACAGACAGAACGGCATTGCGGCTGTCAGGGGTGTCGAAGTCCTATGGCGGGGTGCGTGCGCTTGACAACCTGACGTTCGATGTCCCCGAGGGCAGCTTTTTCGTTCTGTTCGGGCCAAGTGCCGCAGGCAAGACCACGACGCTGCGCACCATCGCGGGCTTGGTCCAGCCTGAGAAGGGGCGGGTCGAGATATTCGGCCAGAATATGGCATCCGCCCCGATTGCCGGGCGTGGCGTATCGATGGTTTTCCAGTCCTTCGCGCTTTATCCGCATCTGTCCGTCCGTGACAATTTCGCCTATCCGCTTCGCGAAGAAAAGGTGGCGCGCGACGAGATCGACAGGCGGGTGACAGAAACCGCCACGATGTTGAAACTGTCGCACCGGCTTGATCGCAAGCCGAGCACTCTGTCAGGGGGCGAACAGCAGCGCGTGGCGCTGGGTCGTTCGCTGATCCGCAGGCCGAAAGTCCTGCTTTTGGACGAGCCTTTGACCAACCTCGACGCCAAGTTGCGCCATGACATGCGGGCCGAACTGAAACAACTGCACCGGCAGTTCGGAATGACCATCGTCTATGCCACGCCAGACGAACTGGAAGCCCTGTCGATGGGCGAAGAGATCGCCGTGATGCGCGACGGAACGGTCGTGCAGCGCGGATCACCTGACGAGATTTATGAAAACCCGGTCGATACCTATGTGGCGGGCAAGATCGGCTCGCCCCACATGAACCTGGTCCGCGCCACGCTTGGCCAGGACGCCGGGACGCTCGACACGCCTCTTGGTCGGTTTGCAGCCCCTCGCAGGATGCAGACAGGCCGCGCGGGCGAAGCCGCACTTGTGGGTATCCGGCCGAACGATATCCGGATCGCGACAAGCGGCGAAGCCGGGGTCGCAACCAGAGTACATCTGCTCGAACCTCTTGGCGACGTGACGGTCGTTTCGGTTGAGGCGAGCGGCCAGATGCTGCGCATGGTGCTGCCCGAGGCTGCGGCCCTGGCGGTGCGGGCCGGCGACGCGCTGCCGATTGCCATCGATTCAAGCAAGTTCCACATCTTTCGCGCCGCAGATGGGCTGGCAATGGCCTGATCTATGTCGACGAAGCAGACCTGACAACTAGAGGGAGGAGACCTGAAATGACTGCAATGACGAACGCGAGGGGGTTGGTGACTGCTGCCAGCCTTGCGGCTACTTTACTGGTAGGGGGGACCACGACCTTTGCCGTGGCCGAGGAAGTCGTGCTGACGATGGCAGTGCCGGACTGGCCGCCGACGCGCATCATGAAAAAGTTCTTTGACGAACAGTACAAGCCCGCTTCGGGTAACACCGTGAAGCTCGATGTCGACTTCATCCCGTGGCCGGACTTTTATACCCGGGTCAATGCCTCGCTGACCTCGGGCGAACAGAAGTACAACTTCATCGTGTCCGACTCGCAATGGCTGGGTGCGTTTGTCGAGGGCGGATATTTCCGCAAGATCAACGACCTTCTGGAGGCTGACCCGGCCTTCATGGCGACCTTCAACGAAATCCATCCGAACCCGAAGAACGCCTATTCGACCTATCCGCACAAGTCGGAGAACTACTACGGTTTTCCGCAGTTCCCCGACGTTCTGGTGAATTTCGGCCGCTCCGACGTCCTGTGCCATGCGGACGAGCAGGCGAATTTCCTGGCCAAGTATGGCAACAAGCTGCCCTGCACGGGCGAAGAGCTTGACGCGATGACCTGGGATGATTTCCGCAACGTCGGCGAATTCTTCCGCCGCGCGAAAGGTGAAATGCTGGCAGGTGCTCCGGCCGAGGACGATTTCTACGGCATCGCCTATCAGGCGGGAAAAGGCTATGACTTTTCGTCCATGCAGATCAACGGCTTCATCTGGCAGATGGGCGGCGACACCTGGGATGAAACGCAGGTTCCAACCGGGCAGGCCGAAGGCGTCGTGAACTCTCCCGAGGCGGTGGCAGGACTTGAGAAGTATCTCAGCATGCTGGAATTCATGCCGCCGCTGGCCAAGACCGGTACCATGGACATCTTCAAGTCGGACGAGTTGTTCCGCGAAGGCAAGGTGGCCATGAACATCAACTGGATCGGCCTGGGCGAGGCTTCGCTGGATCCGAACTCGTCCAAGGTGTCGGACAAGCTGGTGTTCGGCCAGATGCCGGGCACCATGGTGGATGGCGAGATGAAGCGCTGGTCAAACATCGGCGGCCAGCCTTTTGTGCTGACCACCTGGACCACCGACGCCCAGATCAAAGAGGCGGTCGAGTTCGTAAAGTGGTGGCTGTCGCCCGAAATCCAGCACCTGTTTGCGGCAGGTGGTGGCCAGTCGGCGATCAAGTCGGTGTATGAAGATCCGGCATACGTCACCTACCGGCCGTGGAACCGGGCCTGGGCGCCGCAGCTTGACTGGCAGAAAGACGTCTGGCACGTGCCGCAGTTCTTTGAACTGCTCACGCAGCAGCAGGACCAGTTCGACCTTGCTATCACCGGCAAGCAGGACGCCAAGACCACTCTCGATAACGTCGCCAAGTTCCAGCAGGATCTGCTGACCGAGGCAGGCCTTATCCAGTAACGCCCGCCCAATCGGCGTTGTCCTTGCGGAGCGCGCAACATTCTTTCGCGCGCTCCGATTTTGTGAAAAACAGGTAAAAGACTCCAACATGAACGCTGCCACTTTGCCCGCACCGGGCCTGATCACTTTTGTGCCTCACAACTGGAAACTGGCGGTCCTTTTGGGCCTTGCAGTGTCGATCATCGCCATAGCGTCGCTGCCCGCTTCGGCGTCGTTCTGGGTTGTCGGGGCGATGGCGGTGATGGTCGGGGCCGCCTTTGTCATCAACGCCTTCCGCCGCGAATACTATGGCGGCCTGCTGGTGACACCAGCGATCGCCGTGCTTTTCGTCATGAACATATTTCCGCTCCTGTGGTCATTGGGTCTTTCGTTTTTTGCCTACCAGTCGAACCAGCAGTCGATCCGCTTTGTCGGCCTGAACAATTACATCAAGGTGCTGACCAACGACATCGCCGCCGAGGCGAACTGGAACGCGCTGGTCAATACCGGAATGTTCGTGGTGCTGACCGTCGCGGCACAGATGGTCGTGGGGTTCCTTTTGGCCATGATGTTCGCCAAGCAGTTCCCGCTGCGCAAATACCTGCTGATCCTGGTCCTGACGCCGATGATGCTGTCAGTGGTGGCAGCGGGCGTGTTCTTCACCTACTACTATGATCCGACGTTCGGCATCCTCAGCTACGTCATGCAAAGCATCACGGGCGAGCAGTACATCCTGATGGACAGCAAGGCGGGTGCCGTCGCAGGGATCGTCTTTGCCGATGCCTGGATGTGGTCACCGTTCGTCATGCTCCTGGTATTGGCGGGGCTCGTGTCCGTGCCGAAGTACCTTTATGAGGCGGCAGCCGTCGACCGCGTCTCCGCCTGGCGGCGGTTCTGGACGATCACCTTTCCCTATATCCGCGGCCTTCTGATGCTGGCCCTGCTGTTCCGCACCATCGAGGCCTTCAAGCTGGCCGATCTGGTGATTCTGCTGACCAAGGGCGGCAATGACACCATGACGATCTCGTATCACCTCATCCGCATCGCGAACGAACAGAACAAATCCAGCGAGGGCGCTGCGATTTCCTACCTGATGCTGTTCATCGTGATCGTGCTGACCAACCTTTACCTCTATATCGCCAACCGGCGCTCGCAGGGAACCTGAACCATGAGCGACAAGGACTCTGTATTCGAAAGGCTGGGGTTCCGGCGCGCAAGCGGCGTCGGTGAAGCGGGCTGGGGGCACACCCTCTTTGTTGCGGTGATCGCCTTCGTCTACTTCCTGCCGGTGCTGTTCATCATCTTCACCGCAATCAAGCCGCAGGAGCTGGCGCTGTCGGTTCCGCCGACGCTGTCGCCGACCTCGCTGTTCGGCCTGATCCCGGATCGGTATGTTTTCACCCCCACCCTTGAAAACTTCGGGTCAGTGTTCGAGCGGTCGATGACAGCCGGTGGCGCGCCCGAATCCACCGGGTTTGACCGTTACTTCTTCAACTCGATCTTCATCTCATCGGTGTCGGTGCTTCTTGCGCTGGTGATCGGCACACTGGCGGCTTTCGGCTTTTCGCGCTTTCCGCTGGCTGGCAACGACACCTATCTCTTCATCATCCTGACCACGCGAATGCTGCCGGCCATCGTCGTGATCATTCCGGTGATCCTGATGTTTCGGGCGGCAGGCCTGTCGGGGTCTTTTGTCGCGATCATCTTGCTTTACACGGCCTTCAACCTGGCATTCACCATCTGGATGATGAAAAGCTTTTTCGATGAGTTGTCGCTGGATGTCGAGGATGCCGCCCGGATCGACGGATCGTCCGGGATCGGGGTATTCTTCAAGATCAGCTTGCCACAAGTGGTGGCAGGCCTTGCGGCCACCTTCGTCTTCGGCCTGATCCTGACCTGGAACGAATTCCTGTTCGCCTTGTTGCTGACGGGTTCGGACACGCGCACCGTACCGGTTGCGATGAACCAAGCCGTATCATCCGGTGGGCGCGGCACCGACTGGACGCTTCTGGCGGCCATCGAGACGCTGTTCCTGATCCCCATTTTCCTTGTCACGTTCTTTCTGCAGGATCATCTTCTGCGTGGCGTGACCTTTGGCACCGTGAAACGCTGACATGTCCACGATCGAAATCAGAAAAGTGACCAAACGGTTCGGCAATTTCGTTGCCGTCCGCGACGCCGACCTTTCCGTCGGACCCGGCGAGGTGCTGTGCCTTCTGGGTCCGTCGGGCTGTGGCAAGACGACGACCCTGCGGATGATCGCGGGGCTGGAGCGTGCCACCTCGGGTGACGTGATCATCGCGGGCCAGCGGATGAACGAGTTGCCCCCCGAAAAGCGCAACATTGCCATGGTGTTCCAGTTCTATGCGCTCTACCCGGCGCTGACAGTCGGACAGAACATCGCGATGCCGCTGCATTACGAGCGGCTTTCCAAGGCCGACACGGACGCGCGGGTGATGAAGGTGGCCGGGATCATGCACCTGACCGAGGTGCTGGACCGCATGCCCGGGCAGGTATCCGAAGGCGAAAAGCAGCGTCTGGCGGTCGCGCGGGCCATCGTGCGTGATCCGAACTGCTTTCTGTTCGATGAACCCCTGTCGCGCCTTGACGTCGAGTTGCGCCATTCTATGCGCGGTCAGATCAAGGAGGTTCTGCAAGGCCTGTCCAAGGCTACTGTGATCGTCACCCATGACCAGCTTGAGGCGCTGACCATGGCCGACCGCATCGCCATCATGCGCGACGGGCGGATCGAACAGGTGGGCAGCCCGCACGACGTCTTTGCCAAGCCCGCAAACGTGTTTGTGGCCAGCTTCATCGGCACGCCGCAGATGAACCTTCTGGAGGCTGACCTGATCAACGTCGAGGGGCAAGAGGCCAAACTGGCCATCAAAGGCTCGACCCTTGTTGTACAGACCGATCCAGCGGCGGCTGGGCTGAAACCGTCGCAGGTGACGCTTGGTGTGCGGCCCCGCGCCTTTTCTCCGGTACAGGAGGCGGGCGCGCGGACGATCAGCGCGGTTGCCGAACTGATCGAGCCGATGGGCGCCGAAACGCTGATTCATGCCCGTACTGCCGACGGCGGCGACATCCGCGTTGTCGTGCCGCGTGACCGCAGGATCAAGGTCGGGGAGGCGCTGCACCTGCTGCCCGAGGCAGGTCAGGTTCATCTCTTTGCCGAGGACGGAAAGGCGGTGCGGGCATGAGCGGCGAGGAACCTCGGGGAATGACGCAAGCCAGCGCATTGCGCCTGGAATATGCGATCATCGGGCTGGGGGTTTTTGCGATGGCCCTGATCTTTCAGCCGTTCAGCATCACGCTGTTTGCGGTCGGTAGCGCTCTGGTCGTCATCGCGGGGCTGGTCAACAACATCTTGCCGATGGCCCGATCCGGTGTTCGACTGCGTTCGGTCGTGTCGGTCGCGATGATCGTAGCCATGGTATTCTGCATTGTTCTGCTGATCGCCATCGCGGCCGCGCATTTCTACGGCGTGGCCTTTCTGGCGCCGCCGAACCCGGACACAGCGGCAGGAAAAGCTCAACTTGCTACTCCGCCTTTTTGGCAGCAACCGCTGGTCTGGGGGAT
The DNA here is from genome assembly GCA_038246975.1 of Rhodobacterales bacterium. Taxonomy (GTDB): domain Bacteria; phylum Pseudomonadota; class Alphaproteobacteria; order Rhodobacterales; family Rhodobacteraceae; genus JAIYDJ01. Next base: position 1,576 of record JBBRVJ010000131.1, on the reverse strand, counting down.
AGCGGCGACGGCGGCCGTGTTCGCGGTTATGATTTCCGTCGTCAAAAGGACCGGCAACTGACATGCGGCACGATGTTTCTGTCATTGGCCTTTACATCCTTGATGTGCTGGGTCGGCCCGTCACCCGCATTCCCGACCGTGGAAATGTGGATTTCATCGAAGAGATCCGGCTGACGGTGGCCGGAACTGCGGGTGGAACAGTCGTCGATACAGCCAAGCTCGGCCTTAAAAGCCTTGCGGTCGGCGCCGTCGGCGATGACGAAAAGGCCGACTGGGTGCTGATGACCCTGCAAAAGCACGGGGTCGACATCTCGGCGATGCAGCGGCTTTCTGGGGTGCCGACCTCCGCCACCATCCTGAACGTGAGACCCAATGGCGACCGTCCTGCCCTGCATGTGCGCGGCGCTTCGGATCACTTCGACGTGCCGCCCGCGATGTATGATGCGGTGTTCGATGCGCCCATCATCCATCTGGGCGGCACCGGACTTTTGCGCAGGCTCGATGGCCCGGCCTCGGTCACGCTTCTGCGTGAGGCCAAGGCGCGCGGGCGCACCGTGACCTTCGACCTGATCGCCGCCAACGCCGAGACGGCGGCCATCGTGAAGCCGCTGCTGCCTTTCATCGACTATTTCATGCCCTCGATCGAAGAGGCGCGCGACATGTCCGGCCAAATAACGGCCGAGGATTGCGCGAGGTTTTACCTTGACCACGGTGCCATGGCTTGCGTCTTCACGCTAGGGTCAGAAGGCGCCTTTTACGCCCACAAGGACGGCACGCGCCTTGCGTCACCCGCCTATGATATCACGGTTGTAGATACGACCGGCTGCGGGGATGCCTTCGACGCGGGCTTCATCACCGCGTTGCACCACAGGATGGACGTTGAAACAAGCTTGCGCTTTGCGCAGGCTTCGGCGGGGCTTGTCGCGTCAGGGCTGGGGTCGGATGCCGGGATCGTCTCGTTCGAGGGAACGATGGACAGGATGCGGACCTGGAAAATCAAGTCAGGTCGGTAGCGACCGGGGCGGGGAGGGGCATTCGCAGCATGGAACGCATGGGACAGGTGATCCGGCTGCAGCCGGAGGTGATCACGGAGTACAAGCGCATCCATGCCGACGTCTGGCCCGAAGTGCTGGCCGCGATCGCAGCCAGCAACATCCGCAATTATACGATTTTCCTCAAGGAACCGGAAAACCTGCTCTTTGCCTATTGGGAATATCACGGGACCGACTTTGCCGCCGATCTTGCCAAGATGGCCCTCGCCCCCCGCATGCGCGACTGGTGGATCATCACCGACCCGTTGCAGTTGCCATTTGAGACGCGGAAAGAGGGCGAGTGGTGGGCCCGGATGGAAGACGTATTCCACACCGATTGACCCACCTCGGGTCCGCGCGGCGGTTCAGCGCGCCCTGCCCCACCCTTCTTGCATGTTGCGGATGCCCAGACGGTAGACCTCTTCCGCATTGCCTCTCCACAAGAAAGACAAAGTCAAAACGTCTCGCTGTCGTTGTCGATCACTGATATAACAGTCGGGATGAATATCAGGGTGGAGGACCCGATGAACAAGCCGCACAATCCC
>JBBRVJ010000130.1:0-10343 GCA_038246975.1 Rhodobacterales bacterium | reverse complement strand
CGAAACGCTGGAAATCGACGACCCCGAGATGATCGCAGCGCTTGATACCATACGGCGGGTTCTGGTGCGCAGGCGGGCGCGGCCGGGGCGGCTGCGGAATTTTCTGTTGACAGGGGCAACGCTTGCGGTGCTGGCGTTGGGCTTGGTCTGGATGCCGGGCGCGCTGATCCGGCATACCGCGACGGTCTTGCCTGCCGTCAGCCGGGCCGAGATTGGCCGCGTGGCGCTGGCCGATCTGCAACGGCTGACCGGGCCTGCCTGTGACAACCGGCTGGGCACGCGGGCGGCTTTCGCGCTGAAAGAGCGGCTGTTCGGGACGCCGAACGTGACGCTTCTGGTGGTGCCCGACGCCGTCAAGGGCACGGTCAGCCTGCCGGGCGGCCTGATCGTATTGGGGCGCGGGTTGATCGAAACGCCGCCCGATGCAGAAGCCGCCGCAGGCTTTGCGCTGGTCGAGGCGGCACGCATGGCGCTGCAGGACCCGATGATCCCTTTGCTGACCTATGCCGGGGTGCCCGCCACATTCCGGCTGTTGACCACAGGGCATTTGCCCTACGGGGCGCTGGACGGCTACGCCGAGGTGCTGCTGCGCGCGGTACCCGCGCAGATGCCCGGCGACCTGCTGCTGGCGCAGTTTCGCGAGGCGCAGGTCTCGGTGGCGGGCTATGCCTTTGCGCTGGACCCGACCGGGGAAAAGGTGTTGCCGCTGATCGAGGCGGACCCGTTCCGCGACGGCTCCCCCCGCCCGGTTCTGGCGGATGGCGACTGGATCAGCCTGCAAACCATCTGTGCGGGCTGAAAGAAAACCCCCGGACGTTGCCGGGGGCAAGTCACGTCCTGCCCGACGTTGACCTATCTGATGAACGCATCGCCAAACCCGGCACGTCGTGCGGATGACAGCGCAGCCTGCGCCTCTGCCTCCGACCGGAAGGGTCCGGCATAGACGATCTGCAACGCCTTGCCGCCCTTGGTGATGTTTGATCGGGCGACCGGCAGCCCCAAAGCCGCCAATCGTGATGCTGCTCCTGCCGCGTTGGCAGGCACACCGAAGGTGCCGACCTGCACCAACGCCCCGCCGCTCGACGCCTTGGCGTTCGCAGGTTCCGACTTGGTCGAAACGATGACCTGACGCTTCGTACGCGGTTGATCGGCCACCAGGGTATTAGGCACCTTGCGGGTCCACACCCGGTCTTGCTCCGCGTTACCCTGCGCTGTGCCCTTGCCCCGGTTCGGGTTCAGCCGGTCATCAGTCCAGGCCAGCTTGTACCCCTTGGGCGGGGTCGGAATTGCACCTGCGTCAAACGCCGCATGGGTTTCACGCCCATGGGTTTTGCCCGCATGGCGCCCGTCAGTCACCCGACCCGGGTCGACCGCCACCCGCGCCACCGGATCGGTCAACGCAGCCCCCACGCCCGCGCCGCGCGAATAAATCGGCGAACGCCAGCCCGACAGCCCGCCATCGCCCTTGGTGCAGACCACGGCGCTGCCCCCATTGCGCAGGCGGACAACCTCGGCCACCGGAGCCGACGTGAAACAGCCGATCTTGCCGGGGCCGGGGCCAGAACTTGCCACTTCAAAGGTCCGAACCGGGGCGCGGTCGACGTATGGCGCGGGGACGGCAACCCGCACGCCCGCCACCGGAGCAGGCACATACGTCGCAGGGTCTATCGCAGGGGCCGGCCGCGCCGCGACACGCGGTGCCACGGCAACCACGCGCCGGGCAGGTTCGGCCAACACGACCCGCGGCGCCGGGGCGGCTTCATCCGCCATCTCGATCACGACCTGGCCGAAGGTCGGAGGAAACCCGCACAGCGCCTTGCGCGAAGAATTGACCCGCGGCACCCAGTTGATTTGACCGCCATAGCCCGCCTTCAGAAAGACGCAGCCCCGGCTGTCCACAAATTGCTGGCCCTGAAAGCTCGACGGCGGCAATTCACGCGGACCGCCGACTTGCGCCACCGATTGCGCGAAAGATGCTTGCGCCATGCTCAGACTTGACAGGGCTGCCAAAATGGCAACCGAAACGATCTTCAACCGCATAACTACCCCCAAGTAGCGTATGGGCAACCATGCGGCAGGATTGTTTCCGAGGCAAGCAAAGAATGGCTCTATTTAGTGCCAAACATCCGGTCACCCGCATCCCCTAGCCCTGGAACGATATAACCGTGATCATTCAAATGGCTATCGAGCGAAGCTGTGACAATCGGCACGTCCGGATGCGCCGCTTTCATCCGCGCCACACCCTCGGGTGCGGCCAGAAGGCACAGGAACCGGATGTGCTTGGCCCCCGCCGCCTTCAGCAAATCGACCGCCGCGACCGAAGAGTTGCCGGTCGCCAGCATCGGGTCGACCACGATGCTCAGCCGGTCGTCCAGTTGATCCGGGAGTTTGCAGTAATACTGCACCGGTTGCAGCGTCTCTGGGTCGCGGTAAAGCCCGATGAACCCGACACGCGCCGCCGGGATCAATTCCAGAATGCCGTCCAGCAACCCGTTCCCCGCCCGCAAAATCGAAATCAGCGCCAGCTTTTTGCCGTCGATCGTCGGCGCCATCATCTTTTGCAGCGGGGTTTCAATCTCGACCTCGGTCATCGGCAGTTCGCGCGTCACCTCGTAGGCCAGCAACAGGCTGATCTCGCGCAGCAACCGCCGAAACCCGGCGGTCGAGGTGTCCTTGTCGCGCATGATCGACAGTTTGTGCTGGACGAGGGGGTGGGACACGATGGTCAGATGGTCAAGCATGGGCAGCCTCCAGCAGCCTGGCGATACGCGCCTTGGTATCCCCATCACAGAACGCCGCGTCAAGCGAGGTGCGCGCGATGCTCGCAAACTCCGCCTCGTCCCAGTCGAACGCCTGATGCAGCATCTCGTATTCGCGTGCCATCGTGGTGTGAAAGAACGGCGGGTCGTCGGTGGAAATTGTGCATTTCACACCCCGGCGGCGCAGTTCGGCAATCGGATGGGCGCGAAAGTCGGGGTAGACGCCAAGCGCCACGTTAGATCCGGGGCAGCATTCCAGAACGATCCCGGTTTCGGCCAACTCATCGACCAGCGCCAGATCCTCGATCGCCCGCACACCGTGCCCGATCCGCTCGACCCGCAAATCCCGCACCGCGTCGCGCACGCTGTCAGGTCCGCCCCATTCTCCGGCATGGGCCGTCAACCGCAGCCCGGCCTCGCGCGCCATGTCGAAACTGTAGAGGAAATCGGCGGGCTTTCCGATCTTCTCATCCCCTGCGATGCCGAAACCCACGATCCAGTCGCCCGCCGTTTCCGCCGCGCAGCGTGCGGTTTCGCGCGCCTTGTCGGGGCCGAAATGGCGGATGCAGGTGATGATGCCGCGCAAGGTGATCCCCATGTCGCGTTCCGCCATATCCGAGGCCTCACGGATCGCGTGCAGATATTCGCGCCACGCCCCCACATCGCGTCCGCCACAGAAATCTGGCGACAGGAAGGTTTCGGAATAAACCACCCCCGACGCCGCACTATCCTCCAGCACCGCCAGCGTGAGGCGGTGATAGTCCATCGGGGTTTTCAGAGTTTCGGTCGCCGCCTCATAGACTTTCAGAAAGTGCCAGAAATCGGTGAAGGCATAGTTGCCGCGCTCATCGAAAATCCCGGACAGGTCCATGTTCTTCTGCTTCGCCAGCCTGCGGATGAAGGCGGGCGGGGCCGCGCCCTCCAGATGCAGGTGCAATTCGACCTTCGGTGTCATAACAAACTCCGCCCTGTGCCCTGCGCGGGCACCCCCAGATGAGCGGCAATCGTCGCCGCCACATCGACAAACCCACAGAGGCCCAGCGGCCCGACACCGGCCCCCGCGATCAGAACCGGCACCCGTTCGCGGGTATGGTCCGTCCCGCGCCATGTGGGGTCATTGCCGTGATCGGCGGTAAAGATCATCAGATCTCCGTGCCGCAACCGGGGCAACAAGGCCCCCACCCGCCCGTCGAACCATTCCAGCGCGCGGGCATAGCCCATCACGTCGCGGCGGTGGCCATAAAGGCTGTCGAACTCGACAAAGTTGGCAAAGGTCAAGGAACCGTCCTCTGCCCCCGCCATCAACCCGTCGAGATGATCGAAAAGATCAGCGTCAGTCGGCCCCTTGTGCAACCGCCCGATGCCCTGCATCGAAAAGATGTCGCCGATCTTGCCCACCGCATGGGTCGCCCGCCCCGCCCCCGCCACCCAATCCAGCAGCGTCGGCGCAGGGGGCGTTATGGCATAATCATGCCGGTTCGCCGTGCGATGGAACGCCCCCGGCTCCCCGACAAAAGGCCGCGCGATCACGCGCCCCACCGTCATCGCGTGCAGTGTCGGGGCCAGATCGGCGCAGAGCAGCAGCAGCCGATCCAACCCGAACGCGCCTTCATGCGCCGCAATCTGAAACACCGAATCGGCAGAGGTATAGCAGATCGGCCAGCCGGTCCGCAGATGATCGGCCCCGAACGCGTCGATGATCGGCACACCCGACGCATGGCAATTGCCCAGAATGCCCTTTACTCCGGCCAACGCGCAAACCCGCGCCACCAGCGCATCGGGAAAGGCGGGCACCTCATCGGGGAAATAGGTCCAGTCCCACGGAACCGGCACTCCGGCCAACTCCCAATGGCCTGACGGGGTATCCTTGCCGTTCGACACCTCGGTCGCAGCCCCCCAGCGCGCCGTGGGCACCGCCCCCAACCCTGGCACTGCACCGCCCGACGCCAAAGCGATTGCCGCCCCCAACCCCAACCCATCAAGATACGGCAGACGCAACGGCCCCTCGGTCCGATCCGCCGAACAGACCTGTGCGATATGGGCCACCGTGTTCGCCCCCGCATCGCCAAACGCCGCCGCATCGGGGGCACCCCCGCAGCCGACCGAATCCATCACCACCAGAAAGGCGCGCGGCATCAGGCGATCCTTTCCATCACCAGCGCAGGCTCATCCGCCGGACCATCCCCCAGATGATAGGCCATCTGCACCGCTCTCATCGCCTCCTGAGCCTGTTCAACCGTCGCTGCATGCACCATTGCCAGTGGCAGACCCGATGCGATCTCCTCGCCCAAGCCCGCCAGATCGGACAGCCCGACGGATGGGTTGATCCTGTCGCCCTCGCGCAGCCGCCCGCCGCCCAGATGCACCACGGCAAGTCCCAAGGCCTGCCCGTCAATTGCCGTGACGATGCCGCCCTGCAAACAAGGCACCTCGCGCGTCACCGCAGCCGAGGGCAACCGATCCGGCCAGCGATCGACGAAATCGGCGGGCCCGCCCTGCGCCGCCACCATCCGCCCGAACCAGTCTGCCGCCGCCCCGGTTTCCAGCGCCTGCTGGATGCGCTCTGCCCCATCGTCGGGATCATCGGCAATCCCGCCCAGCGCCAAAGCCTCGCCGCCCAGCGCGCAGGTAATGTCCCAAAGCGCCGCGTTGACGGATGTGCCGGTCAACGTCTCCATCACCTCGATCACTTCCAGCGCATTGCCCGAAGCCGTGGCCAGCGGTTGCGACATGTCGGTGATCAGCGCCGTCGTCATGCAGCCTGCTCCCTGCGCCGTGCTGACCAGCGCGTGGGCCAACACCCGCGCCTCCTCCAGCGTCTTCATGAACGCGCCGGAGCCGCATTTGACGTCCAGCACCAATGCCTCCAACCCCGCCGCGAGCTTTTTGGACAGGATCGAGGCGGTAATCAGATCGACGCTTTCCACCGTCCCGGTCACATCGCGGATCGCGTAAAGCCTGCGGTCGGCGGGGGCGATCTCGGCACTGGCGCTCACGATTGCGCAATGAACCTCGCGCATCTGGACCCGCAATTGATCTTCGGACAGCCCGGTGCGAAATCCGGGGATCGATTCCAGCTTGTCAAGCGTGCCGCCGGTATGCCCCAACCCGCGCCCCGAGATCATCGGCACATAGGCCCCGCAGGCCGCCAACGCCGGGGCCAGCATCAACGACACGCAATCGCCGATGCCCCCGGTAGAGTGTTTGTCGATCACCGGACCGGGCAGGTCCCATTGCAGAACCCGCCCGCTGTCGCGCATCGCCCGCGTCAGCGCGACCCGGCCCTGTTCGCCCAAGCCGCGCAACAGAACCGCCATCGCAAACGCCCCGGCCTGCGCATCGCTGACCGCCCCCGAGGCGAGGCCGCCCGCAAACCATTGCAGGTCGGCGGCCGCAGGCTCTTTGCCATCACGGACCGACGCGATGATGCGGGCGGCGTCCATCAGGCGCGATCCATATGCGCCGCCGTAAACACACCCGGCAGCAGGTCAGCCACCGTCATCGTCTTTTGCTTGCCATCTGTGGTGCACAGCGTGACCTGCACGGATTGATCGGCGAACTCGGCGATTTTCTGGCGGCAACCGCCGCAGGGCGGCACCGGATCGGGGCTGTCGGCAATCACCCAGATCTCGGCAATCCGGGTATCCCCCGAAGCCACCATCGCGGAAATCGCGCCGGCCTCGGCGCAGGTGCCCTCGGGGTAGGCCACATTCTCGACATTGCAACCGACATGGGTGGTTCCAGAGGTGGCCCGGATCGCCGCCCCCACCTTGAAGCGCGAATAGGGTACATAGGCGTTTTCACGCACGGCGGTTGCGGCAGCAAGCAGCGTCATCGGAGCCTCCGGGGTTTTTGACCAGTTGGTCGGGAGTCTGGGGCGGGTCGCGCGATTATGCAAGGGCGGCGCGGGGCGAGGGCAAGGGCAAGGTCGCAAGTGCCAAGGGCAAGGCCGGTCATCCTTCGCGGCCTTCGTCACGGCTTCGTCAAACCGCCCCCAGACACCGGCTGCGTCCACCGCCATGATGATGCCCGCCGGACTGCGGGTTGCGCCGCCGTTGGTCTTGGTCGCCTGATCGTCATCAACGATCCAAGCCCGAAGACCCACGTCCGCCTGCACGATCAGATCCCCGGCCGTCGAGTAGCGAAACCGCGCGGTGACAAAAGTGCGATACCGGGCGTTGATCGCCCCGTTGGCTCCGCCCGTGTTGTCTGCGGTCTGTTCGGCAACCCCGACACCGAACGCGCCTGTGGCAGTCCGGCCCGCAAGGATGAACCCCACCGCGTTGCGCATCAACAGCGCCCCGGCGAAGACACGGCTGCCCAGACCGCGTCGTCACCCGGTGCGGTCTGCTGTTCGAACGTGCAGGGCTCGCGTTCCTGCCAGATCAGCGGCTTGACCGCCTGACTGATGTCCAGAAGAAACCAGGCAGGACCGGCCCCGGCCTGCACGTTGGAGACCTGCGTCACGGCATCGGTTGCGGGGTCGATGACCGGATGATCCGTGTCGAAGAAGAACTGCCCGTCATGGCAGTTCTGCGAAAAGCCATTTTTCGGCAGGCCGAAGATCAGCTCTTCGGGGTGCAACCGGGCGTTGACCCCCATGCGCTGAAACACCGGCGCGAAGACCCCGAGCTTGTCGTCCATGATGTGATTTCGGCTGACACGCACGGTTGATTCGAACATCCGATTCACGATGGTGAACGAGTTCACGTCCAAGTTCCCGGCCATAAGCGGCCCGATCCATTCGCGCACCGCGGGGAAAGCATCCAGCCAGGAATACCGCTCGCTTGCACCGCTGCTTGCGACCTTCATCGTAATCTTGTCGCAAAGGGCAGGCGCGGCAAGGAAGGCGTCGGAATAGAGTTTCTGAAACCCACGATAGACACGATCGAGGTTTGCGGTGTCTGACAGCATGGCGGTTTCCCCTTTGACGAGGCGGCGCGCCCGGTGCGGACCGTCTTTGGGCAAGGACACCACCGCAACGGCTTGGGAAAACATCCGCAAGCGTGTGCGGATAAGCCGGGATGAGGTGCTGGCGGCAGGGCCCCCCTCCCGGTTTCCCGGCTAGCCAAGCGCCTTGGCCGCTTCACTATGTCCACAACGCGTAACGCTTTTGCGCCTCCGGCAGGCTGTCCCAACGGCGGAAGATCGTAGCCCACGACAGCCAGTCCCATCCCTTGACCGCCATCAGGTCGCGCACATCACGCCAAGCCTGTTTCAACGGAAACTGCGGCCCGGCATCGCGGATCGTGGTCAGAAAAAACGACCATGCGGCACCCGAAACCGCCGCGCGTGGTGCGCCTTGCAGCCGGTAATCCGCCACCAGCGCCGGGGCGAAGTTGATCGGATCGACCCCTTCAGCCGCCCGTTCAATGCGCACCAAAGACGTCTCTGAAGTGCCGTCATCGCCAAAGCGTTGCCGTACCAGCGCCACCTTCTGCGTCCAGGTCAAAGCACCTCGGCAGACACCCGCAAGCCGCGCAATCGCAGCCTTGCGTTCGGCCTCTACCCGCATCTTCGGTGGCATGTCGGCAAAGGCGTCATGCGCGGCTTCATCATAAGTGCCGACCGGCAAGCCAGCGGCTTCGATCTGGCGCGTCACATAGGCAAGGGTAACCGGGGCGGGAAGGTCGGACGGGGCGAAGGTGAAAGTCTGGCCAACGGTGATGACGGGTATACCGAGGTGCTGAAGCCATTTGCGGACGCCCATCGCGGTTTGAGGAACACCAGGAAGCGCCTTGATTTCTGCGACGGTCACCATTTTGGACGGACCATCTGAGCTCGACTTTGTACATTATGCGGCGAAGCATAATGCCTGGGCCATGCGGACAATTCGATCTGGTGGTATTTTATCGAGCTCTCGGTCGGGCGGGGAGTGTTGAGAAATGTCTCCGACCCAAAGTGCAAGGCGGACAGCACCTATCGCATCGGTGAAGGTGAGAGTTGTTTTGCGGTACCAAGATGCGGCATATGGCGCGCTGGTGTCATCCAGCAGATTACAGGCCCATAGCGTGATGAGGCTGTAGATTCCGAGTAATGCTGGTGTTGTGCGTAGAATTGCCTTGTCGGACCATTGCCGCTGGGTCTCAACCCCGAGATGAGCCCGGGTTTCGGCGAAGGTTACCTCGACCTGCCATCGCCTGACGAAGAGTGAGATGATCTCGGCGGGGTCAAGCGTTACATCTGTACTGAAGAAGGCCTGCGGGTCTCTTTTCCCCTCTGGGTCTCGCACCAACACCCACCGTATCGTCGCTGGCGGTGTTCCCGGGCGATACCAGATCGCGGTATCCGAGGTGATCTCCAGTATCTTTTCTTGTTTGCGGCCATACCAAGCGGACACGCAAATCCGGTGCCATTGCGTTTTGGGATTTGACAGCAATGTTTTTATCTTGGGCAGCGGGGCCCCTTTTTGGGCTGGACGGCCGGGGGTGCGCGCAGTGCGCGCTGGAGGAGGTGCGAAGAGATTGGCATCGAGCCGCAGCCTGCTGATGAGGGTTGCGCGGCCCTTGATGGCATGCACCAGTTCATGGACGGCGAAACTACTATCACCGACAAAGATGATGCGGCGGCCGGGCAGCCATCGGCAGATCTGAAGGGCGCCCTGCCGCGCCCAGTCGGTCAGCAACTTATGTCTGCCTCCCTTGATGGTATTTGCGCGTTCCGAGGGAGCAAGCAATGTTAATACGGGAAGGGCTTTCACAACACCTGCCCATGGGACAGGGGTCAAAACCATGAAGCTCAGCCACCGCAGGCCACTCGCTTTGACGAAATGGCCGTGGCTTGAACGGACAGGATCGCGATAGATGCCACGAGCGGCGATCTTGCGTCCCCAGCGCCGCTCGATGGTATCATCCAGGCCGATAACGATCGGCCCATCAGGCACGAAGCGTTGGACGATCATGAGCAACAGGACATTTGCGATGGCACGTGGGTCCCACCGAGCCCGGTTGAGGATCTGATGATAACTGGAAAACCGTGGCGTCCCTGCGCGTCCGGTCATACGTAGACAGGCGCTGATCGTGCGCTTGCCCGGTGCCAGAACAGTGCCCATAATCAAAACAAGCACATGTTCCCAGCTCGGGGTGGTGAACTGAGACCGAAAGGCCTGCATCCAAACGCGTAGGATCTGGGGGACCGGGTCCCCATCTGAGGGCAGAAAATCAGGATGATGTGTCATCCCATACTTCGAATCCCTCGCCGCGCATCATGCAAGTTCGCTGCCTGCGGCGAAGTGAATCACCTGACCTGAAACGGCCCGCCAGCTATATAGGGCTCATGGGAAATGACAGTATTGCAGAACGCATCGAAGCTTTTGATGCCGTCAATGGTGGCGGTGTCGGCTATTATACGGACAAGGGCGCCTATCACCTCTATCTGCTGAACACTGAGGCACCAATTGCAAGGTTAAAGCCGACTGGAAATGGTGATGAAGTCAGGCTTGGGTATTGGTCGCACCGCCTCAAATGGGAAGATGTCGATGACATGGGCGGCGTCATCCTGCCCCTCAACGACGCACTCGAATTCATCGCAAACGAGGGTATCTTCTGGACTTGGATCTGACCGAAAAACGTACAAAGTCGAGCT
>JBBRVJ010000129.1:0-10546 GCA_038246975.1 Rhodobacterales bacterium | reverse complement strand
ATGGAAGACTGGCAGACGGCGGGCCGGATGCCGGATGTGTTTTACGCCCAGCGGGCCGAGGCGGCGCTGTGGGATGCGCAGGGGTGGCTGGCCGTGTTGGACATGGCCGACCCTGTGCTGCAACCGACGCTTGCCGCGATGGATGCGCGGTTTGTGCAGGGGGCGCAGAGGGGCGGGCGTTTGCTGGGGCTGACCTATTACAACGGCGGGCCGTTCGCGCTGTTGGTCCATGCCGATCATCTGGGGCGGTTGCCGGAACAGATGCCGACGGATTGGGCCGGGATCGTCGCCTTGACAAAGGTCCTGAAACGGGATGGGGTCGCGCATCCGTTCCTGCCGCGCTGGCATCGCAGTCAGACCGGATTGGCGTGGTCGGTGCTGTGCATGCTGGCCAGTGAAGGCTGTACCGATCTGGACGCACCGGGGGCAGAGGCCGCACTGACAGGGGTGGTGCAGGTTCTGGTGGACTTGTGGGCGGGGGGGCTGGTGCCGCCGGAATCGCTGGACGATGCGGGGGATCAGCCGTTTCTGGACCGTTGGATCAGCGGGCAGCACGCGATGGGGTTCACGATGGATTACCTCGTGGCCGATGCCGCCCGGATGGCAGGCCGCCCGGTCAGCTTGCCCACCGCGCGTCTGCCGGGGGCTGCTGGCACGCCGTTGATGCCGGGGCATGCCTTGCTGTGCTTGCGGGCTGAGTTGGAGGGGGAAGCGCGGAGCAATGCCTTGGCGCTGGCCGTCAGCCTTGGTGGCATCGCGCCGGACGGCACCCCGCGCAGCCATGAGCGGTGGTTGGCGGACTGCCTGTTCGCCGTGCCGATTGCTGGTCTGGACCGCGCTCCTGCGATGGTCGCGGCGCAGCGCCGACATTTCCCTAAGGCTCATGCCGATGCGGCCGTCAGCCGGATGCAGACCGCCCGCGCGGCGGCGGTTTGTTCGCCCGTGACGCAAGACGCCTATGCGCTGGCGTGGTCGGCAGAGGCTGACCGAATGATCCGCGATGACGTGTTGCACCGCACCCGCATCCTGCCCGAGGATGCGGCGGCCCGGCTGATTGCGTCGTGGCGAAACCGCAGCCACGGCTAGGCCTGCGGAACAAGGTGGCAGGCGGCGTGGTGGTCGGCCGCCCCTTGCACAGCACGCAGCAGCGGTTCCTCGATCCGGCAGCGCGGCTCGACAAGCGGACAGCGGGTGTGGAACCGGCAGCCTTTGGGCGGGTTGGCGGGGCTGGGCAATTCGCCGCGCAGGCGCAGCGCCTCGTCCGGGCGGTGGGCGGGGTCGGGGGAGGGTGCTGCGGCAATCAGGGCGCGGGTGTAGGGGTGCGAGGCGCGGGCAAAGACGCTGCGCGACGGGCCGATTTCCACGATCTTGCCCAGATACATCACCGCAATCCGGTCGGCAAAGCCGAACACCCGCGCCAGATCGTGCGAAATCAGCAGATAGGTCAGGCCGAACTGGTCTTTCAGCGTGCCGAACAGCCGCAGGATCTGCACCTGCAACGACACGTCCAGCGCCGAGAACGGCTCGTCCGCCACGATGAAATCGGGGCGCAGGATGGCGGCGCGGGCGATGGCGATGCGCTGGCGCTGACCGCCTGAAAACTCGTGCGGATAGCGCCGGGCAAAGTCGCGGTCCAGACCCGCCGCCTCCATCATCTGATGAACCGCCGTGCGGACCGCGTCGGGGTTTTGGCCGGTGTGAACGCGCAAGGGTTCGGCCAGCGTGTCGAAAATCTTCATCCGGGGATTCAAGGAGGCGTAGGGGTCCTGAAACACCATCTGGAACTGCCGACGTGCGTAGCGCAGGGCATTGCCGGACAAGGCGGTGATGTCCCGCCCGTCAAGCTCGATCGTACCCGCAGACAGAGGGGCGCTACGCAACAAGGCGCGGCCAAGGGTACTTTTGCCACAGCCGCTTTCGCCCACCACGGCCAAGGTTTCACCGCGCGCAATGTCGAAACTGACGTTGCTGACAGCCTTGATCGCCGCAGGGCGTGGGCCGAAGGGCAACAGGCGTTTGCCGCCGTATTCGACCGTCAGGCCCGTGGCCCGGATCAAGGGGTGGGTCATGCGGGCACCTGCACCGGGTTCCAGCAGGCGGCGCTCTGACCCTGCCCCAGATCGGTCAGGATTGGGCGTTCGGTCTGACAGCGCGCCTGCACCCGCGCACAGCGGGGGGCAAAGCTGCATCCGGGCACGGCCAGCCTTGGGTCGGGCGGCGCGCCGGGGATCGGCTCGGACGGGTCGAACGGCGCGTCTATGCGTGATCCGCTGGCCAGAAGGGCGGCTGTGTAGGGGTGTGTTGGCGCGGAATACAGGCGGGCGACCGGGGCAACCTCGACCACACGGCCCGCATACATCACCACCACGCGGTGTGCGAGACGGGCCAACAGCGCCAGATCATGCGTGACCCAGACCATCGCCATGCCGCGCGCCGACTGTATCGACTGCACCAGCCGGACGATTTCGGCCTGCACCGTGACGTCCAGCGCGGTGGTCGGCTCGTCCGCGATCAGCAGTTTGGGGTCCACCGCCAGCGCAATCGCGATCATCACCCGCTGACGCATGCCACCCGACAGCTGATGCGGAAACTGGCGCAGGCGCAGGGCGGGTTCCGGGATGCCCACCTGCCCCAGCAGATCGACGGCCAAGGCGCGGGCGGCTGTGCGGGTCAAACCGCGATGCCGCCGCAGCCCTTCGGTGATCTGCCGCCCCACCGTCAGCAAGGGGTTCAGCGCAGTCAGCGGGTCCTGAAACACGAACGACACCACCGGCCCGCGCAAGTCGGCCAGCGCGCGGGGGGCAAGGGTCAGAACGTCCTGCCCGTCCACCGCCAGCCGATCCGCCGAAATTACGGTGCGGCGGCTGTCCAGCAGGCCCATCGCGGCCAGCATGGTCACCGACTTGCCCGACCCGGACTCGCCGACGATGCCCACCACTTCGCCCGCCGCCACCTGCAGGGACAGGTCGCGCACCGCGTGGACAAGCCCCGCATCGCCGCGAAAATCGACCGTCAGACCACAGATGTCCAGCACCGGCCCGGTCATCGCCGCAGCCTTGGGTCGGTGCGGTCCTGCAGCCAGTCGCCGCACAGATTGCCCGCCAGAACCGTCAGCGCCGTGGCGATGCCGGGCATCGCGGTCATCCACCACGCGTTTTGCAGATAGGTCCGCCCGTCGTTCAGCATCATCCCCCACGATGGCCGGGTCCCGCTGACCCCCACGCCCAGAAAGCTGAGTGCGGCTTCGGTCAGGATCGCCTGGGCCATGGAAAAGCTGGCGACCACGATGATTGGCGACAGGATATTGGGCAGAATGTAGCGCCACAGGATTTGTGCTGTCGGCACGCCGACCGACCGGGCGGCCTCGACATAATCCTGATGGGTGACGGACATCACCTGCCCGCGCACCACCCGCGCGTAGTTGACCCATGTCGCCAGCGCCACGACGATGACCACCGAAAGGAACCCGCCGCCAAAGGTAGCCAATAGAAAGATCGCCAGCAGCGTGAAGGGAAACGAAAGCTGCACGTTGATGACGAAGGACAGCACGGCATCGACCCAGCCGCCGAAATACCCCGCCAGAATCCCGATCAGCGACCCGACGAACGCACCGATCACCACCGCCCCGCCCCCCACCGACAGCGACACCTGCGCGCCATAGATGATCCGGCTCAGCACATCACGGCCCACATTGTCGGTGCCCAAAGGGTAACTGATCTGGCCACCCTCGACCCAGAACGGCGGCAGCAGGCGGGCTGTGAGATTGACCTGACTGGGGGGATGCGGCGCTATCCACGGCGCAAACAGCGCGAGTGCGGCAGCCACCGACAGGATGGTCAACCCGATCAACCCGATCACGTTGCGGCGCAGGAAGGTGGACACTGAAACCTGGGTCATCGCAACCGCACCCTCGGGTCGATCACCACATACAGCAGATCGACCAGAAAGTTGATGACGACAAAGAACACCGCCGCCAGCAGGACGACGCCCTGAATGACCGGGAAATCGCGCTGTGCCACGGCGTTCACCGCCAGCCGCCCGACCCCCGGCCAGGCAAAGATCGTCTCGGTGATGAACGCGCCCGACACCAGTTCGGCCAGTTCCAGCCCGGCCATCGTCACCACCGGGATCATCGCCCCGCGAAAGGCGTGAATGAACAGGACGGAGCGTTCCCGCAACCCCTTGGACCGCGCGGTGCGGATGTAGTCGGCGCTGAGCACCTCCAGCACGCTGGCGCGGACAAGCCGGGTCAACCGCGCCGAGGATTGCAGGGCAAGGGTCAGCGCCGGCAACACCAGATGCGCCGGAGTGCCCGACCCGGATACCGGCAACAACTGCCATTCGACCGCGAACAGCACCACCAGCATCAGCCCGATCCAGAACCCCGGTGCGGCCTGCCCGATCATTGCGACCGAGGTAATCGCGATGTCCCACCCGGTGTTGTGTTTCAGCGCGCTGAGGATGCCCAGCGGAATCGCGATGGCCAAGGCGAGCAGAAACCCCGCCGCCGCCAGCAACAGCGTGGCAGGCAGTCGTTCGGCGATCAGGTCGGTGACGGGGGCGCGCTGCACGAACGAATAGCCAAGGTCGCCTTGCAACGCCCCCGTGACAAAGGACAGGTATTGCTCGGCCAAGGGCCGGTCCAGACCCAGAAATTCGCGCAGGTCCTGCTTGTCTTCCAGCGTCGCATTCTCGCGCGCCATCAGTTCTACCGGGTCGCCGCTCAGGTGGGCTACGATGAACGTGGCGAAGGACACCCCGATCAGCACCAGCAGCCCTTGGGCAAAGCGTTTGAGGATGAAGGCGATCATGCAGGTGTCCCGGGGTAGCCCTGCCCGCATCAACGCGCGGGCAGGGCAGTGTTCAGATCATTTGTAGGTGATCAGGTAGGGTTCCAGATAGTTGTCGGCGCGGAAGTCATAAGCCAGCTTTTTCGAGATGCCGAAGAAGCTGGGCAAACGCCACAGGTAAAGCCAGGGTGCATCGTTCCAGATGATCGCCTGTGCCTGAAACTCCAGCGACTTGCGGGCGGTATCGTCAAGCGTTTGCGACGCCTCGATCACCAGCTTGTCATAGTCCGGGTTGCAATAACCGCTGGAATTGTCGACATGACCACAGGTCAGGATGACCAGTTCGACCGACGGGTTGATCAGCGCCGCCCAGCCTTGGAAGTAGATGCCCTTCAGCGAGGCCGATCCCAGACTGGCGCGGAACGCCGCCAGTTCGACCGCCTCGAAAGTCGGCTGGATGCCGACAGCCTCCAGATAGGACCCCACGACTTCGGACACTTCCTTGCCGCCGTCGAACCGGGTGGACCATTGGATCGTCAGCGGGAAGCCATCGGGAAAACCCGCCTCGGCCAGCAGCGCCTTGGCCTTTTCCGGGTCATAGGCAAATGCGGCAAGGTCCGGGTTGTTGTTCGGCGGGTTCACGATGCTGAGCAGGGGCGAGGTGGTGCCCGCCAGCAGCGTCGCCGTGATGGTCGGTACGTCCACCGCATGGTTCAGCGCCTGACGCACCTTGGGGTCGGCCAGCGCGGGCTGTTCGCCCTTGATCGAGATGCCCATGTGCATCTTGCGCAGACCCTCGATCTGCACCAGATCGCTGACGTCCGAATTGGCCTGATCCGATGCATCGGGCGTGATGCCCACGACCAGATCGACGGTGCCTGCGCGCAATTCGTTCAACCGCGAGGACACTTCGGGGACAGCGCGGAAGACCACGGTCTTGACCGCAGGCGCGCCGCCCCAATAGCTTTCGTTTGCCAGCAGGGTGATCTGGTCGCCGCGCTTCCATTCGCCCAGCACATAGGGGCCTGATCCCGCCGGAGTGGTCGCCGCCTCGTCCGGCGACACGGTGGAAATCTGGCCCGGAGCGGCGATGAACGCCTCTGCCAGCCAGTACAGCATGTTGACGGTCGGTTTTTCGGTAATCAGATCAATCGTGTAGTCGTCGATGACCTTGACCTCTTTCAGCCCGGTCTGGTCGTGCAACTGCTGCACCGAGTTAAAGGGCGCGGTGTCCATCCGGGCGAAGTTCGTCACGACCGCCGCCGCGTTGAAATCCTCGCCGTTCGAGAATTTGACGCCCTGCCGCAGGGTGAAGCGCCAGGTCACATCGTCGATCCGCTCCCACGCGGTTGCCAGACGCGGCACGGGCGAGCCATCGGGTCCGCGGCGCACCAGGCTGTCGAACAGCGACCAGATCACCGATCCGGTCGGGTTGTTGCTGTCGAGCATGTGGGGGTCAAGGCTGATCACATCCTCGGACGAGGCGATGACCACCGGCGCATCCTGCGCCGCAACATAGGTCGGGACCAGCGCGAGGCTGGCCATGATGGCCAGCCGACTGGCCCAGGTTCGTGTCAATGACATCAGAAGTCTCCTTGTTGGTTCAGTCGTTTCTTGGTTCACACGCCGGTCAGGCGTATGGGACGGACGGTGGAAACAGCACCCCGGCCGGCAGGCCCTGCGGGTGACGATCTGCGAAACTGGCCAGCAACGTGTCAAAGATGGCCTGCACCTGCAGCGCCATGGCGGGTTCATCGCAGCCCTGAACCTGACCATCCTGCACGACGTGCCGCCCTGCAACCCAGACATGGCGCGCGCGCAGTCCGGGTGGCATCAGGAACAGCGCCTCGATAGGGTCATGGATCGGCTGCACCTCCAGCGCCGCCATGTCCCAGGCCACAAGGTCCGCCGCTGCCCCTGCCTCGATCCGGCCCAGGTCGGCGCGGCCTAGCGCCGCCGCACCGCCCAAAGTGGCCGCATTCACGAAATCAATCGGGCGCATCCCGTCCGGGTCATCGACCCGCGCCATCGAAAGACCTGCCTGCAGGTTCATCAGCATGTTGGGCGGGGCGGTATCGGTTCCCATCCCGATCCGCACGCCTGCATCACGGAACTGCGCCATGCCCCGCACGCGCGCCCCACCCCGGCCATAGACCAGAGGGCAATGCACGACTGTCGCCCCGGTTTCCGCAAACGCCGCACGATCCTGCGCGATCAGGTCGGGCGACTGATCCGGCCCGCCCAGCAGTTTGGCATGGGGCAGCAAAGCGCGGTCCGACATCGCCCACAGGCTGCGCAGATGCGCAATGGGCGAGCGGCCTGCGCGCGCCCATATCATCCTAACCTCTGCCATCGACTGACAGCAATGCAGACGGAACGGCACGTCCAGCGCCGCCGCTGCCTCTGCCGTTCGGATGATCAGGTCATCCGAACAAGTGTCGATGGTCGAAGGCACCAGCAACCCCGACACCAACCCGCCGGTATGCCGTTCGATGAAGCCCACCGCCCCCGCCAATCCCGCCAGTCCAGCCGCCTCATCCACCACCTGAGTGGGGCGCCCTTTGCCATCAATCACATTAACCGCAGACCGAAAGCTGGGACCAAGCACCAGCCGCAGGCCCAGTTCCTGCGACAGGGCCGCAATCTCGGCAAACTCCTCGCCCGTCTCGGCCCATTTGCGGAACAACAGCGAGGTGACGGGCAGCGCCGTGGTGACACCCGACAGCAGCAACTGGCAGAACGCAGCCTTTGCCCCGGCCACCATCTGATCCGTCGTCAGCAGATCGACCGCCCGCGCGGCATAACCCGCCCCCCAGACCTTGGCATCGGGAACCGCGCGCCCGCCGAACCCTAGGATCGTGGTGTCCACATCTGCCAGCGCGTTCAGGTCGATGAACCCCGGTGCCAGCAGCGTTCGGCCAAGCGCATCTGTCACGTCCGCCGGCCGGTCGCTTTGCGGCCCCACATGCAGGATCCGCGCGCCGTCAATGATCACTTCGCCGCGCGCGATCAGGACATGGCCTTGCGGACCACATGCCAGAACCCAATCCGCCGTGAGTTTCCGTATCACCTGACGCTCCATCCGCCGCTGTGCGGCCTGCTTGCCTTTGTACCTTCCATTACTTTTCTGCAGTATCACAAGGGAAATTTTCGCAACTTTCGGTTCGACCATCGTAGAAATTGGATATTGCCGGGATTCAGGTATATTTTTCGCGCAGTTTATGAAATTTCAGCGGACTTGGCCCCGTGTACTTTGGTTTTACCTTTCGAAGTTTTTTCAAGACTTATCGCCGCGAAAGGAAACACAGGGCTAAGCGCCCGACAGATGGAATCGACACCTCGGGTTGGAGGGCGCTCGCACGATGACTTTGCCGCTGGTGACTGGATTTCGGTTTGACCGTCGAAGGCCCGCGCGACAGGATTGCCGACGGTTCCGTCCAGAATGATCCCACAAGATTGGCAGGCGGCAAGTCGATGGAACACCAGCCGATCCCTGTTGCAGGAAGCTGTCTGTGCGGCGATGTGTACGAGGGAGCGGAGGTGTTTTGCAGAACGGCTGCAACTGTCACCGCACGATCTGCCAGCGCAGCACCGGCCAACCAGCCGAGGTCACGGCGCTGCTCAAGGCAGGCAAGCGGCCCATTGCATCGTGCACCTCGCGCAGGGCCAGATGGGCCTCTTGTCCGCCAGATTGCGCAGGTACTTCCATCAGGTCGAGGGACACCAGATGGGCACGCCCCGCAGCGCTGCGCAGGCCGTCGCGATAGCGGTTCAGCAGGATGCGGAACAGCCAGGCGCGTAGCAGCCCGTCGCCGCGCCAGTGACGACGACAGGCCAATCCACGTTCCAGGCAATCCCGGACAAGATCATCCGCGCCTTCACGGTCGCGCAGAAGCGCATGCGCATAGCGGCGCAACGCGGGGATGCAGGTGATGATCTCGTCCAGAACGGTCATGCCAATCAGTTACCTGGTGGGTTTGGCGACACGCCAGACCTCGTTGAACCCATCGCCGGTCACGTCGCCCGGCGCCTTATCCTTGATCCACAGGTACAGCGGCTTGCCGCCCAAGGCTCACTGTTTGGTGCCATCGGTCCGTTTGATCACCCCGAAGCCGCCGTCCTTCCTGGCATTCGCAGGGACTAGCAACGGGGGCCAGTTCACGGCGCATTTGTCAGACGGCGGCGAAAGGGTCGACCGGATAGCCTACGCCGGTCATGTACAGCCCCTGCGGCGGGCAGACCGGGCCGCAGGCGGTGCGGTCGCGGGCGTCGAGGGCGGTCTTGACTTGACCGGGGGGCCATTTGCCCGACCCGACCCGTTCCAACGTGCCGACGATCGAGCGGACCTGATTGTGCAAGAAGCTGCGGGCGCGCAGGGTGAAGGTGTATTCTGTGCCGCCGGGAACGGAGTGGTGGGTTATGGTGATCTCGTCCAGCGTCTTGACCGGACTTGCCGCCTGACACAGGGCCGAGCGGAACGTGGTGAAGTCGTGCTTGCCGATCAGGTGGGCCGCCCCCGCCCGCATCGCGTCGATGTCCAGCGGGTTCAGCACTTGCCACACCAGCCCCCGGTCCAGCGCAGGCGGCGCGCGGCGGCTGACGAGGCGGAACAGGTAGCGCCGTTCGCGGGCCGAGAACCGGGCGTGAAAGTCATCGGCCACCCGCGCGCAGTTCAAAATGGCGACGGGGGCGGGGCGCAAGTGGGCGTTCAGCGCCTCGGACAGACGGAACGGGTCCCAGTCGCGGGTAAGGTCGCAATGGGCGACCTGCCCCGTTGCGTGGACCCCGGCATCGGTACGGCCAGCAGCGGCAATCTGGTGCGGACCGGGTTCCAGCCGCGTCAGGGCCGCCTCGACCGTGGCCTGCACGGATGGCTGGGTGGCGGACTGGCGTTGCCAGCCCTGAAAGGGCGCGCCGTTGTATTCGATCATCAGGGCGTATCTGGGCATTCGTTTCGGTTAGCGAAAGCGGGCGCGGCTGTCCATCCCGCCGCTTTGCCCCTACCCACGTCTGCCTGCCGCCCTTATGTTGGCCGCAATAGCAAGGGGCGTTTCGTGGTCATCACCTCGATTACCGACGGCATTTCGCGGCAAGTGGAGGGGGTCTTCGCCTCGGTCTCGGGGATGTTCTTTGAACCTGTCCTGCGGCTGGGGGTGACGGGGCTGTCGCGCGCGGGCAAGACGGTGTTCATTACCGGGCTGGTCGCCAACCTGTTGCAGCATGGCCGGATGCCACAGCTTCGCGCGGCGGCGCAGGGGCGGATCGAGGCGGTCTATCTGCAACCGCAGCCCGATGACACGCTGCCGCGGTTCGACTACGAGGGGCATCTGGCCGCGCTGACCGGGGACAACCCGCGGTGGCCGCAATCGACGCGGGCGGTCAGCGAATTGCGCCTGTCGTTCCGGGTGCGGCCTGCGGGGTTCTTTGCCGGGCTGGCGGGGCCGCGCACCTTTCATCTGGATATCGTCGATTATCCTGGAGAGTGGCTGCTGGACCTGTCGCTGCTCGACAAGACCTATGCCGGGTGGTCCGAGGAAACGCTGGACCGGCTGGCCAAACGGGCGCAGGCGGCGGATTTTCTGGCAACGGCGCGGGCCGAAGATGGTGCGTTGCGGCTGGACGAGGCGCGGGCGCAGGCGCTGGCGGCCAGTTTCACCGGTTATCTGAATGCAGCGCGCGAGGCAGGCTATTCGGATTGCACGCCGGGGCGGTTCCTGTTGCCCGGCGAGTTGGCGGGCAGTCCGGTCCTGACCTTT
>JBBRVJ010000128.1:0-10605 GCA_038246975.1 Rhodobacterales bacterium | reverse complement strand
GATCAGAAAGGCCGCTGCCAGAACATACGACCAACTCTGGCAAGCCGTCGGAAGCGTCTGCAACCTCTTCAAGGAGGAAGAATGCTACAACTTCTTCAAAGCTGCAGGATATGAAACCGATTGAGCGCAACACGCTCTAATGATCGCGAAACCGGCCGTTGGCCTGGCAATCGGGCGGAGAATTCTCAACAACCGTTTCGACGACGGGCGCGCGCCATGCTCCGCTTTCGCAGGATGCGACCCCTCCAGAAATTCGTTGCCGTCCATTCCTCACTCCACAACATGTTCAATGCGGAGCGCGCCCTCACCAGCCGGGACATTTTCAAGGCCAACCGCCCGCCGCTCTCATCGGATGGCGTCAACTGTGTGCGGCCTGACGCTGAGCGGGTCCGGAAAAAAAGGAGACGAGGTCGCGTTTGTCTGACAGCCCGCAATTCGCTGTGTTCCCGACGTCCGCGAGGGTCAGATGCCGTTGCATCTCGATAAGGAGCTGGACGACCGCCCTGCCCAACTCAAAAAATTGCTTGTGCCGTGCCACACCAACCGTTGCATTCTCAGCGCAGGGCTTTAGACTTTACCAGCCTAACGCTGCGCAAGCGGCAACAATTGTCTGGGAGGACATCATGACTGATATCCGTGATCACGGGCGGCTTTCCCGTCGTTCGTTCATTCGCACTGGCGCATTGGGTGGGACCGCTGTTGCGGCGGCGGCGCTTTCTGCGCCCGCCGTTCTGGCGCAGGCGCCGCTTGTCATGAAGATGCAGACTTCGTGGCCCGCAGCCGATATCTGGATGGATTTTGCGCGTGAATATGTGACCCGCGTTGAAGAAATGTCGGGCGGCCGCCTGAAGATCGACCTGCTGCCTGCAGGCGCGGTGGTTGGCGCATTCCAGGTCCTTGACGCAGTGAACGACGGAGTGCTGGACGCAGCGCATTCGGTGCCGGTCTATTGGTATGGCAAGAACAAGGCGGCTTCGCTTTTCGGCACAGGCCCGGTCTTCGGCGGCTCGGCTACAACCATGCTGTCCTGGTTCTACGCCGGCGGCGGCGCGGAATTCTACCGCGAACTTCAGCAGGACGTGCTGGGATTGAACATCGTGGGCTATATGGGTTTCCCGATGTTCGCGCAGCCTTTCGGCTGGTTCAAGGACGAGGTGAACACTATCGCCGATATTCAGGGCTTCAAATATCGCACCGTCGGTCTGGCAGCCGATCTTATGCAGCAGATGGGCATGTCGGTGGCACAGCTTCCGGGCGGCGAAATCGTGCCCGCAATGGAGCGCGGTGTGATCGACGCCTTCGAGTTCAACAACCCGTCGTCGGACAGCCGTTTTGGCGCGCAGGATGTGGCCAAGAACTACTATTTGTCGTCCTATCACCAGGCGTCCGAATCGTTTGAATTCCTGTTCAACAAGGATTTCCTTGAGGATCTGGAGCCCGATCTCCAGGCAATCCTGAAGTACGGCGTCGAGGCTGCCTCGACATCGAACACGGCGCGCGCGATGGACAACTATTCGACCGACCTGCGCAAGCTGGAGACGGACTCGGGTGTGACCGTGCGCCGGACATCGAAGGAAATTCTGGATGGTCAGATCAAGGCGTGGGATGTTCTGATCCCGCAGCTTGAGGCCGATCCCTTCATGAAGAAGGTGATGGACAGCCAGCGCGCATGGGTGGAGCGCGTCAGCTATTACGAGATGATGAACGCCCCGGATTATGCATTGGCTTACGAGCATTACTTCCCGGGAAAACTCAAGCTCTGATTTCGGGCTAGGGGCGCGGGTATCGCGCCCCTTTTTCAGACACTTGCGCGCCGGGGGCCTTGGCTTTCGGCGCAACAGCACAAGCGGAGCTTTGTTGCATGGTCGGTTTCATTCGGTTTGCCGATAAGCTTTCGGCATGGTTCGGCAAAACCTTCGGGTGGTTGGTCCTGCTGATGACCTTTGGCATGAGTTACGAAGTCATGGTGCGGTATGTCTTCAACGCCCCAACCCCGTGGGCCTTGGATTTGTCGTTCATCATGTATGGTACAATGTTCATGATGGGCGGGGCGTACACCCTGTCACGCGGTGGTCATGTGCGCGGGGATTTCCTGTATCGATTGTGGTCGCAGCGCACCCAGGCCACCGTCGATCTGGTGCTGTACTTTCTGTTTTTCTTCCCCGGCATTCTGGCCCTTGTTTTTACCGGGTTCAAGTATGCAGAGCGGTCATGGTCCTATACCGAGGTTTCGGTGAACAGCCCGGCGGGTATTCCAATCTATCAGTTCAAATCGGTGATTGCGATAGCAGGGATTCTACTTCTGATCCAAGGCGTTGCACAGGTCTTCCGCTGCATATTGTGCATTCGGCAAGGTTACTGGCCCCCAGCCGAGGATGATGTGGAAGAAACCGAAGAACTGCTGATCAAACAAGCAGCCCAAGCTTCGCAGAAGTAACCGGTCCGCAGGACCGAACCGGAGAATGCTCACGTGACCGAACCCCAGATCGCCCTCATGATGCTGGCCATTTTCATTGGCTTCGTCTTTTTGGGTTTCCCGATTGCTTTCACCTTGATGGCGCTTGGCATCGCCTTTGGTTACTTCGCCTATTACGACGAAGGTCGGATGTGGCGCGCTTTTGACCGCCTGGATGAAACCGCCAGTTGGTGGGACAGCACGTCGCTGTGGTTAGAGGGGTTCTACAACAACCGCATCTTCGATTTGTTCGTAAATCAGACCTACTCGGTGATCTCGAACGAAGTTCTGACCGCGATTCCGCTGTTCCTGTTCATGGGATACATCGTCGAGCGCGCAAATATCGTGGACAAGCTGTTCGGCACGATCGCGATTGCGACGCGGAACATTCCGGGGTCCATGGGCGTCGCGGCGCTGATTACCTGCGCACTCTTTGCCACCGCCACCGGGATCGTGGGCGCGGTTGTGACGCTGATGGGCTTGTTGGCATTGCCGCAGATGTTGAAGGCGCGCTATGACCATTCGTTCGCTGCGGGGATTATCTGCGCTGGCGGCACGTTGGGCATCCTTATTCCGCCGTCGATCATGCTGATCGTCTATGCGGCATCTTCCGGTGTTTCGATCGTGCGGCTTTACGCAGCGGCACTTTTGCCTGGCTTGACGCTGGTCGGCCTGTATCTTGTCTATATCGTCGTCCGGTCGATGCTGAACCCGAGCCTTGCGCCCAAACCCACCAAGGAAGAAATGCCCGAGGTTCCGTTTGGCAAGATGATGTGGATGCTTGCCACCAGCTTTTTGCCGTTGGCTGTCCTGATTTTCTCGGTGCTTGGCTCGATCCTGTTCGGCCTTGCCACGCCCACCGAAGCGGCTTCGATCGGAGCCTTGGGGGGTATATTGCTTGCGATTGCCTACCGTGCCATGACGTTCGAGCGTTTGCGCGAAAGCGTCTATCTGACGGTGCGCACGACGGCGATGGTGTGCTGGCTGTTCGTCGGGTCTTACACATTCTCGGCGGTGTTCAGCTATCTGGGCGGCGAGACGGTTATTGCAGAATTCGTCCAAAGTCTTGATCTGACTCCGTTCCAGTTTCTGTTGCTGGCGCAGCTGATCATCTTTCTTTTGGGTTGGCCGCTGGAATGGTCCGAGATCATCATCATCTTCGTCCCGATCTTTCTGCCGCTGCTGCCAGTTTTCGGGATTGATCCGCTGTTCTTCGGGGT
Source organism: Rhodobacterales bacterium (assembly GCA_038246975.1). Lineage (GTDB taxonomy): Bacteria > Pseudomonadota > Alphaproteobacteria > Rhodobacterales > Rhodobacteraceae > JAIYDJ01. Next base: position 6,930 of record JBBRVJ010000128.1, on the reverse strand, counting down.
TTTGGTGGCCTTGAACCTTCAGACGAGTTTCCTGACACCGCCCATGGCGATGAGTGCGTATTACTTGAAGGGCATCGCGCCTCCCAATGTGAAGCTGACCGAGATCTTCAAGGGTGTGCTTCCTTATTGCGGCATGGTTATCGTCTGTATGGGCTTGATGTACACGTTCCCCGAGATAGTCTTCGCCTTGCCGGAGGCTATCTATGGTACTTCGCGCTGAACAGGCCGATGCGCTGCTTTCACTCAGTGCGGTCGTCCTTCGCGACAGGCTCGCCTCGGGCGCGCTGCGAGCGTTAGAGCTGGTCGAGGCGTGTCTTGCCCGCATCGCTGCGCGCGAGCCCGAGGTGCAGGCCTGGGCCTGGCTCGACGGTGCTTATGCACTGGAGCAGGCCAACGCCCTGGACAAGCGTCGCCAAGCGGGTTTGCCGATCGGGGCGCTGCATGGCTTGCCGGTGGGTCTGAAGGACATCATCGACACCAAGGGCATCCCGACCGCGAACGGGACGCCGATTGATGCGGGCCGGGTTCCAAAGGAGGATGCGTGGTTGGTGGCCCGGCTGCGTGCCGAGGGGGCCATTGTTATGGGCAAGACTGTCAGCACGGAATGTGCTTTTCTGCATCCCGGCAAGACGCGCAACCCGCACAATCAGGCTCACACGCCCGGCGGTTCCAGCCAGGGATCAGCGGCCGCGGTGGCCGCAGGAATGGTGCCTTTGGCCATCGGGACGCAGACCGGGGGTTCGGTCATTCGTCCCGCGAGTTTTTGCGGCGTGGTCGGGTTCAAGCCAAGCTTTGGGATGATCCCGCGCACCGGGCTTTTGATGCAGTCGCCGTTTCTGGATACGGTTGGCGTTTTTGGCAAATCGGTCGAAGACTGTGCCCTTCTGGCCGAGGTGTTGGCCGGCCATGACCCGGCAGACAGGGCGACCGCAATGGCACCAACCCCGCGTCTTCTGGACGTGGCACTGTCCAAATCGCCGGTGACCCCAGCGTTTGCGGTGGCAAAGTTGCCGGGTCACGATCAGGCCGACCCCGAAATGCAGGGGGCGATGGATGAATTGGCAGCTTTGCTGCCTGACTGCTTTGAAGTGTCCCTGCCTGGATTTGACGATCTGGCAGCGACCCGCCAGCAGATCAATTTCGCCGAGATGTCCAAATGTTATTACGCGCTTGAACGCCGGGGACGCGACCTGATGTCGGACCCGCTCAAGGCCGCCATCGACGAGGGCAAGGCCGTTCTCGCGCGTGACTACATCGCGGCGCTGGACTGGCGCGATCTGATGAACACGGTTCTGGACGAGGTTTTTGACCGCTGTGACGCGCTGCTGTCACCCGCCGCATTGGGGCCCGCACCGCTGGGGCTGGACTCGACCGGGTCGTCGCTTTTCAATGGGCTTTGGACATTGGCCGGAGTTCCTGCGATAACACTCCCGCTCTTCACGGCGGAAAACGGGATGCCGATGGGCGTGCAACTTGTTGGTCGGCGGGGGGATGACGCCCGCCTCTTGCGCACCGCCCGCTGGTTGTCACATCATATTCAGACGCTGGATCAAGGAACCTGACCCGATGAACAACATTCTTGCCCCGTTCGCTTTTGCGACGTTTATTGCGTTCCTTGGCATTCTTGTTTGGAATGTTCCTCGGCTCGATCTGATCGGAGTGGTTGGCCTTACGGTGGCGCTTGCGGGGTGGGATTTGCTCCAGAACCTCAGGGGCAAGCGTGGTTGAGCCGGTACTGCTGAATGATCGGAAATAAAGGGCACCTCTAAAAATTGCCCCATCCCCCGCGCCACGGCCTCCGCCAATCCGTTCTTCGCGGCGCTGGCCATTGTGGTGGTGACGGTCGGGGCGTTCGCCATGCTTTCCAAGCAGCGCAGGCTCTCTCAGCGGTTGATCACAGAGACAGGATCCGTTTCGCGGCCGCTTCGCCAGAGCGGCGGGCGCCCATGACGGTGACGGCATAGGCGCCGCCCGCGCTGTCGCCTGCGAAGAAGAGCCGGTCGTCCAGCGCGGCGCCGTATGCCTCCCGCGCCCATGCGTCTCCGGGGGCGACCGTGGTGTAAGGGCCGAGCGCCAGCGGGTCGGCGGACCAATCGGTCGTGGTTGCAGCCTGAACCCTGGAGATGATGTCATTGCCCAAGAGTGTAGTCACAGTTTCCATCGCGGCGGCCTTGAGTGCGGCATGATCGCCGCGCGACACGGCTTCGGCGTAAGAGCCGGCGAAGATGGCGGTCACCAAGGGCTTGCGATGGTCGATGTGAAGACCCGCGGCGCGCCCCATTTGAAATTCGGCGATGTCGAAAGCATACTCGGGCAGATCGGCAAGCGGCGCATCAAGACGCAGGCCGACCTTCACGTAATGCCCCCCTTTCAAGGCGGCAATGGCAGCCAGTTTCTCGACCGGGAGGGGCGGATTGAACCTCAGGCCTTCGGCAGCCAGCACCGGGGCAGGGACGGTGATCACGACCTGAGCCGCTGTCAGGTTGCCAAAATCGCCGGACACGGCGATCCGGTCCGCCCTGCTCCAGTCGATCTGTTGCACGGTCCGGCCAGTCTGGACCGGAACGGCGGCCCAGACATCGGCAATCAGGCGGCCAAGCCCGCCTTCGACAGAATGGTCTGCGCCATCCTCCAGCGCACCATAGTCCCGTGCGGACAGGCGGTTTGCATCGGTTGCCATGGACAAGGCGGCAAGCTGGGCAACGGCAGCTTCCATCTCGGTCGCCGCGACGCTGCCAAGGTCAAAATCCCCGCCGAAAAGGCCCTTGCGCCAGGCGCGGTTGCCAAGCGACCCCTCGGCCTCGGTAAGCTGCAGTGGGCCGTCGGCAACCACGCGGCCCGCGCGCAGGACCAGCGCATCCTCCAGCGGGCTGGGCCAGGTCTGCCGGCCCAGGCGTTCGGCATCGGCAAGGAACGGGTTCACCTCGGCGTTGTGAAGCCACTGGGCGCCCCGGTCAAAGGGTATTCCCAGCGCTGTGACGTCCGTCACGGCACGTCCGCCGACCCTGTCCCGCGCCTCCAGCACGGTGACCCGACGCCCCGCTGCAAGAAGTGCCGAGGCTGCGGCAAGTCCGGCGGCACCGGCCCCGATGACGATCACGTCGGTGTCGGTGGTTTCCGTGGCGCGGACAAGCGTTGCGGCGGTGAGTGCGGTTGCAGTTGCGGCAAGAAAAGTGCGTCTGGGCAGGGAGAGGATCATGGCGGTTCCCTAAAATACGACGATAGTGTCGTGTTTGCATATACGACAGTTTTGTCGTAAGTCAAGACCCAGTCGAGCAGGAGGGAATGATGGCTGTGACCGGTGTCGTCGGCTTACCGAAGCAAGCCCGCGGGCGTGAACGGTTCGAGAGATTGCTGCGGGCCGCCGCTGCGCTGATCGCGGAGCAGGGCGTCGAGGGCGTGGCCTTCAGCGAGATCGCGCGGCGCACCGGGACGGCGCAGGGGTCGCTCTATCAGTATTTTCCGTCCAAGGAAGCGTTGGTGACGACGCTCCACGCCCATCTGGTTGATGAGCTTGTGGCCGTGGCAGCGGCTTGCCGTTCGGCGTTTCTGGAGGCACCTGCGCCGCGCGGACTGGAGGGGTTGATGGATGTGCTGTTGCCCGCGTTGGCACGGTTCTACGCCGCCAATCCTGCGTATCGCGAGATCCGGCATGCGCTGCCGCGCAGCCCGGCGATCCAGTTCGCCGAAGCAAACGCTGACCGCCGAGGAGCCGAGGTGCTGACCAGCCTGTTGCGCGACGTCGGTCTTGATCCCGCCGACGTCATGATCGAGGCGCTAATTGAACTGGGCGATGCGATGCTGCCTTGGGCAGGTGAAGACCCTGACCGTCTGGGCGAGGTCAGGGCGATCTTTCTGTGCTATCTTGGTGGGATGAGACCCGTGATGCGCCCTATGGTCCGGACTCATAACCAGTAAATGACGGAGGCGGCGAGAGCGCATGCCGAGCGGAACAGGGTCGGGAATCGGTCACAGCGCGTTGCGACCCTGCGCCAGCCCGTCCGACGAGCGAACATATTCCCGATTCTGTGCCGCAGGCGATAGAGCGCCGCATCGTAAGGGCATTGCTCCCAAGGTGCATCAACCTCGCGCCCAGACGTGCTTGTTTCGCTGGGCGTAGTTCTGAAAATCGTTGGGAGCCCGTCCCAGAATCCGCAAGACATCGTCTGTTACCTCAGCGGCACGGCCAGCACGCTGCACGGTGTAGAGCGCCGACATGATCAGCGCCATGCCAAGCGGCACACCCGCTGCCTGACGGTCACGGACAAAGCGCAGCACGCCAGGTGGGCGGTATTGGATCGGTCGCCCCAAGACCTCGGACAGGATCCGGGCGACCTCATGGAACGTCAGCGCCACAGGTCCCGTCAGCGTATAGCCACGGCTCGAATGTCCCGGCTCCTGCAAGACCTTTGCGGCAACGGCGGCCACATCGGCCACGTCGATGAACGCCGAGGCCCCGCGCCCGGCAGGCACTGCAATCCGGTCATGCAGACAGATGTCGTCGCGATGCACGGTTTCCAGATTTTGCATGAAGTCGGCGGGCCGCAGCATCGTCCAGTCAAAGCCGCGCGCCATGACTTCCCGCTCCACCCCGTGATGGGGCAGGATCGGGTTGCTCTCGGCCCCCTTGACCGACAGCACGATCATCCGCCGCACGCCCGCGTCTTGGGCGGCATCGAGGAACGGGCGAAAGGCCCGGCCAGATGCAATCTGCGGCGGGCGCATCAGAAACACGCTGTCGCAGCCGTCCAGTGCGGCGTGGAATGTCTGGGGATCAAGAAAATCCAACGGCACATGCCCCGACCCGCGTCCAGTCAGGCGCATGTCCACCTGACCCTTCAGCGCTGTCGCAAGTGCGCCGCCGACACGGCCGCTGGCCCCGGAGATCAAGATCCGCATCGGGCGCACAATCCGGGGCGCTTGCATCGCACGCGTTTCAGCATGGTTTGTTCTGATCCCTATGGGCCACTGAAGGGGACGCGTCGTTCGATAAACCTCTGCCACCGGCGCTGGTTCCCTGCCGCGCAGGCTCGGCCGGGCGACCGAGCCCACAGTCCTCGCTCTACCGTCAAGGCTTCGTGTACAAGGCCTCACCCAGCATAGTCGGACGCTCCACGCAGCGGTCAGTGGTGCGTGCGCCGAGCCGCAGTCCCTCTGGCGCGATCGAGACAAGGTCCAGTTCAACACATTTTGCGACATTGAGGGGAGAGCCTGAAACGCAACTGGTGATGTCGACCGCGACGCCGATCTCGAGCGGGCAGTTGCCGAGGTTCAGGGCTTGCCAGTATTCCGGGGCGTTCTGAAAAATGGTGACAGTGGAACTGTCGTTTTCGGCGTCAAGGAGAAGGGCGCCGTCAACATCCGGACTTGGACCAAGTGTCCGATACGGCCCGCTGGACGCGTAAGTGAACAGCGGGACCTTCGCGTCGGCGTCGCTGCACGCCTCGATTGATATTGTGTTGGTCGTGGCCTCGAACACAAGGCGTTCGCGGACGAAGGCAGTCGCGCCCGGAACCGACTGTTCGGCAAGGGGCGTGAGCCAGGCACCGACCAGCATTTCGGGCGTGGTCTGTGACATTGCGGCCAGCGGTGCGCAGATCAGTGCGGCAGTTGTGATCAACGTAAGGCGCATCAGAATCTCCTTGAGGGCTTCCATTATCGGTATCAGTGCAATATTGCACTGATACCTGCATGTCAATGCACCTCCACGGCACGCGTCGCGTTTGACTTGAAGGCGGGCCTTGGGCATGTGATACGTCCCGGCATCGTCGGGGCACGCAATGGATACGGGGGCAGCGAACACCTTGGCATCAGCAAACCCGCCCGAGTCGCTGAGCAGGCTGTATTTCCGGTTCTTCAACGAGATTGGTATTCTTGGCCATCTTTCGTCGGCGGTGCTGCAAAGCAGGTTGCCCGAGGGCATGCTCGCGGCGCATTTCACTGTGCTGAACCATCTGGTGCGGGTGCGTGACGGGCGCTCACCCTTGGACATGGCCAACGCCTTTCAGATTCCCAAGACGACGATGACCCACCATGTCAAGGTATTGGAGCGGATGGGCCATGTCACTCAGACCGCCAATCCCGATGACGGACGGTACAAGCAGGTCTGGTTGACGCCGAAGGGCCGGGCGCTTTGCACCGAGATCGTCGAAGGGTTTTCCGACGTGGTCGAGGATTGGTCAGGCGCAATCTATCCGGAAGATGTTCGTGATCTCGTTCAGCGGCTGGAGCGGATCCGGATGTTCCTCGACGCTGCGCGGAATCGATAGTCCTAAAGTTAAGCCCTACGTACCCGACGTGAACTCTTTTTCGCTCAGGCGTGGACAGGGTGTCAACGGCGGAGTTAGAACCGGCCACGGAGTGCCTCGGTGCTGGCCCTTGTGCCTATGGGTGGCAGCCTTCAATTGCGCCAGATGCCGGTCACCGTGGGGTCCGACCCATGGCGGATCCGAGTTGCCGCAGGTCTGGAACGATCTGCGCGCCCGCGTCGCAGATGCAGCCGGATTACTGCCGCCGGGCGCTTTGCCTGCGCAGGTCAACGACACCTTCGGCGACATTTTCGGCATCTACTACGCCGTCACCGCGCCGGGGTTTGCCGATGCGGAAATCCACGGGATCGCGCAATTCCTGCGGCGCGAGGCACTGGGCGTGCCGGGCGTGGCAAATGCCGATCTTCTGGGCCTGCCTGACGAAGCGGTGTTTGTCGAACCCGACAGCCGCAGTATGGCAACCCCAAGCAATCGGTTGGCCGATGCGCCCCGCGCCTTGTCCGGCGGCAAGGGGACCGTTTTCAGAATAAACCGCGACGTGCGTTTCAGCGCGGACAAGCAGCCCTACAAGACCAACCTCTCTGGCCTTCTGACGCCCTCTGGATCGAAGAAGGAAGCCGGTGGCATTGTCTATCTGCACCTTGACGCGACCGGTGGCTTT
>JBBRVJ010000127.1:0-10744 GCA_038246975.1 Rhodobacterales bacterium | reverse complement strand
CTGATGGCCGGGCTGGACAGGCCGACGACGGGGCGCATCCTGTGGAACGGGGTCGATGTGACCGGACAGCGCGTGCAGGACCGCAAGGTGGCGATGGTCTATCAGCAATTCATCAATTTTCCCGGCATGTCGGTCTACGAAAACATCGCCTCGCCGATGCGGTTGATGGGAAAATCCAAGGCCGAGATCGACCGCGCGGTACGCGCCACGGCGGAGATGCTGAAACTGACGCCGATGCTGGGCCGCAAACCGCTGCAGCTTTCAGGCGGGCAGCAACAGCGGTGCGCGCTGGCGCGGGCGTTGGTCAAGGGGGCGGGGCTGGTGTTGCTGGACGAGCCTCTGGCGAACCTCGACTACAAACTGCGCGAAGAGTTGCGCGCGGAAATCCCGCGGATATTCGAGGAATCGGGCGCGATCTTCGTCTATGCGACGACCGAGCCTGAAGAAGCATTGTTGCTGGGCGGTTATACGGCAGCACTTTCGGAAGGCCGGGTTGCCCAGTTCGGACCCACGGCGGACGTCTACCGCAATCCGGCGGACGCGACGACGGCGCGGGTCTTCTCGGACCCACCCATGAACTTCGTGGTTTGTCTAAAGCAGGGCGACGCGTTGCGCTTTGGCGATGCCGCCAGCGTGCCCGCCACGGGCGCGTTTGCGCGACTGGCGGACGGGGCATATCAGGCGGGATTTCGGGCCAACCATCTGAACCTGCACGGGGGGGCGTCTGCGGTGCAGTTCCAGTGTCGGCTGGGGGCCAGCGAAATCACCGGATCGGAAACCTATCTGCATCTGGATCACGGGGCCGACCGCTGGGTCGGGCTGGTGCATGGGGTGCAGGACTTTCCGTTGGGCGCACAGGTCGGCATCTGGCTGGACCCCGCGCATGTGTATCTGTTTGACGGTGCGGGCCGCATGGCCGCCAGCGGGCAGGGGGCCTGAGGGATCATGGCAAAGATCACGCTGTCCAACCTCGCCCACAGCTATGTGCCCAATGCAACCAAGGATTCGGACTTTGCGCTGAAGGCGATGGATCACGTGTGGCAGGACGGCGGAGCCTATGCGCTGCTCGGGGCATCGGGTTGCGGCAAGACCACACTTCTGAACATCATCTCGGGCATCGTGCACCCTTCGCAGGGCCGTGTCCTGTTCGGCGAAACGGATATGACGAACGCCCCGACAGCCGAGCGCAACATCGCGCAGGTGTTTCAGTTTCCCGTGGTTTACGACACGATGACGGTTCGCGAAAACCTGGCCTTTCCCTTGCGCAACCGGGGCATGGACCCTGCCTACATTCAATCCCGCGTGGCCCAGATTGCCGCGATGATCGGAATGGAGGCAACGCTTGACCGCAAGGCGCGCGGACTGACGGCGGATGCCAAGCAGAAGATTTCCCTGGGGCGCGGCATGGTGCGGCAGGACGTGAACGCCATCCTGTTCGACGAGCCCCTGACCGTGATCGACCCCCACATGAAATGGGAACTGCGCACCCAGTTGAAAATGTTGCACCGCGAATTCGGTCACACGATGATCTACGTCACCCACGACCAGACAGAGGCGCTGACCTTTGCCGACAAGGTGGTGGTGCTGCACGAAGGCCGCGTCGTGCAGATGGGCACGCCGGAAGAATTGTTCGAAACGCCAGAGCATACCTTCGTCGGGTACTTCATCGGCTCGCCGGGGATGAACCTGCTGGACGCCGAAATCGTGGGGGCCGAGGCGCGCGTGCCAGGCGGCATTGTTCCCCTTGCCAATGCCTTTGCCCCGCAAACCGGGCGCACTCAGATTGGCATCCGCCCGGAATACGTCGAACTGACCAAGGGCGATGGCCTGCCTGCCCGCATCCTTCGGGTCGAGGATGTCGGCCGCCATCGCATCGTCCGCGTTGCGGCGGGCGGCGCCACGCTGGCCGTCATCCTGCCCGAGGGCACAGGCCTTGCGTCCGATCTGACACACGTCCGCTTTGACCCGGCGCGGGTAAACGTTTATGCGGACGACTGGCGCGTGCCCCCCGTTGCTGCAATCAAAGGGGTTGCCTGATGGAAAAGACACAGAACAACCGCGCGTGGTTTCTGGTGCTGCCGGTGCTGGTGGTCGTGGCGTTTTCCGCCGTCATTCCGTTGATGACAGTGGTCAATTACGCCTTCAATGATACGTTCGGGAACAACGAATTCTTCTGGAACGGCTTTGGCTGGTTCGAAGATATTCTAGGTTCGGACCGCATGCACGACGCGCTTTTGCGCCAGTTCGCCTTTTCCGCGATCATCCTTGCCATCGAAGTTCCCTTGGGCATCTACATCGCGCTGAACATGCCGAAAAGCGGGTTCTGGAGCAGTTTCTGTCTGGTCCTGATGGCGTTGCCGCTGTTGATCCCGTTCAACGTGGTGGGCACGATCTGGCAGATCTTTGGCCGGGTGGACATCGGTCTGCTGGGCCATACGCTCGCGGCGATGGGGATCGACTACAACTACACCAACGACCCGCTGGACGCCTGGATCACCATCATCGTGATGGATGTCTGGCATTGGACTTCGCTGGTGGCGCTGTTGTGCTATGCCGGGCTGCAGTCCATTCCGCAGGCCTATTATCAGGCGGCGCGGATTGATCAGGCAAGCCGGTGGAGCATTTTCCGCTACATCGAACTGCCCAAGATGGCGGGCGTCCTGCTGATTGCGGTCCTGTTGCGCTTCATGGACAGCTTCATGATCTATACCGAGCCGTTCGTGCTGACCGGCGGCGGGCCGGGCAATTCGACCACGTTCCTTTCGATCGACCTGGTGAAAATGGCCATCGGCCAGTTCGACCTTGGCCCCGCAGCGGCATTCAGCCTGATGTATTTCCTTGTGATCCTTTTGGTGTCATGGGTGTTCTACACCGTGATGACCACCCTGGATAAGCAGGAGACCAAGTGATGCGGGTCAAGTCCTCTGCCATCGTGATGACCGTCTACCTGTTGTTCCTGCTGATCCCGATCTACTGGCTGATCAACATGAGCCTCAAGACCAATACCGAGATTGTGTCGACCTTCACCCTGTGGCCCACCAACCTGACGTTTCAGAACTACATCACCATCCTGACCGATCCCGCCTGGTACATGGGTTACGTCAACTCGATGATCTATGTGACGATGAACGTGGTGATCTCGCTGACCGTGGCGTTGCCCGCGGCTTACGCCTTCAGCCGCTACAGTTTCATCGGCGACAAGCACCTGTTCTTCTGGCTTTTGACCAACCGGATGGCGCCCCCGGCAGTATTTGCCCTGCCGTTCTTTCAGCTTTATTCGTCGGTCGGCCTGTTCGACACCCACATTGCCGTGGCGCTGGCACACTGCCTTTTCAACGTGCCCCTTGCGGTGTGGATTCTGGAAGGTTTCATGCGCGGCGTGCCCAAGGAGATCGACGAGACGGCTTATATCGACGGCTACTCCTTCCCGCGCTTTTTCATCCGCATCTTCATGCCTTTGATCGCATCGGGCATCGGCGTGGCCGCCTTCTTTTGCTTCATGTTCTCATGGGTGGAATTGCTGTTGTCGCGCACGCTGACCTCGGTAAATGCAAAATCAATCGGCTCCACCATGACCCGCACGGTCAGCGCGTCAGGCATGGACTGGGGCGTACTGGCCGCAGCCGGGGTGCTGACCATCATCCCCGGCGCGCTGGTGATCTATTTTGTGCGCAATTACATCGCCAAGGGCTTTGCCTTGGGGAGGGTGTGATGACCGCAACCCGTTGGCCCCTGATCTACAGTGCCGCCACAGGTCTTGCGTTTGTCATCCTCGCCCTGCTGTTCTGGTCGGCGCCGCGTGACGACAGCGGCATCCTGTGGACCGATCCGATGACCCCCGGCGGGTGGATGGCATGGACGTTGCCTGTGGCGCTGTTTTTCTACATCATCGGCTGTCTGCTGGTGCTGTTCACCCTGCTGGCGATCCGCTACCCCGAAACCCCGCGCGTCGGTGTGCTGCGCATTGAAACCACACGGGGCGACCGGTTGTTCATCACGCTTTTGGGCTCGGCATTCCTCAATCTGGCCTGGCTCTTCTTCTTCGGCGCGCCGTTGACCTATGCGCTGATCCTAAGCCTCGTTTTCGCTGCTGCGGTGTTTCGCTGGGTGTGACGGGGCCAGACGACCCTTGGGCCGGGGTTCCGGTCAAAGGTGGAAGACAACGAAAAGATCTAACATTCTGGGAGGAACAAGATGAGACTTCGTAACTCTACCACCGCCATGGCGCTTGCGCTGATGGCCCTGGGCGCACCCGCCTGGGCGGATATGGAGGCGGCGAAAGCCTTCCTCGATTCCGAAATCAACGGCCTGTCGGTTCTGGACCGCGCCGGACAAGACGCCGAAATGCAATGGTTCGTCGATGCTGCCAAGCCCTTTGCAGGCATGGACATCAAGGTGGTGTCGGAAACCATCGGCACCCATGAATACGAATCCAAGGTGCTGGCCCCGGCCTTCACCGCGATCACCGGGATCAAGGTCACCCACGACCTGATCGGCGAAGGCGATGTTGTCGAAAAGCTGCAAACCCAAATGCAGTCGGGCGAAAACATCTATGACGCCTACATCAACGACAGCGATCTGATCGGCACCCACTGGCGCTACAAGCAGGCCCGCAACCTGACCGACTGGATGGCAGGCGACGGCGCTACGGTCACCAGCCCGACGCTCGATCTGGCTGACTTCATCGGGCTTTCCTTCACCACCGGCCCGGACGGCAAACTGTACCAACTGCCCGACCAGCAGTTCGCCAACCTTTACTGGTTCCGCTACGACTGGTTCAACGATCAGAAGACCAAGGACGACTTCAAGGCCAAGTATGGCTATGACCTCGGCGTTCCGGTCAACTGGTCGGCCTACGAGGACATTGCGGAGTTCTTCACCGGCCGTGACATGACCTATGCGGGCGGTCCGGCCGAAGTGTTCGGCAACATGGACTACGGCAAGAAGGACCCCTCGCTCGGCTGGCGTTACACCGACGCGTGGATGTCGATGGCCGGCATGGGCGACAAGGGCGAGCCGAACGGCCTGCCGGTTGACGAATGGGGCGTTCGCGTGAACGAAAAGTCGCAGCCTGTCGGGTCTTGCGTCGCGCGTGGCGGTGCCACCAACGACGCAGCGGCCGTGTACGCTGTGACCAAGGCGATCGAGTGGCTGCAAAAGTACTCGCCGCCAGAAGCTGCCGGTATGACGTTTGGTGAAGCCGGCCCGGTTCCTGCACAGGGTGCTATTGCCCAGCAGATGTTCTGGTACACCGCCTTCACTGCGGCATCGGTCGTCCCCGGCACTCCGGTGATGAACGAGGATGGCACGCCCAAGTGGCGCATGGCCCCCTCGCCGCATGGCGCTTACTGGTCGGAAGGCACCAAGATCGGCTATCAGGACGCGGGTTCGTGGACCCTGATGGAATCGACGCCGGTTGACCGTGCGCAGGCGGCCTGGCTTTATGCCCAGTTCGTCACCTCCAAGACCGTGGACCTGAAGAAGTCCGATGTCGGCCTGACCTTCATCCGTCAGTCCACCATCGACAGCCAGCACTTCACCGACCGCGCACCGAAACTTGGCGGGCTGATCGAGTTCTACCGCTCGCCTGCCCGGCTGCAATGGTCGCCGACCGGCACCAACATCCCGGACTATCCGAAGCTGGCACAGTTGTGGTGGCAGAACATCGGCGACGCGATGTCGGGCGCCAAGACCCCGCAAGAGGCGCTCGACAGCCTGTGCGCCGAACAGGAAGCCGTGCTGATCCGTCTGGAGAAATCCGGCGCGCAGGGCGAGCTTGGCCCGGTGATGAACGAAGAGAAGGACCCCCAGTTCTGGCTGGACGAACCCGGCTCGCCGGTGGCCAAGCTGGAAAACGAAAAGCCCATGGGCGAAACCATCGCCTATGACGAGCTGATCAAGTCCTGGCAGAATTGATCTGATGGGGGGCGGAGCCTGACGGCCCCGCCCCTTCATTTTCTGTGTCTTGATATCCCCGCGCCGGGCGTCTGCGTAGCGGACAGAAGCCTCAGGCGGGGATATTTAGGAACAGATGAAACGGCGGCTGGCAGCGATGACGTATATTCTGGCGATTGATCAGGGCACCACGTCGTCCCGCGCGATCCTGTTCGATGACGGATTGCGCGTGGTCGCCGTGGCGCAGGAGGAGTTTCCGCAGATTTATCCCGCCCCCGGCTGGGTCGAGCATGATCCGGCGGACCTGTGGGCCAGTGTTGCGGGCACAGCGCGCGGGGCAATTGAAAAGGCCGGTGTGGATGCCCGCGACATCGCCGCCATCGGGATCACCAACCAGCGCGAAACCACGCTGTTGTGGGACCGCAGTTCGGGTCAGCCTCTGCACAATGCGATTGTCTGGCAGGATCGACGCACCGTCGACACCTGCGAGGCGCTGAAGGCGGCGGGACAGGAACCTGCGATCACGGCACGCACAGGGTTGTTGTTGGACCCCTATTTCTCGGGGACCAAGCTGAAATGGCTGCTCGACCACATCCCCGGCGCGCGGGCGCGGGCGGTGCGGGGGGAATTGGCATTTGGCACGGTGGACACCTTTCTGATCTGGCGGCTGACTGGCGGGCGGGTGCATGCGACGGACGCCACCAATGCTGCGCGCACAATGCTTTACAACATCCGCGAGGGCGCATGGGATGTCGGGATTTGCTCAATGCTCGACATCCCGATGTCGCTGCTGCCCGAAGTGCGCGATTGTGCGGCCGATTTCGGGGCGACACGGGCCGATCTGTTCGGCCGCGAAATTCCCATTCTGGGTGTGGCGGGGGATCAGCAGGCGGCAACTGTAGGGCATGCCTGTTTCAGCCCCGGCATGATGAAATCGACCTACGGGACGGGGTGCTTTGCGCTGCTGAACACCGGGCCGGATATGGTGCCGTCGAAGAACCGGTTGCTGACCACGATTGCCTATCAGTTGAACGGCAAGCCGACCTATGCGCTGGAAGGTTCGATTTTTATCGCGGGGGCCGTGGTGCAATGGCTGCGCGACGGGTTGAAGATCATCCGCGAGGCACGCGAGACGCAACCGCTGGCCGAGGCGGCCGATCCGGCGCAGGGGGTGGTTCTGGTGCCTGCCTTTACCGGGCTGGGGGCGCCCTATTGGCGGCCCGATTGCCGGGGCGCGATCTATGGGCTGACCCGCAACTCCGGCCCTGCCGAGTTGGCGCGGGCGGCGCTGGAAAGCGTGGGGTATCAGACGCGCGACCTGTTGGAGGCGATGCGGGCCGACTGGGGGGCTGCGGCGGATGGCGTGCTGCGGGTCGATGGCGGGATGACGGCCAGCGACTGGGCGATGCAGTTCCTGTCGGATATTCTGGGCGCGCCGGTGGACCGGCCTGTGGTTACGGAAACGACGGCGCTGGGCGTCGCGTTTCTGGCGGCGATGCAGGCCGGGGTCTGTGGCGGGCCAGAGGAGTTTGCCAAAGGCTGGGCCTTGCAGCGGCGATTTGTGCCGGAAATGGACGCGGCGGTGCGCGACGCCAAATATGCGCGCTGGGGGCGGGCGGTGGCGGCAACGATGTCGGTATGACGCCTTTCGGGATCACAGGGCCGGGACGCATCCTGTTTGGACGGGGGGAGGCGGCCAAGGCCCCGGCTCTGATCGCGCGGTTCGGGACGCGGGGGGTGGTGGTGCATGGTGCCAACCCAGAGCGGGCGGCGTGGTTGATCGACGCGCTGGGGCCAGACGTGTTGCCGATGGCCTGCGGGCAGGAACCGACGCTTCTGCTCTTGGAAACCGCCAAAAGCGAAGCGCGGCGGTTCGGGGCGCAGTGGGTGGTGGCGCTGGGCGGCGGCGCGGCGCTGGACCTTGGCAAAGCGATTGCGGCGCTGGTTCCGGGGGCCGGCGGGGCGATGGACCATCTGGAGGTGGTAGGCAGGGGTTTGCCACTGACGGCGGCGCCCCTGCCTTATATCGCCATCCCGACAACAGCCGGCACCGGGGCCGAAGCCACCAAGAATGCCGTCATCGGGGTGCCCGAACATCGCCGCAAAGTCAGTCTGCGCGATGACCGGATGTTGGCGCGCATTGCGATTGTCGACCCCGCCCTGACCGACCATTGCCCGCGCAGGGTGACGTTGGCATCCGGGCTGGACGCGTTGACCCAAGTAATCGAGCCCTATGTCTGCACCCGCGCCAATCCGTTCACCGATGCGCTGACGCGGCCTGCGGTTTCGATGGGGCTGACAGCCCTCAGGCGGTTGATGGATGGCGAAGATGCCGCGGCGCGAGATCGGCTGGCCTGGGTCAGCCTGTGTGGCGGTCTGGCTTTGGCCAATGCCGGTCTGGGGGCGGTACATGGGCTGGCGGGGGTGATCGGCGGCATGACCCCTGCAGCGCATGGGGCGATTTGCGGTGTACTGTTGGGGCCCGTTTTGCAGATGAACCTGCAGAACGGCGGCGAACGGGTGGCCGAGGTATGCGCTATACTGGGTGCCGGGTTGGGTGTCGCCGCCGACCGTGCGCCGTCCGCGTTAAGCCTTTGGGTGAAGGAGGCGGGGTTGCCCGGCTTGATGGCGCAGGGCCTGCGACCGCAGGATCATCGCATGGTGGCCGAAGCCGCGCTGATGTCGTCTTCGATGAAGGGCAATCCGGGTGTACCTACTGTCGATGCGCTGATCAACGCTCTGGAACAGGCAGGTTAGCTGCTCAAGTGCCCGAGTTAATCACGAAGGGACGGGCTATCGAATTTCTGTCCGGATCACCCCTCATTGACCGACATCCTCGGTCACCGGCCCCGGAGTTCCGTCTTCGCGCAACCGATGGATGTGGGCGATGAAATAGCGCATGTGGGCATTGTCAACCGTGCGCTGCGCCTCGGCCTTCCATGCCGCAAACGCGGTGTCATAGTTCGGGAACATGCCGACGATGTGAATTTGTGCGATGTCCTTGAACACGTTTTGCTGGGGTGAAACCAGTTCACCGCCAAAGACGAGGTGCAGGCGTTGGGTCATGGGGAGGGCTCCGGTCTGTGGGTCGCCGGGAACCCTACCGGACGGGGGCGGGGGGTCAAGCGGCACAAAATCGTGGTGCACCCCCTGTACACCTGCTGTGCAGACGGTTTCTGGCCGTCCAAGGCGCTGCTTTGTCTGTTTGGTGGGGCAGAACCGGGGAAGTGTCTCTGGACCGGTTTGAATGATTGCGGACGGTCGTTCACTCGTCTGTGCAGGCCGAGTCTGCACTGTTGGCGTTTTGGCGGCATAAGTCCAGACCTGCGCCCGACCCCCGCCCGGCTGCGCCGTCCTGCGACAAGCCGCAGGTCGCTGGGGCTATGCAGGCAGGTGGTTTCGGTGTAATGGACGCGTCACGGCCCGAGGGTTCCGGTGCAGGCGGTGAGGAGATCGCCCTGCGAAAGGGAATGAGGTGCCGTTCTTTTGGGCACTTCATGGGCGGGCGGAAAGCCTCCCCTTTGGGAAAATGACATGATCGAAATGGGTATTGCCGCGCCTTTGGCTGCGGCTTTGGCGGCCAAGGGCTATGAAACCTTGACGCCGGTGCAGATGGCCGTGCTGGCCCCCGAGGCGGCAGGGCGCGATGCGCTGGTGTCGGCGCAGACGGGTTCGGGCAAGACTGTCGCCTTTGGCATCGCGATTGCCGACCAGCTGCTGCGCGGGGCGGACAAGCTGCTTTATGCCGACACGCCGATGGCTCTGGTGATAGCACCCACGCGGGAATTGGCGTTGCAGGTCGCGCGCGAGTTGGAATGGCTGTACGGATCGGCCGGGGCGCAGATTGCGACCTGTGTCGGCGGCATGGATTACCGGACGGAAAAGCGGGCGCTGGACCGTGGAGCGCATATCGTGGTCGGCACGCCGGGCCGCTTGCGCGACCATATCGAGCGGAAATCGCTGGACCTGTCCGGCCTGCGCGCCGCCGTTCTGGACGAAGCGGACGAGATGCTGGATCTGGGCTTCCGCGAGGATCTGGAATTCATTCTGGGGGCTGCCTTGGCAGAGCGTCGCACGCTGATGTTCTCGGCCACCGTATCCAAGGAAATCGCGGCACTGGCGCGGGATTTCCAGACGGATGCGCTGCGCATCCAGACACAGGGCGAGGCGCGCCAGCATGTCGATATCGAATACAAGGCGATGTCGGTGGCGGTGCGCGACCGCGAACATGCGATTTTCAACACGCTGCGGTTCTATGAGGCGCGCACTGCGCTGGTGTTCTGCAAGACGCGGGCCAATGTCAACACGCTGATGGCGCGGATGGGGAACCGGGGGTTTCAGGTCGTGGCGCTGTCGGGCGAGTTGTCGCAGCAGGAGCGGACCCATGCCTTGCAGGCGTTGCGCGACGGGCGGGCGCGGGTTTGTGTGGCGACCGATGTGGCCGCGCGGGGGATCGACCTTCCGGGGCTTGAGTTGGTGATCCATGCCGATCTGCCCAGCAATTCGGAAACGCTGCTGCACCGGTCGGGTCGCACCGGGCGGGCCGGGCAAAAGGGGGTTTCGGCGCTGATCGTCGCCCCGTCCGAGTTCAAGAAGGCTCAGCGCCTGCTGCAAGGGGCCAAGGTCGTGGCCGAATGGGTCAAGCCGCCTTCGGCGGACGAGGTTCAGGAAAAGGACGACATGCGGCTGCTGGACCATCCGACGCTGAATGCCGGGATGGGCGACGAGGCCGGGATGGCCGACGCGCTGATCTCGCGGTTCGGCGGGCCGGTAGTGGCCGCGGCGTTCGTGCGGCTGTGGCGCGAAGGGCGGGCCGCGCCTGACGTGCTGTCCGATCAGGTGGTGCCGG